>JAEUHB010000180.1 GCA_016794665.1 Opitutaceae bacterium
CTCGGGCTCAAGGTGCACATCACCGAGCTCGACGTGACCGTCACGCGCGGCCCCAGCGTCTCCGGCGCGGTCAACTTCAACGCCGCCGACGGCGCCCCGCGGGCCTTCCCGCCCATCGCCACCCTCGCGAGCCGGCTGGCGCTCACCGCGGCCCAGCAAAGCCAGGTCGCGCCGCTCATCGAGGACGCGAACCAAAAGATCGTCGCCGCGGCCAACGCCCACGACTTCGAGAAAATCGGCCCGCTCCGCAGCGTGGGCATCGATGCGGTGCGCCCGCATCTCACCGCGGAGCAGCAGGCGACCTTCGCCGCGCTTGTGGCGCCGCCGGGCAGCGCGCGCGGCCCCAACCGCGCCCCGCCGCCCCTCTCGCCCGAGGACCAAGCCGCGCTCGCTCAACGCTACGCCGATATCTTCGCCGTCTTCATGAAAAACCGCGCATCGATCGCGCGGGTCACGTTCTGGGGCCTGCGCGACACCGATTCGTGGCGCCGCACGTTGAGCCCGCTGCTCTTCGACGACGCCTACGCCCGCAAACCCGCCTACGACGCCGTGATCGCGGCGGCAAAGACGCGCGGCCCGTGACGGACCACGACCGCGGTCCGACTTCACGTCGAATTCTCCGCCGCTTCATGCGCCCTTCACTCTACCGCGAGATGCTCGCAGCCTAGACCCACCATGAAACGCAGCACCGCCCTCTTCCTCCAGATCGCAATCGTCGTCGTCGGCGTCGCGGCGCTCGCCTTCCTGCTCGGCGAGCCGCACGTCGAAGGGCGCAACGCCCACGCGACCGTCTTCGAGATCTACTTCAAGGATCCTTTCCTCGCGTATGTGTATGTGGGCTCGATTCCGTTTTTTTGGGCGCTCTACCGCGCCTTCGGGTTGTGCGGAAAGGTGAGGCAGAGCGGATCGTTTTCGCCGGAGACCGTCGACGCGCTGCGCACCATCCAGCGCTGCGCGATCACCCTGCTCTGCTTCGTGGCCGGCGGGCTCGTCATCATCGCGCTGTTCGGCGACAAGGAGGACCGCCCGCCGGGGATCATGATGGGCCTCCTCTTTGCGATCGGCGCGAGCGTGACGGCCCTCGCCGCAGCGAAGTTCGCGCGCCGCGTGCAACGGACCTTGGGCGGGGTCTCGCCGTGAAACGCTAGGCGCCGGCCGCGTGGCGCCCGGGCGGGCGCCACGGCACGGAGAACTTACGCTGCGCCCAGGGAGGGATAGTCGGTGTAGCCACGCGCGCCCGGGCTGTAGAAGGTCTTGGCGTCCGGCTCGACCAGTGCGACGCCCGCGCGCACGCGCGCGACGAGGTCCGGGTTGCTGATGAAATGGTGGCCGAACACGATCGCGGCTGCGGTGCCCGCGGCGACGGTCTGCGCGGCCTCGGCCGGCGTGTAGCCCATGCCGCACAGCAGCGCGCCCTTGAACTCGCGGCGCGCGACGGAGACGACGTCGCCCGTTTGCTGGCCGAAGAAGTCGCCCCGCATCAAATCGAGAAACGCGAGGCCCCGGCGATTCAGCTCTGCGGCGACGTGGCCGGTGAGCGCGAGCGGGTCGCTGTCCTTCATGTCATTGTAGCTGTTGAGCGGCGAAATGCGGACGCCCACGCGGTTTGCGCCCCAGACGGCGGTGGCCGCATCGACGACCTCAAGGAGCAGGCGGGCGCGGTTCGCGAGCGAGCCGCCGTAGGCGCCGGTGCGCTGGTTGCTGCCGGAGCGCAGGAACTCGTCGAGCAGGTAGCCGTTGGCGCCGTGGATCTCGACGCCATCGAAGCCGGCGAGCTTCGCGTTTTCCGCGGCCCGCCGGAATCCCGCCACGATGCCGGGCAGCTCGTCGTCGCGCAGCTCGCGCGGCACCTCGTAGGGCTTCTTGCCCTGGGGCGTATGCGTCTCGTCGTTGGTGATGCGGAGGGGGCTGGGCGCGACCGGCTGCGCGCCATTGTTGAGCAGCGAGTGGCAGGCCCGGCCGCCGTGCCAGATCTGGCAGAGGATCTTGCCGCCGCGCGCATGCACGCTGTCAGTGACTTTTTTCCACGCGGCCACCTGCGCGGCGGAGTAGATGCCCGGCTCGCGCCCGCCGAAGGCCGAGTTGCCCTCGATGACCATCGTCGCCTCCGTCAGGATCATGCCGGCGCTCGCGCGCTGGGTGTAATATTCGACCATCAGGTCGGTCGGGACGTGGGCGGCGTCGGCCCGGCAGCGCGTGAGCGCAGCCATAACGATGCGATTAGGGAGCGCGAGTGCGCCCAGATTGACCGGGGTGAAGAGCGGAGCGTGTTGCATAAGGAGTGAAGTGGAGCCGGGACGAGGAAGTCGTCCCGCCCGAAAACGCAACTCCGCGGAGCGAAAGAATCCGAAACGGCGCACCCGATAGGGATGCCAGAAGGGTTCACAGTTCGTGGCTCCCACCAAACGGCTCACGCGAAGGCGCGAGTGGGCCAGGCAATCGAGACCTCGCTCGCCCCAATCAACAGGCGATGCGTTCGCTCGCCGCGAATGCAGGCCGCAGGCGCCCGCCCCTTCGGCCACCGCGCGCCGTCCCCAGCCGATGGCCCGGCCGCTCTCGCCGGTTGCTCACGGACGCGCCAGGTGGCGTTGCAGTCGCACCGATTCCGCCGCGGCAAACAGGAGGCTGAAAGGCCCGTGATCGTTGCCCGGCGGAAACTCGCGGACGAGATAGTCGGCCTCGGACTCCAAGGGACCCGGCCCCGGGCTCACGTTCAACACGACACCGTCGCGATCCACGCACGCCGGCAACGCGGCGAAGGCGCGCCGGGCGGCGTCGCGCGCACGCGGACCCGGGAGCCATCCCTCCCGCCACGCGCGCGAGAACGCCGTGGCGATCAGGGCCGAACCGCTGGCGTCAGCGGGGCTGTCCGCCGGCGGCCGGTGCAACAGCGTGGGCCACAGGCCACCCGGCAGCTGGCGCGGCAACAGCGCGTCCGCGATCTCGCGCAATAGTGTCTGCATCTCCCGAAACTCCGCCGAGTCGAGCGGCGCTTCCGCCAGCGAAGCGGTCAGGCCGCGCAGCAACCAGCCGTGTCCCCGCGACCAGGCGCCCGGCGACAATTTGCCGGGCTGATCGCCCAGCCAGCCGCGCCCCTGGCTCCAGAGCCCCGTGCCAGAGTCGCGCAGGATCGCACGATGGAGCCGGAACTGCGCGGCGCCTTCGCGGAGCCACGCCGCGTCACCGGTCACGGCCGCGGTCCGGACCATGCGGGCGGCATACTCCTGCATCGCATCGATGAGCATCGCGTGGCCCCCGCCGCGTTGCGCGCCGCGGGGATGCATGACCGCACCCTCGGGCGAACGCGGATGCTCGTCGCGGCAGAGCCCGGACTGGCGCACGAACTCCGGCAGCCAGCCCCGTTCGCCGGTGGCGCGAAAGAGCGCGAACGTCAGGCAACCGAAGGGCTGGGTGCGATACGGCACGACGGCGTCGGGCTTGAGACCGCGGCGCTGCAAGACCGAGACGACCTGCTCGCGCCACGCCGGCCGATCCAGCACGGCGGAAAATTCCAGCAACGCCTCCAGCGCGAGATCGGCGCGGTAGTTCCGCTCCGCCTGATTCTCCCGCACGAGGCGAAGGGCCACGCGCTCCGCCGCGGTGACGAGCTCCGTCCGATGAGCGACCACCGGTTCGGCCGCCGGCCACGCGGAGCTCGGCCATGCGGCCAAAAAAACCAACGGGAAGAACAGGGGACGCATCGTGGGACCATCCATCAACCCATCCGCCCGATCGGTTCAACCTGTAATCGGTGGTCAGGGACGGCGGATGCGACGGACTTCCGGCTGTGCGATTCCGGAGGCAACTCGGACGTTAGCTCGTCGCAGCAAGCCGTGCATGGCATCACCGATGGCGCGCCGGCAGATTCCTCGCAGCAGTTGTCCGGACACGACTCCTTGATTCGTTGAGAAGACATCGCCGTCTCAATCCAGCTCGTCCCCCACCTCCATGGCTCGCGTCTCCACGTGGT
>JAEUHB010000050.1 GCA_016794665.1 Opitutaceae bacterium
GCTCGGCGTCGATGCGGCCGGTGTCGGCCGGTCCTACCGGACCGCGCTCAGCACCATGTTCGGGGTCAGGATTTCCGGCAGTATGACGGGCGCATCCTTGCCGGGCTGCCACACCACGTTGAACGGCACGGCTGATCGGCCGTAGCGCGCGAGCTCGGCCGTGATGCGCGGGTCGCGGTTTGTCCAGTCGGCCTTGAGGGCCGCGACTTTCTTTTCCGCAAACAGCCGCAGCACCTCGTCTGAACCGAAAACCAGTTTTTTGTTTGTCTGGCATGTCGCACACCAGCGCGCGGTGAAATCGACATAGATCGGGCGCCCCTCCGCGCGGTATTTCGCCACCGCTTCTGCGCTCCACGGCTCCCAAGTGACCGCCGTGGTGGCGGCGGCGGGCCGCGGCCACCCGATCCAGAGGCCCAGGGCACCCACGACCACGACTCCGGCCACCCCAAACCGCACGCGCCCGCGCGACGCGCCCGGCGCCGTCCAGCGCCCGTAGATCCACACCGCCATCGCGACCAGCACGAGTCCGAGGAGCGTCATGAGGAAACCCTCCTCGCTCACCTGCCCGGCCAGCACCCACACGAGTGCGCCCACCGTCGCGTAGAGCGGAAAGGCCATCAGCTGCTTGAACGTCTCCATCCACGCGCCGGGCCGCGGCAGCACCTTCACCGCCCGCGGAAAAATCGAAAGTAGCAGATACGGCGCCGAGAGCCCAATCGCGATTGTCGTGAAGATGGCGAACGACTCCGCGGTCGAGACCGCCAGCGCCGTCCCGAGTGCCGGCGCGAGGAAGGGTGCGCTGCAAGGCGTGGCGACCACCGTCGCGAGCACGCCCGTGAAGAATGATCCGCCCAGGCCTTCCTTGGCCTGGAGTTTTCCGCCGACGGCCGTGGCCCGGAGGCCAAACTCGAAGACCCCGCTCATGTTGAGCGCAAACGCCAGCAGCAGCGCCGCCATCGCGAAGACAAAAGGCGCCGATTGCAGCTGGAAGCCCCACCCGAGCTGGTCCCCGCCCGCGCGCAGCACCGCGAGCGCGCCCGCCAGGGCCCAGAACGAGACCAGCACACCCGCCGTGAACACCAGCCCGTGCGCCACGATCGCGCTGCGCTTTTGCCCGGCCTGGTTCACGAAGCCGAGTATCTTGATTCCCAGCACAGGAAACACGCACGGCATCAGGTTCAGAATCAGACCGCCGAGGAACGCCAGCGCCAGCGTGCCGGGTAAACTTGCGGGTGCCACAGCCGCTCCGCCGGCGCCACCGCCCGCGGCCACGGGCGCTGGGTCCGCTGCGAGGTCCGCCGCGATTCGCAGACCGCGCAGCGTGCCGCCAGTCATCCAGCCGCCGCTCGAGGTCACGACGCCGAGCAGCTTCGTCGAATCCGCCGGCGCGTCCGCCGCGATCGGCAGCGTGAGCACCCACGCGCCGCTGCCGTCGCGCTTCGCCGTCTGCGGCTGATCGTAGGCGATGAGGCTGTCTTCCGTGAAAAAATGCACGTCCTTCGGCTCTCCGGCGCCAGGCGCCACCGGCTTGAGGGTGAGCGTAGCGGTTTTTCCCGAGCGCACCGCGCTCGCGGTCCACGCTGCGTCCGTGCGGGGCAGGCCCGCGACCACGGCGCGGATCTTCTCGCCCCACATCGCGTCGGCAGCGGGCGCGGTCGCCGCAATCGGCAGCCGCAGGCTGACCTTCGCGCCGCCCGGGATGCAGATTTCCTCGCACATCAGCCAGTCGGCATCGGCGGTCAGCTCGACGGTTGCGCCGGGCTGCAGATCTGCCGGAGGCGTGAGCGTCACCGGCAGCAGCAGCTCGCCCTCGTAGCCTTGGCCGACGACGTTGCCGCGTTTGTCTTTCAGCAGAATCGGTGCCGGCCACTGGATCGGCCCGGCGGTCCAGCCGGCTGGGATAGTCCATTTGAGCGTGGTCGGCAGGCCCGTGCCGGGATTGAACCAATAGGTGTGCCAATGCGGCTCGTGGACGAGGTGCAGCGCGACCGTCACGGGCTTGCCCGGCTGCACCGTGGTGTCGGCGGTGACGAGCGCGGCCTTCACCTGTGATGGTGCCACGGCGGCCGCGGCAGACGCACGGTCCAAAGCCAGCAGGGCGAGCGACACAAGAAAAACGAACAGGCGCCGGGACGTCATGGAAAGGAATTGGGGCGGAGCTTGGAGGTTTTGGTGCGAGGCGCAAACCCGCCGGTTTGTTCCCTTTGCCGCCCCGTGCTTTCCCGTTTGCGCCCGCGCGCGCCGCGCCGCTACCAACTGCCTGTGCCGCGTCTCCTCCCAGCGTTTCTCCTCGTGGCCGCGGCCTTCGTTGCCGGCTGCTCCACTTCCGCCGATCGCGCCGCGCCGGCTGCCGTGGCGCCTGCGCCGTCGCCGCGAACGCGCAACGCCTACGTGCTCCTCTCCGGCGGCGGCACGCCGCTCTCCAACCACTACTCGCAATTTCTCCAAGCCCGCGCCGTCGCCGATCATCTTATCCGCACGTGCCCGCCGGGATCGGTGTGGATCTTTTTCGGCGTTGGCAACCGCCCCGACGCCCCGCCGGTGCTCGCTGACGTGCATCGGGAGACGCGCCGCGACGGCCACCCGCTCCCGGCCTGGGAACCCGGCATCCTGCCCGCCACCCGTCCCGCCCCGCGCGACAGTTTTCTCCGCGCGCTGCGCGACGAGATCCGCCCCGGGGTCCGCGACGGG
>JAEUHB010000186.1 GCA_016794665.1 Opitutaceae bacterium
CGGCCGTCACGATCGCATCGCTGTGGTTGGAGCTGTCGCGGTTGATCGTGGCGACGGCTTCGTCGAGCGAGCCGACGACGCGCACCGCAATCACGTAATCGAGGAACTCCGTCGTGTAGTCCGCGGGAGCGGCGGGGACCGCCGGCACGCCCGCGCGGGCGAGGATCTCGGCGCTGGTGGTGTCGCACCGGAGCTGGACGATTTTCGCGACGAGCGCGCGCGCGACGCTCGGCAGGAATTTCTCCGCCACGGCGCAATGCACGAGGAGCTGCTCGGCCGCGTTGCACGCGCTGGGCCGCTGGACCTTGGCATTGAGCGTGATCGCCTCGGCCATCGCGAGGTCGGCGGCTTGGTCGACGTAGACGAAGCACACGCCCTTGTAGTGCTTGATGACGGGGATGGTGGAGTTTTCCGCCACATGGCGGATGAGCGCCTCGCCGCCGCGGGGAATGATGCAGTGGATGAGCGTGTCGAGCTTGAGCAGCGCGGTGAGCGCCGCGCGGTCGGTGGTAGGCACGAGCTGCACCGCATGGGCGGGCAAGCCCGCGGCCTCGAGCGCCCGCTGGATCAGCGCGGCGAGGGCGGTGTTGGTGTGGAAGCACTCCTTGCCGCCGCGGAGGATGCAGGCGTTGCCGCTCTTGAGGCACAGGATGGCGCAATCGATCGTCACGTTGGGCCGCGACTCGTAGATGATGCCGATGACACCGATGGGCACGCGGACCTTGCGGATGCGGAGGCCGTTGGGCCGGGTGGTCTCCTCGAGCAACGTCCCGACCGGATCAGGCAACGCGACGACCTCGCGCACCGAGGCGGCGAGGTGGCGCAGGCGTTTTTCGTCGAGCGTGAGCCGATCGCGCGCGGCGGCGGAGAGCGCGGCGGCCTCGGGCGACGCGAGATCGCGGGCGTTGGCGTCGAGCAGCACCGCGTGGGATGCGTCGATCAGATCGGCGAGCGCGGTGAGGGCGACATCCTTGCGCGCTCGCGGTGCCGTCGCCAGGACGAGCGACGCGGCGCGGGCGCGTTGGGCGAGGGCGGTGACGAGCTGGGTGAGTTCCGACGACATTTGGCCACCAGCGTCCGGGAAAACCGGCGCTTCGCAAAATGTTTTTCCAGGAATCACCGGCGGCGCGGGCGAAGGCGCCACGAGCCACGGCTCGGCCTTGGGCGCGAGGCGATGGATCAGCCAGATGCCGCCGGCGATCAGGCCGAGGCCGGCGGCGTTGAACCACCAGGGGTGGAAAATCGCGGCGGTCGCGGTGGCATCGGGCGCGAGGTTGAATCCGCGCACTTCAAAGGGCAGCACCTCGCTCGGGATGTAGGTGGCGGCATTGTTGAGCGCATGGCCGATCACGCAAAGGCCGAGCGAGCGCGTGCGCACGTAGGCCCAGCCGAGAATAACGCCGAGGCTGATTGTGACCGGCAGTTGGGCCGGATTCAGGTGCATCACCCCGAACATCGCCGCCGAAACCAAAATCGCCGGCCAGGGTTTCCAGCGCGCGAGCAGGCCGCGCAGGATCAGGCCGCGAAAAATGAATTCCTCGACGAGCGGCGCGATGACCACTGCCAGCAGCGGTCCCAGCCACGAGCCGGCCACGACCTCCTCGAGGTCGGGGGCAAAATCCCACCAGCGCAATTGGTCTTCCGGCAGCACGGCCCGCAGCAAGTTGTCGATTTCCGAGAGGAAGACTGTGATTCCGGCGACGATCGGAATGAAAAACAGCGGGAGCACCGCGGGGGCGAAGCCCGCGCGGCCCACGGAGCGCCAGCCGTCGCGCATCCAGCGCAACGCCCAGGCCCCGACGAGGCCGGTGGCGATTAGCTTGGCCGCGATGGCAAGGGCGGAACGCACCGCCGGCTCGTCGAGGGCGGTGACATAGAGACCGGAAAGTGCGCCGAACACGTAGAGCGCCGCGACCAATCGCAGCGCCAGAATCTCAAGTGCGAGCGTCGCGGCCATGAGCCCGAGCGCCGTCAGGATCGTGAAGCGGCGGGGAGCAAAAATGGGACGCGGCACAGCGGCGCAATCACTCAGGTTTGCGGGGACAGGTCACCTGAAAATTTCCACGGGCGCCGTGATCGGATGCGAAAACAGGCGCCGGGGCCGGCGCGCGGCGACTTTCACCGGAGTTTCTCGCGCCGCCCGCAACCTCCATCCGGTGATTGCCAGCGCATGAAGCGGCCTCCATTTCCGAGGCATGATTCGCGTCGCCCCCCTCCTGCGTTCCGCGTGCGCGCTGGGCGCGTTTTCCTCCGCGGTCGCCGCGGACAAGCATCGCGCCCTCTCGCCGGAGCAGGCGCTCGCGGCCTTTCGGGTCGAACCAGGCCTGCGCGTCGAGCTCGTCGCCGCCGAGCCGCTCACGGTCGACCCGGTGGCGTTCGCGTTCGACGGGCCGCGGCGGATGTTTGTCGTCGAGAACCGTGGTTATCCTGATCCGCAAGAGGGGCGCGCGGATTCGAAGGAAGGCCGCGTCGCGCTGCTCGAGGACACCGACGGCGACGGGCGCATGGACAAGCGCACCGAGTTCGCGCAGGGGCTCGGCTTCGTTAACGGCATCGCACTGTGGCGCGGCGGGATGTTCGTCACCGCGGCGCCGGACATCCTCTACCTCAAGGACACCGATGGAGACGGCATCGCCGACGAACGCCGCGTCGTGCTCACGGGTTTCGACATCTCCAAGACCACGCAAATTCGCGTCGCGTTTCCCACGCTTGGTCTCGATGGAAAAATCTACGTCACCTGCGGACTCAACGGCGGCAAGGTCACCTCGCCGCTGCATCCCGAGCGGGCGCCCGTGATTTTCACGGGGCAGGACGGACGTTTTGATCCGGACACATTTGTTTTTGAGAAGACCGGCGGACGCGGGCAGTTCGGGCTCGCGTTCGATGCGTTTGGCCGGCGCTTCGTGACCGACAACCGCCGCCCCATACTGCACGTCGTCCTCGAGCCGTGGCACCTGCGCAACCCGCACTTTGCGTTCAGCGAGACCATGCAGGAAGTCTCGAAGGTCCAAGCCGAGGCCAAGGTGCTGCCGATCAGCCGCGCGTCGATCACGGCGGACTTCATCCCGAAGCTGATGGCCACGCCGCATACGGGCACGTTTACCTCTGCGTGTGGGCTCACGATTTTCGGTGGCACGGGGCTCACGCCGGGGCACGTCGGCGATGCGTTCATCTGCGAGCCCGCGCAGAACCTCGTGCAGCGGCAGACGCTGCGGCCGGAGGGCGCGTCATTCCGCGCCGACGCGCGCTGGGAGGGCGGACGCGAGTTCCTCGCCTCGACCGACGTGTGGTTCCGACCCGTGTTCGCCGCGGGTGGTCCCGACGGTGCGCTCTACATCGCCGACATGTATCGCCGTGAAATCGATCACCCGCGCTACGTGCCGGAGGAGTCGCGAGGACTGCTCGACTTCGAGTCCGGCAAGGACCGCGGCCGCATCTGGCGCGTGGTGCGCGCGGGCCCGCGCGGCGAACTCAAAACGCCCGCGCCCGACGATCTCGTCGCCGGGCTGGAGTCGGCGGACGAATGGTGGCGCGCGCGCGCGCAGCGGCTGATCGTCGAGCGGCAGGCGAGAGACCTCGCGCCCGCGATAGCGAAAGTCGCAGCCCAAGGAAAGCTCGCCGAGTCGCGCACGCGGGCGCTTTGGACCCTGCGCGGCTTGGGCGAAATCCGTAGCCCTATTATCATCCTCGCAGCCCGGGACGCCGATGCCCGGTTGCGCGAGCAATCTGTGCTCCTGGAGCACGAGCGCACGGCGAACCCCGACGATGTGGTCCCAACGAGTGTCGTGGGTATCAATGACGGAGACGTCCGCGTCAGGTTCACTGTCGCGCGGTCGCTCGATGCAACGAAGGACGGCGGGTGGTTGCCCCTCTTGTTGACCGTGGCGCATCACGACGGAGCCGACCGGTGGGCGCGCGCGGCCTTGATGAGCGTTGCGGCAGGTAGAGAGATGGAATTACTGACGGCGTTACGGAAAACTCTAAAACCTTGGACCGAAAATTGGCGCTCTCCCTCTGAGGCAGTGGTGGACCCGATCGCTCGCAGCATCGGCGTGGGAGCAGATGAGGACGCTTGCCGTGGCCTACTCACGTCGCTGCTGGGCGACAACGAACCTCCGGTCCTGCGCGTTGCCATGGCGCTCGGCCTCGCCGAGGGGCTGCGTGCGCGCCGCGGCCCCAAGCTCACGCTCGACGCCTTGGCCGGGTCTGAGGGCCGGCCTGCGCTTGATGCACTGCGTCACACCGCCGCTGAGCGCGCCCGTGACGACACACTCCCCAATGTCGAGCGCCTCGCCGCGCTCTCACTGCTCGCGCATGGCGATTTCGCCACGGCCGAGCCGGCGCTCGCTGGCGCGCTCGCCGCGCGCCAGCCGCCGGAGATTCAGCAGCAAGCGATCCGCGCGATCGAGCGCATCGGCGATCCCCGTGGCGCCGAACTGCTCGTCGCGAAGGAAAACTGGGCGCGCTTCACCCCGCCGGTGCGCGAGGCAGCGGTCGCGGCGCTGGGCGCAAAGCCGGCGATGACCGCCGTGCTCTTCGCGGCGATCAAGAGCGGCGCGGTGTCGCCGCTGGAAATTTCGTCCACGCGCCGGGCGGCGTTGCTGAAGCATTCCGACGCCGCGATGCGCAAGGAGGCCGAGGCGATCTTCCAGCAGGTCGAGTCGGGTGATCGCATGAAACTCTACCAGCGGTTGCGCACCGGCTTCACGCCGGGCAAGGACCTCGCGAGCGGGCGCGCGGCATTCACGCGGGCGTGTGCGGCGTGCCACACGGTCCGCGGGCAGGGCGGAACGATCGGCCCCGATTTGTCGGGCCTGCGGAATCAGCCGGCGGACGCGATTCTCCTGCACATCATCGTGCCGAGCTACGAGGTCGCGCCGAACTACCAGACGACGACCGTGACGACGCACGACGGCCGCACGATCGCGGGCTCGCTGACGGCGGAGACCGAAAACAGCCTCACGCTCCGGACCGCCGCCGGCGCGGAGGAGACAATTCTGCGCAGCGGGGTGGCGACGCTCACGACCTCGGGCGTGTCGCTTATGCCGGATGGCCTCGAGCAAACAATGTCCGGCGACGAACTCGCTAACCTGATCGGGTTTTTGAAGAGCGAGGATTGAGATTTAGGCGGGGTGCTCTCACCCCGCCTCGGTGAAACTCACGTGCAATCCCGCGGGGTGGGGGCACCCCCGCCTACATTGCGGCGAGAGCGCTCCTACCTCGCGGTCAGCACCGCGTAGCTCCGCTTCCCCTTGCGCAGGAGCAGGTGCTGGCCGAAGAGCAAATCGTCCGCGGTCACTGTGCGTGTCGCCTCGGCGACGCGCACGTTGTTCACGTAGATGCCGCCGCCCTCAATGTCTTTGCGCGCCTGGCCTTTTGACGGGCAGAGGCCGGCGTGCACCAGCAAGTCGGTCAGAGGCGCGCCGGGTGCGGCCAGCTTCGCGCGTTCGACCTCCTTGGTCGGCACCTCGCCGACGACGTCGCTGAAGATTTCCTCCGTCACGCCGTCGAGCGATCCACCGAAGAGAATCTCGCTGGCCTTGAGGGCCGCGGCGAGGGCGGCGTCGCCGTGCACGAGCGCCGTCACCGCGCGGGCCAGCGCGCGGTGGGCCTCGCGGGCGCCGGGATTGGCGGCGTGCTTGGCCTCGAGGTCCTCGATCTCGGGGCGGGAGAGGAAGGTGAACTTGCGCAGGTATTCGCTGACCTTGGCGTCCTCGGTGTTCACGAAGAACTGGTAGAACTTGTAGGGGCTCGTCTTTTTCGGATCGAGCCACACGGCGCCGCCCTCGGTCTTGCCGAACTTGGTGCCGTCGGCCTTGGTGATGAGCGGAAACGTCCAGCCCCACGCGGGCACGCCGAGCTTCTTGCGGATGAAGTCGGTGCCGGCGGTGATGTTGCCCCACTGGTCGGAGCCGCCGATCTGCAGCTCGCAGTTGAAGGCCTTGCGCAGGTGGTAGAAGTCGTAGGCCTGCAGGAGCTGGTAGCTGAACTCCGTGTAGCTGATGCCGGCGTCGCCCTCCATGCGGGACTTCACCGAGTCCTTCGCGAGCATGACGTTCAGCGAGAAAAATTTTCCGACATCACGCAGGAAATCGAGGTAGCTGATGGGCGCGGTCCAATCGGCGTTGTCGACGAGGCGCGCGGGGTTGCCGGCGGCGTCGAAGTCGAGGAGCCGCGCGAGCTGGCCCTTGATCGAGGCGACGTTGTGGGCGAGCTGCTCGCGCGTGAGAAGGTTGCGCTCGGCGGATTTGCCCGAGGGATCGCCGATCATGCCGGTGGCGCCGCCGGCGAGCGCGATGGGGTGGTGGCCGGCGAGCTGGAAGCGCCGCAGCGTGAGCTGGCCCATGAGATGGCCGACATGCAGGGAGTCGCCCGTCGGGTCGAAGCCGCAATACAGCGCGAGCGGCCCTTCGCTCAGGCGCTTTGCGAGCGCGTCGAGGTCGGTGCAGTCGGCCAGGAGGCCGCGCCAACGGAGGTCTTCGATCAGGTTCATGGCAGGCTGATCACTAAACGGTCGCGGCGCCATGGCGCGCAAGAGCGTTTCTAATGGACGCGAAGCGAAAAATAGAAACCCCGCTGTTAGCGCGCGCTCCGTGGAAAAACCATTTGCGGCGGCCCGCGGCGCGGCTCAACGTCGCCGCTTCATTCCTAGGCGCAACGCGCCCGGGAGATCCACCACCACACTGCAATTCCTCCTCCCATGCCCATCGCTGTCGGTTCCAAAGCCCCTGATTTCACCCTTAAGTCCAAGGCCGCGGACGGCCTGAAGGACATCAAACTGAGCGACAACTTCGGCAAGAAGCAGACCGTGCTGCTGTTTTTCCCCGCGGCCTTCACCGGCGTGTGCACGACGGAGATGTGCGACCAGACCAGCGGCCTCGCCGAATATGAGAGCCTAGGCGCCACGGTTTACGCGATCAGCGTGGACAACGCATTCTCCCAGGAGGCATGGGCGAAGCAGAATAAGATTGGCCTCACAATCCTCTCCGATCTCAACAAGGCCGTGACCGACGCCTACCAGGTGCGTTTCCCGATGCTCGCCGGGATCGGCGACACGGCGGCCCGCGCGGCTTTTGTCATCGGCAAGGACGGCGTGGTCAAATACGCCGAACAGACGCCCACGCCGAAGGACCTGCCGAACTTCGCGGCGATCAAGGCCGCGCTGGCGAAGTAAGTCAGGCCAGATGTTGGCCGGGTGCCCTCTCCCGGCGGGTATGCGCGCAGGAAGCGGGGTGAGGGCACCCCGCCCACAATTTTTCCGAAACATGTCCCTCCCGAATCCCTTCAACACGCTCCAGTCGTTCTCCGCCAACGGCGCGGCGCACAAGTTCTACTCGCTGCCCGCGCTCGAGCAGGCCGGCTTCAAGGTCTCGCGCCTGCCGGTCTCGATCCGGCTCGTGCTCGAGTCGCTGCTGCGCAACTGCGACGGCAAGCGCGTGGCCGAGGGCGCCATCCGCGACCTCGCGGGGTGGGGCGCCAAGGCGCCGCGCACGGAGGAGATACCGTTCGTGGTCGCGCGCATCGTGCTGCAGGACTTCACCGGCGTGCCGCTGCTCTGCGATCTGGCGGCGATGCGCAGCACCGGGCTGCTACCCGCCGGGGCGACGCGAAAGCCACCGCGCGCGCCGAGTT
>JAEUHB010000070.1 GCA_016794665.1 Opitutaceae bacterium
CGGCCGGCGGCCCCGGGGTCGTCCCGCGGGATCTTTGGCAAAAGGGCGCCAAGCGCCGCCCACGAAATCATGTGCAGCGAGGCCGCGACGATGCAGACCGTCTTGGGCGGCTTCCACCGCGCCAGGAACGGCGCGACGAAGATCTGGAGGAAGTTCCCGAGGAACGGCAGCGCGGAGATTACCCCGATGGTCGTCTTCGGCAGCTCGAATGCCTTCGCCACGAGCGCGGTCATGAAGACATTCACCGGCAGCGACATCGTCACGATGGGCATGGCGACGATGCCCTCCGTCGTGCAGAGCCGCAGGGCGCGCAGCAGGTCCGCCTTGCGGGCGGGGGCGGTGGAGCGCGGGACGGTTGCCTTCACGGTGCGGAGGGTGCGAAATGGAATCGATGAAGGCGACGCCGGGACCCGAACTTTTCCAGCAGAAAAGAGCCGTGGCGATCGCGCGCGGGCTGATCGGCCGGCACTTGGTGAGGCGATATCCCGACGGGCGTGCCGAGGCGCGGCTCATCACGGAGACCGAAGCCTACGTGGGCGAGGGCGATCGTGCGTGCCATGCGCGAGCCGGCCGGACGGCGCGCACGGAGGTGATGTATCGCGCCGGCGGCATCTGGTATGTCTACCTTTGCTATGGGATCCACGAGATGCTCAACCTGGTCGTCGGCCCGGCTGACTGGCCGGCGGCGGTGCTAATCCGCGGCGTGGAAGGTGCGCGGGGCCCCGGCCGCGTGACCAAGTCGCTCGCGATTGATCGCACGCTGAACGGCGCGGTGGCCGGGGAGCGCAGCGGCCTTTGGATTGAGGATCGTGGGGTGCATGTCCGCCGCGTGGAGATTCAGGCAACGCCGCGCATCGGGATCGACTACGCGGGGCCAGTTTGGGCGGCGAAGAAGTGGCGGTTCGTCTGGCTCGCTAGATCATGGAGCGCACATCCGGCAGCGTGATGGCGTCCAGCGAGTCGCCGCGCTTGATCACGCGCACGTGCGGCGCGGGGGGCGCCCATATCTCTGGGTCAGTCGGGCCAAAGAGCAGCACGCAGGGCGCGCCGCACGCGGCCGCCAGGTGGCTCACGCCGGAATCGTGTCCGAGGAAAAGCCGGCAGGTGGCGAGGTGCGCCGCGAGTTTTTCCAGCGGCGGTTGCCGGAGCACGGTGGCTCCGGACGGCGTAGGCCACGAATCTCGCGCGAGTTCCGCCTCGCCGAGAATGAGCGTCACCGGCGCCGGCAGCTCCGCGACGAGCGCGAGCCAGCGATCGAGCGGCCAGTTCTTGCGCAGCGAGCCGCTCCCGGGATGCACGGCGATGCCGGCGCGCGCGGTGGACTCGGGCGCGAGCCGCACGAAATACTCGCGGGTCTCGAGTCCGAGCGGACGCAGCGTCGCGCAGTAGTGCGCCGCAGCCGGGGCGACCTGAGGGTGAGCGTCGCCGGCGAGAAAGGCCTGCGCCGGATGCCGGGGAAAATGCCGCCGCAACGCGCCGTCCGGATCAGGCCACCAGCTCACCACAAGATCGAATCCGCCCAGCCAGGCGGCGAAATCCGCCTGCAACGGCGCGGGCGAAAAGAGCGCGCCCCAGCGGGCTTCGTGTTGCGAGTGCGCCGCGTCGAGGAGGCCGCGGGCGACGGCGAGTTGCGCGGCGGCGAAGTTGCCGGCCAGCTCGACGCGGGAGGCGGGCCAGCGGTTGCGGAGCAGGGCCAGCGCCGGCAGCGTGACGATGAAGTCCCCGAGCGCGCCGCCTCTAAGGACCAGGATTCTTCGCATCGCCCGCCTTCGGCGGCTCGTAGTGGGTGAGCGTCGCCACGCCCCGGCCGACCTTGAACTCCACCTCGAACTTCACCGGCAACCGCCGCGGGTCGTCCTGCGCGATCCAGACGCGAGCGGAGGCGCCGCGCTTGAACATCCCCTTGGGCGCGGTCTTCTCCATGCGCGGCTCGAGCACGAGGGCCTGGAAGGTCCCGAGCGCGCTCTTCACGGTCTCGAGGCGCGCCGCGTGGATGGTGAGTTCATAGAAGTCGTCGTCGAAGAGCACGAGAGCGTCGCGCTTCTCGCCGGGCTTCAGGTTCCAGCCGCGCGTCTGCACGAGTTGGGTGATGAGATCCATCGGATCGCCCGGGGGCAGCGCGAGTGTGCGCGGCGCGGGCACGCCGGCGCGCGTGTAGAGCGCCTCTTTCTTCGCGTAGTCGAAGAGCACCGTGTGATCGTTGCTCTTGTCGCGGTTCTGGCTCCACTCGCGCAGGGACACGAGGCGGCCGCTGCCGGGATCGAAGAGCGACTCGGCGCGGGCGTCGAAGGCCAGCACCATGCGGGTGAAGCCGCGGGTCGCGGTGGTCGTGACCACGCGGAGGCGCGGTTCGTTGAACGCCGGGTCATTCTCCACGGCGATCTTGATTTCGCCGGCGCCGGGCAGGATCGCCCAGGAGACCTTGAAGGTGAATTTCTCGCCGTCGCGCAGCGCGAGCACCTCGGCGGAAAGGGCCGGCAGCGAGGTCATCAGGAGCGCGAGCAAGGCAGGACGGAGCCGCATATCGAGCGCGCAGAGATAGCGATCACGCGGTCGAGGGCGATGCCGAATTACGGCGGCAACGAAAACTCGAGCTGGTTGCCGTGGCCGAGGGCGAGGGCGTCGATGCCGCGGGCGCGGAGGGTCTGGGCGAATTCGCGCGCAAAACCGTGGACCGTGAGCACGCGCTTGGGTTGCACGAGCTCGACGAAGCGGAGGAGGTCCGGGTAGTCGGCGTGATCGGAGAGCGGGAAGGCCGCGTCGCACCGCATCCGATAGATGGCGCTGCGGTCGAGCGCCCAGCCGGTGATTGCGGCCTTGCGCACGGAAGCAAGCTGCCCGATCGCGCCGGTCGCGTGGGGCGGGCAAATCACGACGTGGCCGGCGGCGTCGCGCGGGATGAGTTCGTGCCAAGGAGGGAACGCGATGCCGTGCTGCTCGTAGAGCCGGGTGAGGCGCGCGGTCTCCGGATGGAGCATCACCGGCAGGCTGGCGGGCGCGAGGGCGCGGAGGACTTCCTGGCTCTTGCCGAGGCTGTAGCAGAGCAGCACCGGTGTCGCGCCGTCGTCGATCGCAAGACGGCAAAACGCGATGATCTGCCCGATGACGCCGGCCTCGGGCGGAAATTCGTAGCGCGGGAGGCCAAACGTGGTCTCCATGATCAGCGTGTCGGCGCGCGGGGCGGCGCAGGGCTCGGCCGCCAGTCCGGGGCGGAGCTTGAAGTCTCCGGTGTAGAGCAGGGAGCCGTGCTCGCCCTCAAGCAGCACCTGCGCGGAGCCGAGGATGTGGCCGGCGGGGTGCAGCGTCGCGCGGAGGCCGAATTCAAGCGGGTGCGTCTCGCCGAACCTCCACTCGTGGACGGTGCGCTTGCCGGGCAGGCGGGCCCGCAGGAACCGCGCGGTGGCGGTGGTGCAGACGATTTCCTTGTGCCGCGCGATGTGGTCGCCGTGGGCGTGGGTGACAAAGGAGCGCTCGGCGCGAGCCTGGGCGTCGAGCCACCAGCCGGCTTGCGGCAGCCAGAGGCCCTTGCGCTGGTGGACCTCCCAGCGTGCGCTCACCGGCGGAAGACGAGGGTCCAGAACATCGCGAGCAACATCAGCGCGCCGACGACGAGCCAAACCGGATGCGGCGAACGCCGCGGCGCCGGCCGCGCGGCGGGCTCGTCAAACGCCGTCTCCGGCAGGTCGAGCCCGTCGTAGCGCGTGGCCTCGTTGTCGCGCCAGCCGCTGCGCTCATCGGCGCCGCACTCGGGACAGGCGCGCGCCGCGCGCGGGATGGAGGCGCCGCAGTTGGCGCATTCGGCGGGCGGCGCCGGCTCAGGCATCGGCGCTGAAATACTTCCGCTTCGCGAGGCGCCACGCGGTCACGAAGAACGCCGTCAGTGGCACCGCGAGCAGCATGCCGAGCACGCCGCCGAACGCGGTGCCCCAGAAAAACACGGCGACGATAATCACGACGGCGTGCAGGCCGGTCGAGTGGCCCATGATGCGCGGCGTGAGGAACCAGCCCTCGATGCACTGCACGATGATCTTCACCAACAGCACCAGGCCGAGGAGCTGCCAGCCGCCGCCCGGCTGGAAGAACGCCAGGGGGACCGTGACGGCGAGGCCGAGGATTGTGCCGAGGTAGGGGATGATGTTGAGCAGCCCGAACGCGAGGCCGATGAAGAGCCCGAATTTCAGCCCGATGATCGTGAAACCTGCGGCGAGGAGCACGCCCATGCACAGCCCGATGAGGAGCTGGCCGCGGAAGAACGACTCGATGATGTCCACGAATTCGCTGACCAGGAAGACGACGTCGTCGCGCACGCCGGCCGACAGGAACGGCAGGTGATCGGCGATGCTGCGCGTGGAGGCGCCGCGCATCAGCAGGAAAAAAAACAGGTAGACCGGGATGATCGCCAGGTTCGTGAGGAAGGCAAAGAGGTCCACGACGCCGCCGAAGGCGGCCTTGAGCGACGGAACGGCGTGCGTGAACAGCGCCTTGCTCTCGGCCATCAGCCCCTCGACCGCCGATTTTACGCTGGGATTCTGCAGCTGCTTTTTCCCGAGCTCGAGCCAGTCGGGATAGTGTGCGCCCACGTAGTCGGAGGCCTTTTCCCAGAGCGTGGGCAGGTAGCTGATGAAGTCCACAAGCTGGCCCACGAGCGGCGGCACCAACAGCCCAAGGACGCCGAACACGAGGACGACGAACGCGCCGTAGAGCACAATCACCGACGAGGTGCGCCGGAAGCGCAGCCGGTGCTCGATCCGATCCACCAGCGGCCGGAGGAGCAGCGCCAGGACGCCGGCCACCGCCAGCGGCCAGATTACGCCGGAGAAGAACGCGGTGAGCCGCCCGAGCACAATGATCGCGAGGATGAGCAGCGCGATCGAGCCAAGGAACGACAGTAGCGTGAGCGAAGTCGCGACGACACGGCGCTGGCTGTCGTTCAGGAGGGGAGTGGGACGCTCGGCGGACACGGCGAGGGAGAGGAGCGGAGACGGCGGCGGGTGGCCAGACTGTTTTCGCGCCGCGGCTGCCCGGGCCTGCCGATCAAGCCGCGCAACCGCCCAAGTCGGGCCCCGCACGCGTGCCCGTGGTTAGGCGACTGCTTTTTTGATCACGTGGCCGGCGACGTCGGTCAGGCGCTCGTTGCGACCGTTGTGGCGGTAGGTGAGGCGGGTGTGGTCGAGGCCGAGCAGGTGCAGGATGGTCGCGTGCAGATCATGCACGTGTGCTTTTTCCGATTCGGCGCGCAAGCCTACTGCATCGGTTGTGCCGATGACCTGGCCGCCCTTCACGCCGCCGCCGGCGAGCCACATGGAAAAGCCGTGGGGGTTGTGGTCGCGTCCGTTGGAACCCTCGCTCATCGGCATGCGGCCGAACTCGCCGCCCCAAATCACGAGCGTGGAGTCGAGGAGGCCGCGCGATTTCAGATCCTTGAGCAAGCCGGCGACGGGGAGATCGCTGGCGGCGCAGAGCTTGGAGTGGTTGCCCTCCATGTCGGAGTGGCCGTCCCAGCCGTTGGTGTCGCCGCAGTAGAGCTGCACGAAGCGCACGCCGCGCTCGACCATGCGGCGCGCGAGCAGGCAGCGCAGGCCGAACTCCGCGGTCACTTTTTCATCGAGGCCGTAAAGCGCGCGCGTCGCGGCGGTTTCCTTTGAAATGTCCACGACATCGGGCGCGTGGCTCTGCATGCGAAACGCCAGCTCGTAGGCGGCGATGCGCGCCCCGAGATCGGAGTCCTCGTCGCCGGGCGCGAGGGCGTCGCGGTTCAGCTTGTTGATGAAATCGACGGTCGCGCGCTGCTGGTGGGCGCTCACGCCATTCGGCGTGTTGAGATTCAGAATCGGCGATTCGCCGCCGCGCAGAATGGTGCCTTGAAACGCGGCGGGCATGTAGCCGTTGCTCCAAGCGGGCGCGCCGCCCTTCACCCAGCCCGCGGGGTCGGGCATCACGACAAACGCCGGCATGTTCTGGTTCTCGCTGCCGAGGCCGTAGGTCGCCCACGCACCGAGGCTCGGCCGGCCCATGAGGATTGAGCCGGTGTTCATCTGGTAGACCGATTCGGGATGGGTGACGCTGTCGGCGTAGAGACTGCGGATGACGCAGAGGTCGTCGGCGCACGTCGCGGTGTGCGGGAGCAGATCGGACATCTCGATACCCGACTGGCCGCGCGGACGGAACGCGCGCAGCGGCGCGAGGAGCTTGTTCTTCGCGACGGCCCGGCGGGTCTTGAACGTGCCGAACGACTCCGGGATCGGCTGGCCGGCGAGGCGGATGAGGTCCGGCTTCGGGTCGAGCAGATCGACGTGGCTTGGGCCGCCGGA
The DNA here is from genome assembly GCA_016794665.1 of Opitutaceae bacterium. Taxonomy (GTDB): domain Bacteria; phylum Verrucomicrobiota; class Verrucomicrobiia; order Opitutales; family Opitutaceae; genus ER46. The sequence goes on from JAEUHB010000070.1 coordinate 6,312, forward strand.
CATGAAAAGGAAGATCACGCGCTGCGCCTTGGCGGCGAAGTGCGGGGCCTTGGGCGCAAACGGGTTCGCCGGCACCGCGGCGGTGCCGCGCGCAGGCGCGGCGAGCAGGCCGTCGCGGCTGAGCATCGCGTTGAGCGCGAGGAGCCCGAAGCCGCCGCCGGCATGGCGCAGGAAGCGACGGCGCGAGGTCGGGCCGGGCATGAATCCGCTGGGGCCGGGGCAAGGGCTCATGGGTGGGTAACGCGGGGAGGTTGGCGCAGGCCTTGGCTAAAGTCACTCCGCATAAACGAAGCCGTTTACGTTGAACAACGCGCGGCACAGCTCGCTGAGGGGCGACGCGGCGAGGAACTCCGCGGCGAGCGCGTGCTCCGTCGCGGTGGCCGCGCGCCCGAGAATCAGCCGGTAGGCGAGGGCGATGCGCGCCTCGGGGGTGGCCGCCTCGCGCTCGAGGCGCGCGGCGGTGCGGTTGGCGGCGGCGAGCACTTCGTCGGCATTGAGCAGCGTGAGGGATTGCGGCGCCGTGGTGCTGCGCTCGCGCGCGGCGCAGCTCAGGTTGTTGTCAGGGGCGTCGAAGACCTCGAGGAACGGGAAGCGGAGATTGCGCCGTGCGAAAATGTAGAGGCTGCGCCGCGCGTGGTCCTCGGGATTGGCGTTCACGTTCCAGCCTTTGGCGCCTTCGTAGAGCTCCCGCGGGATTGGCGGGAAGACACCCGGTCCGCCGAGCTTCGGGTTGAGCTG
>JAEUHB010000093.1 GCA_016794665.1 Opitutaceae bacterium
ATCGACCAAGGTCGGGCAATGAGCGCGCCGAGCCTCTCGACACCTCCTCCCATGAAAACGAATTCCATTGTCCTCGGTCTGCTCGTCGCGGCTTCCGCCGCCTTTGCGACGCCCGCCTATCAGGCGCCGGCGCCCGGCAGCTACACGCTCCCGGTTATCAAGCGCGCGGCCGACGGCGCGCTCCTCGACGCCAACGGCGATCCCGCCTCCCTCGCGGCGCTGACCCGCGGCCGCATCACCGTCCTGAGCTTCATCTACACGCAGTGCGCGTCGCCCAACGCGTGTCCGTCGGCCACGGGCGTCCTCTGGCAGTTGAATCGCGAGAGCGCGGCGGATCCCGCGCTCGCCGCGGCCCTCCGGCTCGTCAGCATGAGCTTCGATCCGGTCAACGACACGCCGGACCGCATGGCGGCCTACTCCGCCCTTGTCGCCGAGGATCCGGATGCGGCGCCGTGGCACTTCGTCACGACGCGGTCCGACCGTGAGCTCCGGCCCATCCTGGCCGCCTACGGCCAGGCTGTGAGCAAGAAGGCCAACCCGCGCGACCCCACCGGTCCGCTCAACCACACCCTCCGGGTCTTCCTCGTCGATGCCGCCGGCAACATCCGCAACATCTACAGCTCCGGCACGCTCGACGTGCGCCTGATCCTCGCCGACGTGCGCACGCTGATGCTCGAGGCTGCGGCGAAACCATCGGTGGCGGCCCTGCCATCCGAAGGAAACTGAACGAAGGAACTTGGTTCTGTTCCTTGACGCTCGTCCCCGGGGATGCCGCGGCTGCGCCTCGGGGACGATCAAACCATCCGACAAGTCAGCCGCGCCAGCATCACCCTCATGACCACGACTTCTCCTGTTCCCGTTCGCGTCACCGTCGCTTCGGAAAATGCGCCCGACGGGCGACCGCGCCGGCTCAAGCGCCTCGCGATCGTCGTCCGCGACGACGCCTATGACCGGCTGCTGACGCCGCTCACCTTTGCGTTTGTCCAAGCCAGCCAAGGCGTGCAGGTCGACATCCTGTTCGTCCTCTGGGCGGCGCGAGTGCTCACGCCGGCCGGTGCAAACGCCGTCCGCGTCGACGGCCGCCACGCGGCCGAGGAGGCCTGGTTGCGTGCGGCCCTGAAGGCGGAGGGCAGCCCGGTCGAGATTCGCGACTTCATCGCCCTGTTGAAACGCACCGGTCACGTGAATCTCTACGCCTGCCGGCTCGCGGCGGAGACGTTCTCCGTGCGGCCCGACGAACTGATTCCGGAGGCCGATGGGATCGTCGATTCCGGCTGGTTCCTGAACGAGAAGGCGCTGGCCGCGGATCATTGCCAGTATTTCTGAAGTCACCGCCCGGACCCGGTCACGGCGGTCCCCTCACGGCGTCATTCCCATCCACGAAGGAATCTGCACACCTGTATTTCGCGCCGAATTCCCCGTCGCCCCGCAGCAATTGAAGGCACTGAAATGAAGACCCGACTTCTCATCACGCTCAAACTCAGCATCGCACTCGCAGCCGCTCTCATCATGTCGGCTTGCGTGAAGCCAGGACCTGCCCGCCGTGGCGGCGACTTTGCGGGCGAATATCGCTTGGTGTCCGTCAACGGGGAACCGGTCCCGGCGAACATCACCCATGGAGGAGCGGGCCTGCAGATCCGCTCGGGCACTTTCACCATTCGCGCCGACGGGACTTGCAGCACCAAGACCGTTTTCGTTCCTCAATCGGGGACAGACGTCGCGCGCGAAGTCAGCGCCACCTTTGCCGTGGACGGCTCGAAGCTGACGATGCGGTGGAAAGGCGCCGGGACGACAGTCGGAACCATCGAGGGCAACACGTTCACGATGCACAACGAGGGGATGGCGTTTGTCTATTCGAGGTAGACGGGGCTGCCGGGCCGCCTGGCGCGCTGCCCGGACCGCCCCGCAAAACGCCGGTTTTTCCATGACCACAACACCACCTGCCATCGAGATTATCAAAGCCCGCCAGAAAGCCATGTGGGAGTCGGGCGACTTCGGCGAAATCGCCAAGACCATCATGCCTTGCGCCGAGGAATTCATGGCGCGCCTGCCTTTGCGGCCCGGGATCCGCGTGCTCGATGTGGCTTGCGGCAGCGGCAACCTCGCCGTGATTGCGGCGCGTGGCGGCTGCACGACGAGCGGTGTCGACATCGCGGCCAACCTCGTCGCCCAGGCCAAGGCGCGCGCGGCGGAGGAGCGGCTCGCCATCGCGTTCACGGAGGGCGACGCGGAGGCGCTGCCGTATGCCGATGGATCGTTCGACGCGGTCGTCACCATGTATGGCGCGATGTTCGCGCCGCGCCCGGAGGTGGTCGCCGCGGAGCTGCACCGCGTCGTGAAACCCGGTGGGTTCGTGGCCATGGCCAACTGGACCCCGGAGGGCTTCATCGGGAAGATGTTCGAGGTCTTCAAGGCCCACCTGCCGCCCGCGCCCGCCGGCGTGCCCTCCACCATGCTCTGGGGCAGCGGGGAAGTCGTGCGTGATCGCCTGAAGGCGTTCGCGGACGTGCGCTGCGTGCGGCGCATTGCCGCGATGCGCTATCCGTTTTCCCCGGCGGACACCGTGGAGTTTTTTCGCCGCTACTACGGCCCGACGGGCAAGGCCTTCGAGATGCTCACGCCTGAGCGTCAGTCCGCGCTGCGGCGCGATCTGGTGGCGCTGCAGACCGCGCACAACTCCGCCGCGGCGCCGGGCACCACTGAGGCGCGAGCCGAATACCTCGAGGTCGTGGCGGTGCGCTGACGAAGCGGGGGCTTAGGAGGCCGGAGTTGTCGCCGGCGACGGCTCGAGGCCGTCCGCACTTGCCGGTTGTTTTCCCTGAAGGGGTGCTGCTACGATTTCGGCACCCCACAATGAAGATCCGCGCATCGCGAACCATCGCGGCCCTTGGCTGCGCCTTGCTTACGTTCTCCGTATCCGGCTCCCGATTGCACGCGCAGGCCGTCGGGCCGGCGACACTGCCGGGCTCCGGCGTCGCCGGTGCCGCCAAGGACGAACCCGTCATGCTCTCGCCTTTTCAGGTCGGCTCCGACACCGAGCGCGGCTACATGTCCACCGCGCTCCTCCAAGGCGGGCGCGGCAAGATCGACCTCGCCGATGTCGCGGGGCAGGTGCAGGTCTTCACCAAGGATTTCCTCGACGACATCGGCGCGACGACGACCGAGGAGGCGTTCCTCTTCTCTGCGACGACCCAGAGCTACTACGAGAACGTCAACGGCAACGGCGACTCGCGCCCCGGCTCGCGCAACACCGCCGACGACGCCAGCAACTCCCGCGGCCTCGGCGTCGTCGATCGCACGCGCAACTATTTTCGCACCACGATCGAGCCCGATTCCTACAACACCGAGCGCTTCAGCCTCGTGAGCGGTGCCAACGCGGTGCAGTTTGGCCTCGGTGGCGCGGCCGGCACAGCCGAGAGCACCTCCGCGCGCGCCCACCTGCACCGGAACCGCCAGAAGATTTCCGTCCGCGCCGACAGCTACGGGTCCCAGCGCGGCGTTTTCGACGTGAGCCAGCTCATCGTGCCCGGCAAGCTCGCGATCCGCGCCATCGCCCTCCGGGAGAAGAAGGAATATTTCATCACGCCCGGCTATGACGACAACTACCGCGCGTTCGTGACGGCCATCTGGCAGCCGTTCAAGCGCACGACGCTGCGCGTCGAGGGCGAGTATCACAATCGCCGCGATGCCCGCCCGCCCACGACGATGGCGCGCGACAACGGTTACCTGCACTGGCTGGCCACGCAGCGCGCCGGCAATCCCCAGGTGTATGTCAATCGCGCCGCCACGGCGCCGGCCGCCGGCCGGCCGGCCGCGCCCACCTTCACGCTCGGCGACGGCACCACGCGCGCCTACGGCTTCAATGCCAAGACCGCGCTCTTCGTCTTCCCGCAGAACACCGTGCCGTCCTTCGTGAATTTCCAGGATGTCCGCAACACCGTGACCGTTAATATCGCCGACGGAGCGGGCACCGCCGGCACGACCCAGACGCTCCTCGACCCCGGCCTGCCGTGGGAAACCAACCCTGCGGGCTGGTCGCGCTACAACTTCCGCCGCAGCCGGAATGTCCAGGCCACCCTCGAGCAGCGCCTCGGCCGAACGACCTTTGCGGAGATTGGCTACTCGTATGAATTCTACCGTAACCAAACCGCGCAGCTCTTCGCCAACAACGCCTACGACGTTCACGTCGACATCAATCGCTTTCTCCCCGACGGGGTGACGCCCAACCCGCTCTACGGCCATCCCTTCATGGAGTCGAACAACTCGACGGGGCAGGGCAACTGGGCCGACTTCACCGTGCATCAGGCGCGGGCCGTCGCCACGCATGAGCAGGACTTTACCCGCAATGCCGGGTGGACGCGCCACCTCGGCCTGCATCGCCTCGGTTTTTTCGCCAGCTACGAGGACTCCGTCACCTACACCCTCGCGCAGCTGCGCAACCTCATCATCGGAAAACCCAGCTTCCTCTCGGCTGCCGCGCGCGACAACCCGCTCCACGTCGAGCGCGCGATCCACATGCGGCAGTATCTCCCGCCATTCGGCAGCTCCGGCAATCCCCACAACTACGGCCTCGCCGCGCCCACCGCTTATGGCGACCTGATGGAAACACTCTGGTTCACCACCGCGAGCGGGGAACGCTTTGGCGTCACCTCGTTCGAGAATCCCGTCGGCGGCGTCGGCACCGCGCCCTCTGCGAACCACCTCCAGCGCGGGTCGCTCGCGGCCAGCACCTCGAGCGTGTTTTTCAAGAACCACCTCGTGGCCAATGTCGGCGTGCGCTACGACCGCGTGCGCAACTCCAACTTCGGCTCCTTCCAGCCGATCCTTACCGACGGCCCCATCACGCCGCAGAATCCCCTCGGCACGGGCTTCCGCGCCTACGCCGATTTCCGCGAGAAGGAACCCGCCTCCGTCTGGACGCCCTACCGTTCCGCCACGCGTGCCAACTACGGCTTCATCGTCCGCCCGCCGTGGCTCCAGCGCTGGGTTTCCCTCGGCTACGATTTCTCGCGCAACTCTTCGCTCAACGAGGTCGCGGTCGTCCGCAACATCGCCGGCGAGGTCGTCGAGCCGCCCTACGGCGAGTCGCGCGAATACTCCCTGCGCCTCCGCCTCTTTTCGGACCGCCTCAGCTTCAAGCTGAACTACTTCGAGACGCTCAACCGCAACATCACCCTCGCCGACTCCGGCCTCCGCCAGAACCTCATCAACTTTGAGCAGCGGCTCGCCGAGATCGACGCGCGCTATCCCGTCAACCCGCTCCTCGCGGTCACACGCGCGCCCGTCGCGGGCGACTTCCGCCTGCCCGGCGACCGTAGCAGCCAGGGCGTCGAGCTCGACCTCACGTGGAACCCCACCCGCAACTGGCGCATCTTCGCCAACGCCGGCCGCACCGACACCGAGATCGACGACCTCTCCACGCAGCCGTGGTGGGACTACCTCGATGCCAAGCTCGCCACGTGGCGCACCTTCGGCGGCAACTGGTCGACGACGCCCTACGACAACACCCGCACCGTCGAGGAGGCGTGGAACGCCTTCATCCTGAATCCCACCGAGGACGTGCGCGCCAGCCTCGGCAACGCCGCCAACAACTCGCAGACGTGGCGCTCAAACCTCGTGGCCACGCACAGCTTCACCGAGGGCCGGCTCAAGGGCGCCACCGCGTCGTTGAATCTCCGTTACCGCGGTCCCAGCATCGTCGGCTTCCCCAACAAGGTCGACGCCCGCGGCCGCGTGCGCGTCGACCGCGACAAGCCTTTCTACTCGGAGCGCTACCTTATCACCGGCCTGATGGCCAACTACCGCTTCAAGGGCTTCGCCGGCTCCTCGTGCCGGGTGCAGCTCAACGTGAACAACGTCTTCAACACGCGCCGCGTCTTTGTGACCCGCGTCTTCGCCAATGGCGTCCCGCGCAACTACGGCCGGCAGGCCGGCCGCGAGTTCATCCTCTCCCTGGACATCGAGCGGTGACGCCGGTCACCCCCGGGATCGACCGGTCCCGGGCGGGCGTGCCGCGCGTCCTGTCAACGAACACCGGCTGCCGCGCTTGCCGAGCGCCGTCGTTTGGCCCGAGGATCGCCCTGTGATTCGCCTCCTTTCCGCCGAGCTTTTCCGCTACGAGCTGCGCACGCGCATTCCGTTTCGCTACGGGATCGCCACGATGATCGATGTGCCGCAGGTCGTCCTGCGCGTGGCCTGCGAAATCGACGGGCGTCCGCATGCGGGGCTCGCCAGCGATTTGCTGCCGCCGAAATGGTTCACCAAGGATCCGGCCCGCGGCCTCGCGGATGAAATCGAGGAGATGCTGCGCGTGCTCCGGCAGGCCGTGCGGCTGGCGGAGGGCGTGCGGGCGCCCACGGCGTTTTCGTTCTGGCGCGAGCTCTACGCGGCGCAGATGGCGTGGGCCGGGGCGGAGGGCTTGCCGCCGCTGCTGGCGAATTTCGGCACCTCGTTTGTCGAGCGCGCGTTGATTCATGCGGTGTGCCGCGCGCGGGGGCTCGGGCTGTCGGCGGCGTTCCGCTGCGAGGCCCTGGGGTGCGACTTCGCCGCGCTGCACCCGGAACTCGCGGGCGTCCGGCCGGCCGACGTGCTGCCGGCGGCGCCGCCAGACTTCGTCCTCGCGCGCCACACGGTCGGCCTCGCGGATCCCATCACGGCGGCGGACCTCGCGCCCGGTGAGCGGGTGGATGACGGGCTGCCGCAGACGCTCGACGAGTGCATCCGCCGCTATGGACTCCGCCATTTTAAGCTGAAGATTGATGGTCGCGCCGAGCGTGACTTCGAGCGGCTGGCGCGGATAGCCGCGGTGCTGCAGGCGGAGTGTGGCGCGGACTTCGCGTTCTCGCTCGACGGCAACGAGAGCTTTCACGACGTGACGTCGTTCGCGGACTATTTCCGCCGGCTGCAGGCGGCGCCGGGCCTCGGCGGGTTTTGGGCACGGCTGCTCTACGTCGAGCAGCCGTGGCATCGCGGCGTCGCCCTATCGCCCGCGATCGGCGAGCTGGCGCGCGCGTGGCCGGGCCGCCCGCCGATCATCATCGACGAGAGCGACGCCGAGATCGGCAGCCTCAGGACGGCGCTTGATCTCGGGTATGCCGGCACGAGCCACAAGAACTGCAAGGGCGTCTTCAAGAGCGTGGCCAACGCCGCGCTGCTCGCGCGCCGCGGGGGCGGCGTGATGAGCGGCGAGGATCTGGGCAACGTCGGTCCCATTGCACTGACGCAGGACCTTGCGGCGCAGGCTGCGCTCGGCATCGAGAGCGTCGAGCGCAACGGCCACCACTACCACACGGGGCTCTCGCTCTTCCCGCCGGCGTTGCGGGACTTCGCGCTCGCGGCCTATCCCGATCTCTTCGTGCGCGACGCCGCCGGCGGCTGGCCGCGCCTCGACTTGCGCGAGGGGCGCCTCTCCGTCCGCACGGTCAATGGCGCGCCGTTTGGCATGCCGGGCGAGCCGGACTTCAGCGAGCTGGCGCGCGTCGCGCTCTAGGCCACGGCGCTATTCGGTCAGCCAGCGGAGCCACACCGGTCCCTGCCACACGGTGGGGCGCCATGTCCAGCCGGCGCGGGTGACGGCGTCGATCAGGGGGTTCTTCATTTCCTGCAGGTTGAATTTGTAGCTGTAGGAAAGCTCGGGCTTGAAACGGCCTTGTTCGTCCAGCTGGAGGCCGAACACCCGGCGCTGCTCCGACTGGAAAAACACGAGGCCGAGGCCGGCGTTCCACTGGATGCGCGCACCATCGGCGCCGGCCGACCAGTCGTGGCTCGCCCCGTAGTCGGTCGAGCGCACGACGCGCGACGCCTCGTCGAGCACCATCCGGATCCGAAACACGCGCCGCAGCCCGTGCGCCCGCGCGTGATCGATCCATTTCGCGTCGGCATAGCGCCACGTCGCGAAAAATTCGCCGGGCTGTTCGCCGCGCTCGATTCGGAACGGCACGTCGAGGGCGTTGATCGACTCGAGGCGGGCGGCGAGCTCGGCTGGCTTCGCCGGCACGGCCCCCGCGGCGGGGCGGGCGCTCGCCGCCCACGCTGCGCCCTTGAAGAACCAGCCGGTGTAGAGCAGCCCGATGAGGAGCAAGCCCGCGACCTTCATATGGGTCGGCTGAAACAGCGCGCCGAGCGGCTGGAGCGCGGGAAAAAGGGGCGCGCGCTCCGCGGCGGCCGGCAACGCGGAGCCCGGGGTCGCGAAGCTGGCGGCGCGCCGGGCGGCGGCCGCGGCTTTGGTCGGCGCCGTCCAAAAGAAGATCAGCCGGCCGTGGCGGAGCAGCTCGATGTAGTCCGAGTTTCTCCGGCGGTAGCCGCGCCAGCCGCGCTCCTCGTCACCGGAGGTGTTGCTCATCTGAAATGTCTGCCAAAGCGCGGCCGACGCCCGCTGCGCCGCCTCGGCGGTCGGAAACTGCGCGGCCACCACGGTCTCGCCCGTGCCGACGATGCCGAGCTCGGCATGCTCCGCTTCGCCGAAGAACTCCGGGAACACGGCCTTGGCGTCCCGCAGATGCGCGGCGGAAACCTCCGCCCCGAAGATCGCCGCGCGCTCCTCGAATCGGCCGTCGCGCACCGTGAGGCGGGCCGCCGACTGCGATTCGGGGCCCGGCTCGCGCGCGCGCACCAGGTGGCCGATGAGAAACACCCACGCCACCGGCAGCATCAGGATCGCGAGGAAGACGATCGGGCGCAGGGAGGCTCCCGCGCCGCGCATGATCAACGCGACGAGCCCGAGCACGAGGGGCATGCCGGCGCAGAGGGCCAGGCCCACGAGGAGGCCGGGGTTGGCCCGCAGGATGCCGGAGAGGGAGTTCATGGCGGGAAGGATCAGTCGGCGGGAGGGCGGCGCTACTTGCCGTTAATCCGGAAGTCGAAGTCAGCGATCACTTCCGTGAAGTCCACGTCGGTGCCGGCGAATTTTTTCGTGACGACGGGCAGCATCTCCTCGCCCCAACGGCGCAGGCGCCGGAGGTTGTCCTTCGTCGTGTAGTTGGGCGCGGGGATGCGATTCACCCAGCGGTCCAGGGCCTTTTGCGCGGGGCGGGCGAGGCGGGATTGCTCGCCGGCTGACAGCGTCGCGCTGTGGAGGAACTCGATCGCCGGCTCGACGTGCCCTTCTTCCAATTCGGCGGCGAGGAGGTCCAGAAACTTGGGACTCGAGCGCAAGCGGGCGGTGGCAGCCTCGCGCACTTCTCGGCTTTGGTGCCGGTTCGCCCCATTGAGCAGTTCCTTGAAATTCTTCTCCGGATCGAGCGCGGCGACGTGGGCGAGAACTTCCCCGGGCGATTTGCGGGCCGCTTCCATTCGCCAGGCGAGGTTCCTCAACCCGTCCTTGCCCTTGCGGACGATCCAGAAACCGCAAAGAATCAGGCTCGCGACGAGGCTCACGACGGTGAAGATCGTCCACGGCCAGCGCAGCCACTGCATCGACGATCCGAAGGTCAGCTTAGGGTTCAGGCTCAGGACGACCAGCAGCACGGTGGAGAAGTGAACGCCGTAGATGACCGGGGTGTAGAGGAAACGCGGGGTGAAGCCGGGCCGGAGATACAAGGCGATGAACACGAATGAAACGACCCCCAGCGCAAACGTCGCGCCGACGGCGAACGCGTAAAGCGCGGGCCGGCCCAGTCGCAGCCAGTCGAATCCGCCGTTGGCGGTCCCGCACAGCAGCGCGCCCATCATCAGCAGCCAAACGGGGACTAGAACAAGAAGGATGGGTGTCACCCACTGATCGTTGCTCGTCTCCCGGCGCGCCCATTCCGACAGCAGGTTTTGCAGCGGCAGCAGAAAAACCAAGGTGGAGATCGCGACGCAGATATTTCCGATGATTTGGGAGGGGGACATGGCGGACGGAGTCATGATGGGAAAAGGAAGGGGCGGCGGCGTTGCATTGAGTTCGGCGCAGCGGACAGCGATTCGGCGGCCGATGCCGCCCGAGCCGCTTCCGGCGCGGCCGGTCTATCCGATGATCATCGCGACGATGAGGATCACGAACATGATGATGGAGGGGAGAATCGCCGCCCCCGCGGCCCAACCGTGCTGCCCGGCGCGCAGCAGGAGGATCCCCGCCGTGACGCCGGCGGCGCCGAGCAGCGTGAGCCCAGCCATCCAGAGCTTGAGCGCACGGATTTGCGCGGGAGTGGAGTTGGCGCCACCCGCCGCACAAAACACGACGGCGCACAAGGTGACAAACGCCGTGACCGCCATCGCGGCGATGGGGAGAAACGTCTTCATGTGGCGATGATCGAGGGCGGCGGCGGCTCGGTGGGATCGTAGCCGAATTCCCGCGCGAGGGCCTCGCGGAAATCGTCGGCCTCGCGGGAGAGCGCCGCGCCCTCGCCGCCGCTGGTGGCCGACGCGGCGTAGCTGTTCATCCAGCCGACGGCCTTCTTGAACGCCTCGACGGCGCGCGGCTCGTCGCCCGCGCGCTGAAACGCGCGCATCCGCCGCGCATGCATCTCGGCGATGGAGGCCGCGCCGCCGATGTGATCCACGGACTTCTTGATCATTTCCTCGGCGGCCGCGACTTCCCCGGCGTCCTCGAGCTTCTTGGCCTCGTGCGCCCAGCCGGGCCATTGGGCGCGGTGAGGCTCGGCGGCGGCCTTGGCTTGCGGCGGGACGATCATCTTCCGCTCCTTGCGCGCGTCTGGATTCGGCCACACGCGCTCGGTGCCCGGCACCGGGACGTAGTCGCCGACCTCGAAAATCTCCCGCATGCTGCGCGCGGGCTGGCGGATCTTGTATTGGAACATGAGCGCCACCTTGCCGCCGCCCTCGCGCTCGATGCCGAGGTGGGCCTGCAGCTTGATTTGATCAAACGAGATTTCCCGCATGATGCCGCTGTCGCCGGCGCGCATGGCCACGCCCGCGGAGTCGGTGAAGTCGCGAATCACCGTCACGCGGTGATCGATGCGGAGGTTGTCGATGGTCGTGGCCATGGGCCGGTGCGCCTCAGTTTTTCGCGGCGGCCTCGGGCGCCACGAAGGTCGCCATGATGTCGCCGGCGAGGTCGAGCGCACGCTTGGAATCGGTCTCGGCGGCGGTCGCGCGGGCGACGAGCAGCAGGCCGGGGCGGCCGAGGTCCCGCACGAAGAAGGCTTGGTCGAGTTTCTCGTCGCCGATCTTCGCGCCGCGCACGCCGGCCGCGACGATGCCGTCGATCTCAAAGACCGCGACCGGGAGTTCGGGCTGGGTCGTGAGGTATTGGTCGAGGCAGGCGCGGGCGAAATCCCTGGGCGAGGCGCCTTCGCTGAGGCGCTGGCTGAGGTTGACCTGCACCTTGCCGGCCGCGTCGAAGACCAGGGTGCGCTTGCCGTCGTCGATCACGTGCCAGCCGAGGGGGACGCGGAAGAGCCCCTGCACGGCGCCGGCCGCGACGGTGGCGGACTTGCCCTCGAGATCGACGGCGGCGACGCGCGGCACGAGTCCGGCGCCGCGGTTGCGGAGGTTGGCATTGAAGGTGTGCTCGGGATCGAGCGTGCTGGCGTCGTCGGCCAGCGCCATCGCGGCGAGTTCGTCCGCGGTGAACTTGGCCGTGAGGGTGGGCGCAGGCTCGGCGGGCTTTTCCGCGGCGGCTTCTTTCCGCGCGGGCTTCGCGGCCGGCTTTTCCTCCGCCGGGGCGGCGGGAGCGGCCTGGTCCGGGAAGAGCGCGACCTGGGTGCCGCGGGCTTCACGCAGCTCGAGCGACGCCAGCATCGGCCCCATCTTCTTAAGCGCGCCGTCCCAGAAGGGTTCGGGCGCCATCGCGGACATCTGGAAGAGACGGCCGCCGTCCTCGAAGAGCACAAAGCGCATCTTCATCGTCACGTCGTCGGCCTTTTGGGTGGCGTCGCAGGTGACGGCGGGGTGTTCGCCGATGCGCGTCTCGGTGACGGGCGTGTGCGGGTAGTTCTCGGCGCGGCAGATGTATTCGAGCCACTGCGAGACGGCGCCGTCGCCGAAGGCCGGCCGCGCCGCGACGGTGAACACCATCGGGCCGTAGTGGGTGATCGCGACGGCGAGCGGCATGAACTGCGCGCCCTTGGAAAAATCGACCTCCGCGGCCGGGACCTCCGCGATCTTGAAATCGGCCGGTTTGAGGAAGCGGCAGGTGAGGCCGGCGTGCTGGGCGTGGGCGGCCACGTGGTGCTCGTAGCCGGCGGGGATGGGGACGCTCATGGACTTTGATTTCTGGGAAGACGAGGCGGGGGCGGGAGCGACGGCGCAGGTTGCGCGACCACCGGCCAGCAAGGCGAGGAGAACCGCGGGTGCGAGCCGGCCGCCAAGGAAGCGGACGTTGGGGGACATTCAGGCGAGAGAAAGGCGAACCCTGCCCGCGCATCCGCAGCTGCGTCGGCGCGGCTCGCAACGAACGCCGGGGAAGGCGAAGGCCGCTCAGGCGGGCCAGGCAAACGTGACGGACTTGGGGGCGGCGGCGGAGCCGTCGGCCTTGCGGAGCTGGACGAACATCTCGATCTCGGAGGGGAGGCCGTCCTTGACGTGGACGCGGAACTGGATGTTGCGGGGGTCGGAGGGGCTGGGGTCAAAGCTGTAGCCCCATTGGAACCAGGGCTTGCCCTGGGCGCCGGCGGAGCGGGCGTTGGACTGCATGGCGGCGGGCTCGAAGACGGCGCCGGCGGTCTGGGAGGACTTGATGCGCACGCGCCAGTCGCCGGAGGAGTCGGTCTCCTTGTAGGCGACGAAGGCGTAGTCGCAGTTGAGCACCGCGTCGTAGGCGTCGACGTAGGC
>JAEUHB010000098.1 GCA_016794665.1 Opitutaceae bacterium
ATCAGCACGCGCGAATACTACCAGCTCGTCCATGTCTTTAACGCCGGCGAACGCACCGTCATCGACGGCGAGCGCCCGCTCACCCGTGAACAGGAAAACATCAAGCGCGAGTGGCTCGCCGCGAAACAGGCGATCGAGGAAGAGTCGGTCGCGTGGTTCGCCCAGCACGGTGGCGTCATCGCGCCGATCCTTGCGCCCAAGAAAGCCAAGCTCGACGCCGACCTCGCCCACGTGCGCACGGTGTTTTTCAAAAGCAATCCCGCGGCGACCGAGGCCGACCTCGCGCGCGAGATCTCCAACCTCAACAAGAACCCGATCGCGCAGAAATATTTTCTCTACGACGTGCAGGGCAAGTTCGCCGCCAACCGCCGCGACGTGGAGCGGCTCTCCGACCCGCGCCGCAACTTCAATCCCCTCGTCGTCCGCGAAGTCCGCGCCGCGCTCTCCGCCGAGGCCGTCGCCTCCTACCAGCAGATCGTCCGTCGCGGCACCGATCTCGAGCGCCGCGGGTTTTCCCGCCAGGACAAGACGCTCGTCTACGCCGACACCTCCGCCACGCCCGCGGAGACGCGCATCCTCAAGCGCGGCTCCGTCACGATGCCGGGCGAACCCGTCGCGCTCGGCTTCATCGATGTGCTCACGGCCAAGGGCTACCGGCCCGACACGAGTAGCTCATCCTCCGATACACCCTCGACTCGCCAGCGCGCCGCTCTCGCGCGCTGGATTACCGACCCCGAGTCGGGCGCGGGCGGCCTGCTTGCGCGCGTGATGGTAAATCGCGTCTGGCAGCAGCATTTCGGCACGGGCCTCGTTCGCACGCCGGGGGACTTCGGCACGACGGGCGACACCCCGGCGCTGCCCGCGTTGCTCGACTGGCTCGCGCGCGATTTCATCGCCGGCAGCTGGAGCCTCAAGGCGCTCCACCGGCGCATCCTGCTGAGCGCCGTCTACCGGCAGGACACGGCCCACGACGAGGCGCGCGCCAAAATCGATCCCGAGAACCGCCTTTGGTGGCGGCGCAGCCCCATCCGCCTCAGTTCGGAAAATCTCCGCGACGCCATGCTCGCCGTCAGCGGCCAGCTCAATCCCCAGCAGTTTGGCGTCAGCGTGATTCTTCCCGTGCCCCCCGAGGCGATCGTCACGCTCATCGGCGCGCCCTATCCGACCGACATCAAGGACGACGCGTGGATCCGCCGGCGCAGCGTCTATGCCTACACCAAGCGCACCGTGCCGATCCCGCTCCTGCAGCTGTTCGACGGCAACGACGCCAGCGCTAGCTGCGGCCAGCGGACCAACACCACCGTTCCCACGCAGGCGCTGCTGCTCCTGAACAACGACGCCGTGCTCGCGCGCAGCGCCGACCTCGCCGACCGCCTCCGTCGCGAAGCTCCGGCCGGGCTCGACGCGCAGATCGACCGCGCCTTCGCGCTCGCGCTCGGCCGCGCCCCGACGCGCGACGAGCACGCGCGCCTCGGGAAATTCCACCAAGACCAGCTCGCCCTGCGCGGCGGCGACGCCCGCCGGACGCTCACCGACCTCTGCCAGGTCGTCTTCAACTTGAACGAATTCCTCTACGTCAACTGACGCGCCGCCGCGCCTCTCCACCATGGCACTCTGCAACAATCGCCTCGCTCCGCCCGCCGACTCGCGCCCCCTGACGCGCCGCGAAATGCTCCAGCGCTCCGGCACCGGCTTCGGCCTGCTCGCGCTCGCCGGGCTCCTCGGCACCGACAAGCTTGCAGCCGCCGCCTCCGCCGCCGGCCCGGGGAAATTCGTCAATCCCCTCGCGCCCAAGCCCCCGCACTTCGCGCCCAAGGCCCGATCCGTGATCTGGCTCTTCCAGGAAGGTGGCCCGAGCGGCTTCGATCTGTTTGATCCGAAGCCCGCGCTCGAGCGCTACCACGGCAAGCGCCTCGCCACGAGCGTCGAGCCGTTCTTCGGCAACCTCGGCCCGATCATGCGCACGCCCTTCGCGTTCAAGCGCCACGGCCAGACCGGCACCTCCGTCGCCGACATCATGCCGCACACCGCCAAGGTCGTCGACGAGCTCTGCCTCATCAAGGCTTGCCACGCTGACTCCAACAGCCACGCGCCCGCGATGTATCAGATGAACACCGGCTTCACCCGGCCGGGCTTCCCGAGTGCGGGCGCGTGGGCGAGCTACGGCCTCGGCTCCGAAAGCCAGGATCTGCCGGCCTTCGTCGTCATGCCCAAGGTCGACGGCACCAAGGGCGGCGTGCTCAACTGGGGCGCGGGCTTCCTCCCCGGCGCCAACCAGGGCACGCTCTTCCGCGCCGGCAACAACCCGATCCTCAACCTCCGCCGCCCGGCCGACGTCTCCGATGCGCAGCAACGCCGCCAGCTCGATCTGCTGCGCGAGCTGAACGAGTCGCACTTCGCCCGCAATCCCGCCGAGCGCGATCTCGAGGCCCGCATCGCCAGCTAC
Organism: Opitutaceae bacterium; assembly: GCA_016794665.1. Taxonomy (GTDB): domain Bacteria; phylum Verrucomicrobiota; class Verrucomicrobiia; order Opitutales; family Opitutaceae; genus ER46. Next base: position 2,447 of record JAEUHB010000098.1, read on the forward strand.
GAGCTCGCCTACAACATGCAGTTCGCCGCCTCCGATGCCGTGAAGCTCTCGGAGGAAAGCGCCGAGACGAAATCGCTCTACGGCCTCGATCAGGAACGCAGCCGCGACTACGGCTCCAAGCTCCTCCTCGCCCGCCGCCTGGTCGAGCGCGGTGTGCGTTTCATCCAGGCGTATCCCAACGACCAGTGGGACGCCCACGGTGATCTCAAGGGCAACCACACCAAACTCTGCGGCATGACCGACCAGCCCGTCGCCGGCCTCCTCGCCGACCTCAAGCGCCGCGGCCTGCTCGAGACCACGCTGGTGATCTGGGGCGGCGAGTTTGGCCGCCTCCCGCAGTCGCAGGGCACCAACGGCGGCCGCGATCACAATCCCGACGGCTTCCTCATGTGGATGGCCGGTGGCGGGGTGCGCCCCGGTTACCACCACGGTGAGACTGACGAAATCGGCCACCGCGCCGTGGCGGACGCCGTCTCCGTGCCCGACGTCCACGCGACGATCCTGCACTTGCTCGGACTCGATCACCAGCGCCTCACCTATCTGCACAACGGCCGCCAGTTCCGCCTCACGGACGTATCCGGCCAAGTCATCCAACGCATCGTCGCCTGATCCGCGGCTTGCGTCATCCGCGGTCCCGACCGTTTCATTCCTATCTTCGCTTCGTTGCTCGCGCCGAACTCCCAACCCCGACCAAAAAACATGACATCCCAACCCCGCACCCTCCTCGCCGCCCTCGCCGGGTGGCTCGCCATCTCGGCGGCAACGCTGGCGCAGACGACTCCCCCCGCCGCGCCGCCGGCGAGGGACGACTTGGTCCAGCTGTCGCCCTTCGAGGTCGCGGCGGACAAGGACAATGGTTACGCCGCGAGCGGCACGCTGGCGGGCACGCGTTTGCGCACCGAACTGCGCGATGTCGCCGCCTCGATTACCGTCGTGACGAAGCAATTCATGGATGACATCGGTGCGACCAACCTGGATGCCCTCCTCGTCTACACGCTCGGCACCGAGGCGGCCGGCCTGGGCGGCAATTTCAGCAACCACGGCCTGGACGGCAATTTCACGGATGTCATTTCGGGCCTGCGCGGCGCGCAAGGGGCCACGCGCGTCCGCGGCATCGGCAGCGCGGACCAGACGCGTGATTTCTTCATCACCAGCACGGCGATGGACGGCTACAACACCGAGCGCGTCGAAATCAACCGCGGCCCCAATGCCATCCTCTTCGGCCTCGGCAACGCCGCCGGCATCATCAACACCGGCCTGATCAAGGCGCAGACCAACCAAACCAAGACGAAGGTGGAGGCCCAATACGGGCAGCACGACACGCACCGCCTCTCCCTCGATCACAACCAGGTCCTGATCAAGGATCGCCTCGCCCTGCGCATCGCGACGCTCTACGGCGACCGGCGCTATCAGCTCAAGCCGGCCTTTGTGCGCGACGAGCGCATCTTCGCGACCGCGACCGCGCGGCCGTGGAAGGGCGCCGCGTTCCGCGCCAACGCGGAGCACGCGAAGCAGTTTTCCAACAAAGCCTATAATTCCACGCCCACCGATAACATCACCTGGTGGTGGGCCCTGGGCAAACCGGTCTACGATCCCACCACTGGCGTGGCGACCTACATGGGCACGATTCCGACGGACCCCAACTTGCGCCCGATCACGGCCACGGGCGGTTTGAACACCGGGCTGATCGCCGGCTTCTCGCAGAAGCCGCTCCTGATTCAGGAGAATCCGGACGTGGCGCGGTTCGGCATCACCGGCCTGAACCCCGCCATCCAAGCGATCGAAGGCTTCAACAACCGCGTCCGCCTGAATGCCGCCGGCACGGCGTATGTGAACGACGGCCTGCGACTCCTCCAGTCCTCCAAGAACTATGTCCAACGCCTCTATCAGACGAGCAGCCCGGCTTCGTTCAACTTCTGGAAGGACGAAAAGCTCACCGACCCTTCGATCTTCAACTTCTACGATCAGATGCTTGAGGGGCCCAACAAGCGGGAATGGGCGTTCTTCAAATCCTACAACGCCAGCTTCGAGCAACGGCTCGGCGCGAATGCCGGCGTCGAGGTGTCGTTCTTCAAGGAGACGCTGCGCAACGGCCACGTCCAGCCCTTCCAATTCCGCAATCACGCCATCTACGTCGACATCAACACCAAGTTGCCCAACGGGCTCCCGAACCCCAACCTCGGACGCCCGTTCATCACCGCGTCCGACGGCTTCGACAATTCCCCCGAGTCCGATCGCGAGGCCTTCCGGGCCACGGCCTACTACGAGCTCAAGATCGACCGCGGCGCGAAGGAGAACTGGCTGCGGAAGGCGCTCGGCCGGCATGTCTTCACCGGCTCGTTCACGAACCAAAAGGCGGAGACCGCCAGCTACGGCGGGCGCAATCATGCCCTCGGGCTCGATTACTGGGCGGCGGAGTCCGTGAACGAACCCCGCACCATTGCGTTGGATAGCGGCAACCGGTTTCTCCAGCGGACTTCCTACATCGGGCCCAGCCTGCTCAACGCGGCCAGCCCCCGCAACGGCGGCGTCCGCGGCGTCACCGCGGACAACAGCCTCGATGGCGCGAACAGTGTCAACGTGCTCTATTTCCAGGCGCCCGCCGCCACGCCCGTATCTCAGGCCCAGATACCCCAGTTCCAGAGCCGCTCGTTCAGCGTCATCCCGAAGGGCAAATACAATTTCAACAACGTCACGATCTTCCCCAGCCGGAGCGCCGACGAGGTCAAGTCGTCCGTCTTTGTCGCCAACAGCTACTGGTGGGACAACACCCTCGTGAGCACGCTCGGCTGGCGCAAGGACGCCTTCAAGACCTTCACCGCCCCCGCGTCCCTCACCGATCCCGTCTCCGGACTGAAGATCGTCGACAAGGACGTATGGAAATGGACCACCCCGTCGCTCGACGGCTCCGAGTCGTCCTTTTCCTACGGCTTGGTGCTGCACCAGCCGTCGTTTCTCCGGGGCAAGCTGCCGCTCGGCGCCGACGTCTCGCTCACCTACAACGTGTCCGACAACTTTCGGCCGAGCTCGCCGCGCTTCGATTTCTTCGGCAATCCGATCGCGGCGCCGACCGGCTCGACCAAGGAGTGGGGAGCCTTGGTGTCACTCTTCAACCGGAAGCTCGAGCTGCGCTTCACCAAATATGAGACCATCGCGTCACTGGCCACCGCCACGGCCCTGCGCGAGCCGCAGAACGTGATCGTGCGTCGCCTCGATTCGCAGATCGAACTCAATTCCGACCCGGTCTACCGGGCCGCAGCTTCGCCCGCCGCCCTCGCGGCCTGGAACCAGTGGCAGCAGGGCGCGGACGCGCAGCGGCTCTTCAAGACCTTCGACTTCCGCTTCTCCCCGGGGCCGAACGGCACGACCATCGTCGACCGCGACGACCGCATCGGCACGGTCGTTGGGACGACGGACGTCGTCGGCACGGGCTACGAATTCGACGTCACCTACAACCCGATTCGGCAATGGCGCATCTCCTTCAACGCCGCCCGCCAGGACGCCGTGTCCGGCAACACGGGCGCCGCGTTCGTGAAGATGCTCGCTGCACTCCAGCCGATCTGGGGCGGCTCTGCCGCCGCGCTTCCGGATTCGGCGACCTCCGGCAACAACCTCGGCCAGGCTTTCGCCCAGGTGAAGGCCGATGTGGACAAGGCCGTGCTGCTCGACGGCTCGCCTTCGCCCGAGCTGCGCCGCTGGCGTTTCAACACGGTCACCAATTATTCCTTCACCGAGGGACGCCTCAAGGGCTGGCGCGTCGGCGGCTCCCTGCGCTGGCAGGATCGCGCGGCGATCGGCTACCCGGTGAGGATTCTGCCCGACGGCTCCGGTGTGTTTGACGTCACGAAGCCGTTCTTCGGTCCCAAGGAGACAAACGTCGACGGCTGGATCGGCTACAGCCGCAAGCTGACGGAAAAGATCCGCTGGAGCGCCCAGCTCAACGTGCGCAACATCGGCGTCGGCAACAAACTGATCCCGGTCAACGCCCAGCCCGACGGCAGCTACAACACCATGCGCATCGCCGAGCCGCAGACTTGGTTGCTCACGAACTCGTTCGAATTCTAAGGGATCGCAGCGCCTGCGATTCGCCGGGTTGGACCGACCGAGGCGCAACATCCCGGTCGGTCTCATCGTCTCTGCCAGCCGCCTGACCCCCGGAGAATCCGAGCTGACACCCCACCGCACTCCATTGGCCGCCCGCTTCCCATGACGATTTCACGCCGCTCGGTGCTCAAGTGCCTGCCCCTGCTGGCATGGCCTGGCCGCGGAGTTTTCGCGGCCGAACCGGGGCCGCAATCCGTGTTCCTTGGGCAGGGCAGCCTCTGTGGCGAGGTGACGGATTCCTCCGCGCTGCTGCAAACGCGTCTGACCGCGGCGACGCAACTTGATGCCGACGGAGATTTGCCCGGAGCGGCAGGTGTCGCGTGCTTCGAGTGGAGCTCGCGGGAGGATTTCCGGGACGCACGGCGCACGCGCTTCCTGCCGGCGACGGACCGGGATGATTTCATCGTGCGGGCCGAACTCACCGGACTGAAGCCCGACACCGCCTACCACTACCGCGTCGTCTACGGTCGCATCGAGTCGGCCGCCCAGCTTGGGCCGCATGGTTCGTTCAGGACGCTGTCGGGTCGCGAGCATGACACGCCGGCGCGCTTCATCGTCGGCAGTTGCATGAACTACAACAAATTCATGCACGGCCGGGCGGGGCGGGCGGGCGGGCCGCTGACCGCCACCGCCATGGACAAGCGCCTTGGCTACCCCGCGTTCGAGGCGATGTTGCAACTGCGCCCGGACTTCTTCGTCGGCACCGGTGACATCGTCTACTACGATAACCCGATGCGCGTCGCGAAGACCATCCCGCAGTTGCGCAAATGCTGGCATGAGCAGTTTCGCTTTCCCCGCCTGATCGAGTTCTTCCGCGCGGTCCCGGCCTACTGGTCGAAGGACGATCACGATTTTCGCTACAACGAGTCGGACAACACCACGGAGGCTTTGCCGTTGCCGAAAACCGGCATCGACATGTTCCGCGAGCAACTGCCCATCCTGGCCGCGGGGAGCGGCAAGCCGACCTATCGCACCCATCGCGTCAGCCGAAAATTGCAGATCTGGCTCACGGAAAACCGCGACTACCGTTCGCCGAATGCAATGGCCGACAGCCCCCAGAAATCGATCTGGGGGGCCGAGCAGCGCGAGTGGCTGAAGGCGACGTTGAAGGCGAGCGACGCGAGGTGGAAAATCTTGATCTCCCCGACGCCGATGGTCGGGCCCGACGATCGGCAGAAAGTCGACAATCACGCCGATATCCGCGGCTTCCGCCACGAGGCCGACGCGTTCTTTGCGTGGCTGCAGGAGAACCGCATCGGCAACCTGACGGTCGTCTGCGGCGACCGTCACTGGCAGTATCATAGCATCCATCCGAGCGGGGTGGAGGAGTTCGGCTGCGGCGCGCTGAACGACGAGAACGCCCGGCTCGGCGTCGCGCCCGGTGCGAAGAACAGCTCGGACCCCGAGGGCCGGATCAAGCAGCACTACACCTCGCCGACTCCGAACGGCGGGTTTCTCCAAATCACCGCCGATACCCGGCTCACCCTCGAGCATTTCGACTCACGGGGGAAGAGCCTTTACCGAACGAGCCGATGACCGCCGTCGACCCTGGGATAGCTGCGCCTTGATCGTTTGCCCGTGCCTGTCGCCCCTCACTGCTTGAATCATGGCGCGTCCGCGACCCATGCCATCGAATCCGCTGTCTCCGGTGCCTGATTCCGCTTTCCCCTCCAAGGGCGCGACATTTGCCGCGCTTCCTCCCGTCTGGCCGACTGATCTCCTCCCGGCCAACGTCGCCGCTGCGTCTGCCTCGGGTCGCACGCTCGTCGTCCTCGACGACGATCCGACCGGCACCCAGACCGTGCGCGACATCGCGGTCGTGACGTCGTGGGACGTGCCGACACTCACGGTCGAGCTCTCCGCCGCGCCCGCGTGTTTCTACATCCTCACCAACTCCCGCAGCCTCACGCCTGACGCCACACGCGCGCTGCACGTCGAACTCGCGTCAAATCTTCGCGCCGCCTCCGCCGCCACGGGCCGTCCCATCGTGATCGCCAGCCGCAGCGACTCCACCCTCCGCGGTTACTACCCGCTCGAGACCGACACGCTCGCCGAAGTCCTCGGGCCCTTCGACGTGACGTTTCTCACGCCGTATTTCGAAGCGGGCGGTCGCTACACGATCAACGACACCCACTACGTCGCCGAGGGCGACCGGCTCGTGCCGGCGGCCGCGACGCCGTTTGCACGCGACGCCGCGTTCGGCTACCGCAGCTCGCACCTGCCCGCCTACGTCGAGGAGAAGACCGCCGGCCGCACCCGCGCCGCCGACGTCGCCGCGATTCCGCTCGAGCTCCTTCGCGTCGGCGGTCCGCTCGCCGTGGCCGCCAGGATCCGCGCTCTTCCGCGCGGCTCCGTTTGCATCGTCAACGCCGCCGCGCCGCGCGACATCGAGGTATTCGCCGCCGCCACGCTCGCCGCGGAGGCGGCCGGCGCGCGTCTTCTCTTCCGCACCGCTGCCGGCTTTGTGGCCGCCCGCATCGGCCAATCCCCGGCGCAGGCGTTGCTCGCTCCCGCCGCGTTCAGCCTGCCCAACGCCCACGGCGGCCTCACGCTCGTCGGCTCCCACGTGCCGAAGACCAGCGCGCAGCTCTCCGCCCTGCTCGCGGCCTCCGCGGTCGCGCCCATCGAAGTCGATGTCTCCGCTCTCCTTGACGAGGCGCTCCGCGAAACGACCCTTGCCGCCACGTTGGCCGCGCTCAACGCCGCCCTCGCGGGCGGACGCGACACCGTCGTCTACACCAGCCGCCGGCTTGTCGCCGGCGCCGACGCCGCCGCGAGCCTCGCCATCGGCCGCCGTGTTTCCGACGCGCTGATCCACCTCGTGCGGCACCTCGCCGTCGCCCCGCGCTACCTGATCGCCAAGGGCGGCATCACCTCCAGCGACACCGCCACGCTCGGTCTCGGTGTCCGCCGCGCCCTTGTCCTGGGCCAGGCCCTGCCTGGCGTCCCGGTCTGGCGGCTGGGCCCCGAGACCCGGTTCCCCGGCCTTGGCTACGTCGTGTTTCCCGGCAACGTCGGCTCCGATTCCGCCCTTGCCGATCTCGTCCGTCTGCTTCGTTCCCGCTGAAGTCTCCCCCATGAAACGATTGTTCGCCCTGCTCCGTGTCGGCCCGGTCCTCGCGCCCCTCCTCGCGCCTGCCGCCGTCCCGCCGCCGCCCGCCCCCGCCGATCTCGTGTTCGCCGAGCAGGGCGGGCTCGTCGCCGTCGAGGCCGAGCATTTCTTCAGGCAGGAGCTCGCTGAAAAGCGCGCCTGGCACCTCACCACGCCGACGTCCCACCCGAAGCTCACGCCCGACACCGACGGCACGCACGTCGCCGGCGCGAGCGGCGGGGCCTATCTCGAGGCGCTGCCTGATACCCGTTGGACCCACGACGAGAAACTGATTGCCGGGGAAAACTTCTCCAACGAGCCCGGGAAGATCGCCGTGCTCTCCTACAAGGTCCGCTTCACCACGCCGGGCCGTTACCATTTCTGGGCGCGCGTCTACTCGACCGGCGGTGAGGACAACGGACTGCACGTCGGCCTCAACGGCCAGTGGCCCGAGAGCGGCCGCCGCTGGCAGACGGTGAAGAAAAACGCGTGGCAATGGGACAGCCGCCAGCGCACCGAGCAGGTCCACGTCGGCGTGCCTGGCCAGCTCTTCCTCGACGTCCCGACCGCCGGCGAGCACGTCGTGCAAATCTCGATGCGCGAGGACGGCTTCGAGATCGACAAGTGGCTCATGACGACGGACGCGAGCTACGTGCCCGAGGGCGCCGGCCCCGCGCCGCGCGTCGCGAGCGGCCGGCTGCCGGCGGCGTTTGCCCAACCCGCAAACTACCAGGAATCGCCGCCCCGCACGCCGCTGTCGCCGAAGCAGGCGGCCCCGAAAAAACAAACGACCCCGAAACAAAAGACCGCCGCCGCGCCTCCCGCTACGCCGGGTGTTGCCGGCGCCAACCCCTCCGGCTCTGCGACCGTGCTCGCCTCCGCCGTGAACCTCGCTGGCACCGGATTCTACCTCGATCAGGGCAAATGGGCCGCAATCAACCCGGACCAACGCAAGGAAGCCTCGGTGAAGTTCCCCGTGCCCGCCCGGAACGGCGTCTACCGCGTCGAGCTCCACACGGTCGGGGAGAACGACGGCTCGTCGACCTACGAGGTCTATCTCGCCGACAAACTGCTCGGGCGCTACACGCCGCCTCTCTCCAATCTCCAATTCGAGGAAGGCGAGCGCTACACCACGGCATGGTTCGATGTCGACGTGAGCGAAGGCACGCAGGTGGAGGTGCGCGCACGCGTCGGCTCCAAGGACGGCCAGGAGTGGAGCCGCGGCCGGTGGTCCAAGGTCGTCTTCATTCCCCGCAACCCGGCCACCGTCGGCCACGGCCAGTCGCAGCTCGCGCTCGCCGCCGCCCAGCGTGAAAAACTCTTCCGCCCGGTCCCGCGCCAGGCGGCCGGCGACGCCAGCGTGCGGATCGCCGGCGAACTTCGCCAGTGGCACAAGGTGACCCTTGATCTCGCCGGCCCCTTCGCCGCCGAGACCGATACTGCGCCCAATCCGTTTACCGGCTATCGCTTCGACGTCACCTTCACCCACGAATCCGGCGCGCCGTCCTACACCGTGCCGGGCTACTTTGCGGCCGACGGCAAGGCCGCCGAGACCTCCGCCACCGCCGGCACCGTCTGGCGCGCCCATCTCTCGCCCGACAAGCCCGGCAAGTGGAACTACCGCGTGTCCTTCACCGCCGGTGCCAACGCCGCGACCTACGGCGGCGGCAAGCCGCTCGCTCCCTACGACGGCAAGGCCGGATCCTTTGTGATCGACTCCTCGAACAAGGCCGGCACGGATTTCCGCGCCGGCGGCCGCCTCGCCTACAATGGTGGCCACTACCTCGTCGCCGCCGGCAGCGGCCAGCCGTTCCTGAAGGCCGGGGCCGACGCGCCGGAGACCCTCCTGGCCTATGCAGATTTCGACGACACGCTCGCGCTCAAGAAAGAAGTCCCGCTCAAGACGTGGGCACCGCACTTCGGCGACTGGCGCCCCGGCGATCCCACCTGGAAGGGCGGCAAGGGCAAGGGCCTGATCGGCGCCGTCAACTACCTTGCGGCCAAAGGCGCCAATGCGGTCTCCTTCCTCACCTACAACGCGGCCGGCGACGGCGACAATGTCTGGCCCTTCGTGGCGCGCGACGAGAAGTTCCACTACGACTGCTCGCGCCTCGACCAGTGGGGCATCGTCTTCGAGCACGCGCAGGCCCGCGGCGTGTTTCTCCATTTCAAGCTCCAGGAAAACGAGAGCGACGACGACCGCATCGGCGCCCAGCGCAAATCTGGCCGCGTGCCGGAGTCCCTCGACGGCGGCGCCTGCGGCCCCGAGCGCCGGCTCTACCTGCGCGAGCTCATCGCGCGCTTCGGCCACAACCTCGCGCTCAACTGGAACCTCGGCGAAGAGAACACCCAGTCCCCCGAGGAGCAGCGCGCGATGGCGCAGTTCATCCACGACACCGACCCCTACCGCCACCTGATTGTCATCCACAGCTTCCCCAATCAGCAGGACGAAGTTTACCAGGCGCTCCTCGGCAAGCAGTCGGTGCTCACCGGCGCTTCGACGCAGAACAGCTGGAAAGCCGCGCACCAGTGGACGCTCAAGTGGGTCCGCGCGTCCGCCGCTGCTGGCCGCCCCTGGGTCGTCTGCAACGACGAGCAGAATCCCGCGAATCAAGGCGTGCCGCCCGATCCCGGCTACAAGGGTTTCGCCGGGCTCAACGCGGTCGGCAGACCCGTGGGCTATGATCTCCACGACATCCGCAAGCACACGCTCTGGGGCACGTTCATGGCCGGCGGGGCGGGCGTGGAATACTACTTCGGCTACCAGCTCCCCGAAAACGATCTCCTGCTCGAGGATTTTCGCAGCCGCGACCAGTCCTGGGACTATTGCCGCATCGCGTTGGATTTTTTCCGCGGTCAAAAAATCCCGCTCGATAGGATGACCAACGCTGACGAGCTCGTCGGCAACGTTGCCCAAGACAACTCCGTCTACTGCCTCGCGCAGCCCGGCGCCCTCTACCTCGTCTACCTGCCGACCGGCGGCGCCACCTCGCTCGACCTGACCAAGGCGAGCGGCGAGTTCTCGCTCTCGTGGTTCAATCCCCGCGAGGGCGGCGCGCTGAAGGCCGCCGGGAAGATCCGCGGCGGCGCCGCGGTCACGCTCACCGCGCCGGGCGCCGACGACTGGCTGGCGGTCGTGCGGCGCTAGGCGGCGCCCGGTAGCCCGCCTCGGGCGAGGCGGGACAGGCAGCCGCGAGAACTGCCGTCGCTCCCTGCTCTTGCGAGCAGGGCTGCCAAAGCAGCGGAACTACAGCCGCGTGTTCACGCCGGCGAAGAAACCCGGCGTGAGCACGCGGCGTTGGCTCGGGCGCGGGCCGCGGTCCTGGCCGGTCTCGTATTCGCCGAGCACGTTGTTCACGTCGAGGTAGGCGCTGAGGCGCGGCGTGATCTGATATTGGGTCTTCAGGTCGAGCGTGTCGCGGCGGATGCGGTAGACGAGCTGCGAGTCCACGGCGTTGTAGGTCTGGAGGTAGCGGCCGCGATGATTCCACTGGAGGCGCACGGTGATCTTGCCGCGGATGTAGGAGAGGCCGGCGTTGGAGGTCTCGGGGTTGAAGCCAGCGACCTTGCCCTTGGGGTTGGGCGCGACCGCGATGGCGTTGCCGGCGCCGTAGTTGCCCTCGGTCTCCATGCGCGTGAGGTTGGCGTAGCCGCCGAAGCCCTTCATCCAGCCGGGGAGAAACGTGAACTGCTGGCTGTAGTTCAACTCGATGCCGCGGACCTTGGCGGCGCCGCCGTTGTATTGCGTGGTGAGCGCGTAGCCGGCGTAGTCGCCACCGAAGCCGTTGTCGGCTCCCGACGGGACGGCGATGCCGCCGGAGGTGAAGATGAAGTTCTTGATCTCCTTTTGGAAGAGGCCGACGGAGATCACGCCCGCGGGCTCGAAATAATACTCCGCGGCGACGTCGAAGTTGTCGGCCGTCTGCGGCTTCAGGCTGGGATTGCTCGAGGTGATCGTCTGGTTGTCGAAATTGACATTGGTGCGCGGGATGAGCTGCCCGATGCCGGGCCGGCCGACATTGGTGGACCAGCTGAGGCGCGTGATCAGGCGCGGCGTGACCGCAAACTTAAAGTGCACGCCGGGGAGCACGTTTTGATAGTCGCCCGAGCGAGTCTGGCGGCCGCCGAACTCGGCCAGCGTGCGGCGCGTGATCTCGGCGTCGTTGAGCGGGCCGGTGAAGGCCGCGCGGCGCGCGCGCTCGGCGGGCGTGATGGCTTGGAGGGCGCCGGTGCCCTCGGTCTTGGTGCGCTCGATGCGCACGCCCGCCAGGATCGAGAGGCGGCCGATCTGCGTGTGGCCCATGAGGTAGGCGGCGGAGATTTCCTCCTCGAAGCGCTGGTCGCCGAGGAGCTGGTTCTGGAGGTTGGTCGCGAGCTCGCGGGCGAACAGATTCGGCGTCGTCTCGAGCGCGGTGTCGATGAGCTTGTTGGTGTGGCCGGGGAAAGCGGGCACCGGCACGCCGGGGAAGCGGAGGTGATCGGTGTGGAGCTGGCCGCGCTCGATGAGGCCGAACTGCGCGAGGTTGTCGTCGTTGCGGCCGGTGGCGGGGTTGAGCCCCATCACGCCGTCGGGCCCGACGTAGGTGCCGCTCCAGTGCGATGACTCGAGCACGCGTCGTTGGTTGCGCTGGCGGAGGCCGGCCTTCACGTAGGAGGGCACGGGCGTGGCGAAGCTGACCTTGGCGTTGAGCGATGCGCCGAGGTAGCGGTCCCAGGCGGCGCGGCGATCGATGCGGTAGCGGTTGTCGTTGAAGCTCGCGAGGTCGGTGATGCTCGGGCCGGCGACTTGCGTGACGACGGGGAAATCACTGTGCCCGCGGTGATCGACCGTGAAGCCGATGCCCCGCGCGGTGAGGCCCAGGTTGCGCTGGCCGGAATAGTTTGTCTTGGAGTCGGACTTGTAGCCGTTCCAATCGAGTTCGATTGCGCCCAGTTTGTGCACGCCGCCGGCCTGATGGTAGAGCGTCTCGGCGTCCTTGTAGGCGTTGTCGGCCTGGATGTTGACGGTGCTGTTGGGCACGGCGCGCACGGTGGTGAACTCGTTGGTGAAGCCGGGCAGGATGCCGTTGTTGCCCGTGGGATTGCCCGCGGCGTCAAGCGCGGCGACGGCCTGCGGGGTGTTGAAGACCACAATCCGATCGGTGTCGTGATCGGTGAGGCGGTTGAGCGTGGAGCTGGCGTAGACACGGTGACCCTCGGCGAGCTTGTAGTCGAGGCGCAGGCCGCCGCCCCAGCGCGAGGTGAAGAGCCGCTCGTCGGTGTATTGCACCTGGTTGGTGTAGGTTTGGCCGGTGGCGCCGTTGGCCAGCGCGAGGCTCGTCTGCGTGACGGTGTCCTGCGGGGTGAAGAGCTTGCGGTGCCCGAAGTTCAGCGAGACGGCGAACTTGTTGTTGAAGGACTCCGAGTAGGAGACCGCATAGTTGTAGGGCAGGCCGGTCATGCGATCGTCGTAGGGCCGGTAGGTGAGGCCGGCGGAGATGCGGACGAAGCGGCCCTTGGTGTCGAAGCCGGTCTTGGAAACCATGTTCACCGCGCCGCCGATCGAGTCGCCATCCATGTCGGGGGTGGGGGACTTCACGACTTCGAGGCGCTCGACGGTGTCGGCGCTCACGGTTTGGAACTGATACTCGCGCGTGGCGCCGGCGGACGCCGCGTCGGCGAGGCGGTTGCCGTCCATCGTGATGGTGGTGAGGTTTTGGTTGAGGCCGCGGATGCGCACATAGCGAATCGTGCCGTCGACGGTGTCGCCCTCGATGCCCGGCAGGCGCACGAGGAGATCCGCGGGGTTTTGCGCGAGGTTGCCGAACGCATCGGTGGAGACGACGTTCTTCACGCCGGTGGAAAGGCGTTGGAGCGTGACGGCCTGGGCGTTGCCCTCGCGTTCGCCGGCGACGACAAACTGCGACATCTGGTAGACCTGCGAGGTGAGGCCGAAGTCGCGGCGCACGGTCGCTTCGCCCTGGACCGTCACTGCGCCCGTCGCCGCGTCGAGGCCCGTGTAACTGACCGCGAGGGTGAACGATCCGGACGCGACGTCGTCGAAGCGGTAGTTGCCAAGGTTGTCAGTGGTGGTCTCGCGGCCGCTTTCGCCGAGCACGACGCGCGCGCCCTCGAGCGCGCGGCCGGTCGCGGCGTTGGTGACCGTGCCGGTGAGCACGGCCGCATGGACGTTGGTGGCCAGGGTGCTGGCCAGGGAGAGCGCAAGCGTGAGGAGGACGTGGCGGCGCGAGAACGCGCCGCGCCGGGACTGAGGCGTTGGCAGGGTGGGGTTCATGCAGGGTGGACTTGAGATTCCGCCGGGGCGCGCAGGAAGTCAATTTGACGATCAGCGGGGTTGCCGTGCGCACTTGCTGTCGCCCCGCGCGCCGCCAAGCGTCAGCCGCGAGTCGCCGCTTCTGTCCCCTATTGCCCACCCCGATGATCCTGCCGATCCGCTTTTCCGTGCCGCGCTGTGTTTGGTCTGCCATCGTGGTCTCCGCGGCCACAGGGTGGGCTGCGTCGTTTCCGAAACCATTCGACACCGAGCAGACGCCCGGCGGCCCAATGCCTGCAGCGGAGTCCGCGGCCAAGGTCACGCTGCCGCCGGGGTTCCGCGCCACGCTGTTCGCCGGCGAGCCCGACGTCGCCCAGCCGATCGCGATCGCGACGGATGCTCGCGGCCGGCTCTGGGTGGCGGAGAACTACACCTACTCCGAGCGCACGGTGGGATTCCATGCGGAGCTCCGCGATCGCATCGTGATCTTCGAGGACACCGACAACGACGGCCGCCACGACAAACGCACCGTCTTCTGGGACGGAGCGCAGCGTCTCACCAGCATCGAACTGGGCCTCGGCGGTGTGTGGGCGATTTGCGTGCCGCAGCTGTTGTTCATTCCGGACCGCGATGGCGACGACCGGCCGGACGGCGCGCCGGAGGTGCGGCTTGACGGCTTCGAGTTCGAGCGCGCGCGCCACAACGTCGCCAACGGCTTGCGCTGGGGGCCCGACGGCTGGCTTTACGGGCGTCATGGGATTCTGGGCACGTCGCTGGTCGGCACGCCGGGCACGCCCGCGGCGCAGCGCACGAGCGTCAACGTCGGCGTCTGGCGCTACCACCCGCAGCGCCGCGCCTTCGAGATCGTCGTCGAGGGCACGACCAACCCGTGGGGCATGGACTGGGACCAGCACGGCGAGGGCTTCTTCATCAACACCGTCATCGGCCACCTCTGGCAGCTCATCCCCGGGGCGCACTACCGGCGCATGTCCGGCCCGCCGCGCAACCCTCGCGCCTACGAGGTGATCGAGCAGCACGCCGACCACGTGCACTGGGCCGAGAATGAGGTTTGGACCGATGTGCGCAAGGGCGTCACCGCCACGACTTCCGAGCGCGGCGGCGGCCACGCGCACACGGGCCTCCTGATCTATCAGGGCGGCCAGTGGCCCGCGGAGTGGCGCGGAAAACTGCTCACGCTCAATTACCACGGCCGCCGCGTGAACGTGGAGCGGCTCGTCCCGCACGGCAGCGCGATCATCGGGCGCGGCGAGCCGGACGCGTTTCATTTCGCCGACCCTTGGTTCCGCGGCATCGACCTCATCGCGGCGCCGGACGGCGGCGTGTTCATCGCCGACTGGAGCGACGCCGGCGAATGCCACGACAACGACGGCATCCATCGGAGCAGCGGCCGCATCTTCAAACTCATCCACGGCCCCGACGCCCCGCGCCGCGAGGGCGATCTCTCGCGGCTCGACGGCGCGACGCTGGCGCGCCTGCAAACGAGTGACAACGACTGGCTCGCGCGCCAGGCGCGGCGTGTGCTCGCCGATCGTGCCGCGACGGGAGTCAGTCTTGCCGATGCGGTGTCGGTGCTCCAGCCGATGATCACCGGTGATTTTCCGGCGGTGCATCGGTTGCGGGCGCTGTGGTCAATGCGCGTGATGGGCCGCGCCACTCACGCGCTGCTTGATGTGCTGCTTGAGGATCGTGACGCGCATGTGCGCCGCTGGGCGGTCCGACTGCTGGTCGACGACAGATCGCACGTGCCGGAGTCCGGGATTGGGAATCGCCTGGCTGTCCTCGCCGCCAATGAGCCCGATGCATCCGTGCGCCTCGCGCTCGCGAGCGCGTTGCAGCGCCTGCCCACCGAAGCCGCCGCGAAACTCGCCGCTCCGCTTGTGCGCCGCGCGGAGGACGCGCGCGACCACAACCTGCCGCTCATGCTTTGGTATGGCGTCGCGCCGCTCGCGAACGCGCCCGGCGGCGTGCTCGAGAATCTCGCGAGCAGTGCACGCATCCCCACCGTCGCGCGGCTCGCGGCGCGGCGGCTCACCGAGGAAATCACGACGGCGCCCGCGCGCATCGACGCGCTGCTCGCCGGCGCCGCGAAGGCCCCCGCGGAAATCCGCGCCGCCGTGCTCGACGGCATCGCGCAGGGCCTCGCCGGCCGGCGCGACGCCACGCCGCCCGCCGGCTGGGCAACGCACCGCGAAGCCTATTCCGCCGCCGCACCGAAACGTTTCCGCGAGCTTGGCGCGCGCTTCGGCGACGCCACCGCCCTCGCCGAATTGCGCACCGCCGCGCTCGACGCCGCGCTACCCGCCAACGAGCGCCGCGCCGCACTCGCCGTGCTCACCGAGACTCGCGCGCCTGCGCTCCGCGAAGTCTGCGAGCAACTCCTCGGCACACCCGCGCTCACCGCTCCCTCCGCCGCCGGGCTCGGCACCTTCGACGATCCCGTCGTGGCGGATCGGTTGCTCGCCGCGTGGCCGCGCATCGCGGCCGTCGATCGCGCAGCGGTCGTCGGCGTGCTGGCATCCCGCGTCGCGTGGGCCGGAAAATTGATCGACGCGCTCGCGGCCGGCCGCGTGGAGCGCGCGCACATCGGCGCCTACCACGCGCGGCAGATGCGTTTCCTCGGCGACGCCGCGCTCGCCCAGCGCGTTGAGTCCGTCTGGGGCCGCCCGCCCGCGGAAGTTTCCGGCCGTGAGGAGCGCGCGCAGATGACGCTCTGGAAAAACCGCCTCACCCCCGCCGTGCTCGCCGAGGTCGACCGCGCCAACGGCCGCGTGCTCTTCCAGGCCCGCTGCGCGTCGTGCCACGTGCTCAACGGCTCGGGCGGCGCCATCGGCCCCGACCTCACGGGCGCCGCGCGCGACAACCTCGCCTACCTGCTTGAGAACATCATCGCGCCCAGCGCCATCGTGCCCGACGCCTATCGGATGGTCGCGTTTACCTTGAAGGACGGCCGCACCGTGGCCGGCATGGTGCGGGAACGCACGCCGGCTGCTGTCAAGGTGCAGACGATGACCGACGCTGTGGTCGTCGCGACCGCCGACATCGCGCGCGAGGAATCCTCCGCCACGTCCCTCATGCCGCCCGGCCTGATCGACGGCCTCGGCGTCCCCCAGGTGCGCGACCTTTTGGGCTACATGATGCACCGCGACTGATTTTCCCATGCGCTTACTTCCGTTTTTCTTCCTCGCCGCGGTTGCCGCCTGCGGCGCCGCCGCCCGCCCGAATATCGTCCTCATCCTCGCCGACGATCTCGGCTGGGGCGATCTTGGCTGCTACAACCCGCAGTCGAAAATCGCCACGCCGCACCTCGACGCGCTTGCGGCGGGCGGCGTGCGTTTCACGGATGCGCATACGCCGTCGTCGGTCTGCACGCCGACGCGCTACGGCCTGCTCACGGGCCGCTACAGCTGGCGCACGCGGCTGAAGAACGGCGTGCTCGACGGCTTCAGCCCGCCGCTCATCGAGCCCGGCCGCGCGACCGTCGCCGCGTTTTTCAAAAACCTCGGCTACCGCACCGCGGCCTTCGGCAAGTGGCACCTCGGGATGACGTGGACGCGCACCGACGGCACGCCCGAGACCGCTGACAGGGGCACCGCCCCCGGCTTCCGCCCCGGCGACACAATCGATTTCACCAAGCCGGTCACGGGCGGGCCCAACGCCGTCGGCTTCGACCACTACTTTGGCATCAGCGCGTCGCTCGACATGCCGCCCTACTGCTGGATCGAAAACGACCGCTGCGTCGGCGCAGTGACCGCCGCCGTGCCGGACAGCCGTGACATGTTCGCGAGCCAAGGCGGCGGCCGCGGTGCCCCCGGCTTCGCCACCGACCAAGTGCTGCCGACGCTGAAAACAAAAACGACCGAGTGGATCGCGCGGCATCGGCGCGAGTCGCCGGGCCAGCCGTTCTTCGTCTATGCGCCGCTCAACTCGCCGCACCTCCCCGTCGCGCCCAGCGCGGCGTTCCGTGGCAAGAGCCAAGTCGGGGCCTACGGCGACTTCGTGATGGAGACCGACGACTACGTCGGCGCCGTCGTGGCCGCGCTCCGCGCCGCCGGCGCGCTCGACGACACGATCGTGATCTTCACCGCCGACAACGGCGGCCTCTGGCACCAGTGGGACCCGCAGGAGCCCGACGACCTCGCGAACTACCAGCCCACGCCGCGCGGCAAGAGCAACCGCGGCTTCGGCCACCAGAGCAATGCCCACCTCCGCGGCACCAAGGCCGACATCTGGGAAGGCGGCCATCGCGTGCCCTTCATCGTGAGCTGGCCCGCGCGCGCGAAGCCCGGCGTCGCCGCGCTGCCCGTCGAGCTCACCGACGTGTTCGCGACGCTCGCCGAGATCGCGGGCGCGCCGCTCGCCGCCGCCGCCGCGCCCGACAGTTTTTCGTTTTTCCCCGCGCTACGCGATCCGGCCGTGGCGAAGAACGCGCGCCCCTTCCTCGTGCACCACTCGATCCGCGGCGTCTTCGCGCTGCGCCAGGGTCCGTGGAAATTCGTCGAGGCGCGCGGCTCGGGCGGCTTCAGCAAACAAGCGGTGGTGACGCCGAAGGCGGGCGAGGCCGCCGGCCAGCTCTACCACCTGGCCGACGATCCGGCGGAGACGAAAAACGTCTTCTCGGCCGAGCGCGCGCGCGTCGTGCGATTCAACGAGCTCCTCGAAAAACTTCGCGCCGGCGAATCGCTGCGGCGCGACTTCTCCGCGGGAGGAAACCACCCATGAAAATACTCCGTCTCACGTCCCTGCTCGTTGCGACCGTCGTCGGCCTCGCTGCGGCGCAGCCCCCGGCGCCCCCCCCGGCCGGCCTGCGCGTCTTCACGACCGGCCACAGCTTCCACGCCTGGGTCGCGCCGCTCCTCGCCGACGTCGCGCGGCAGGCCGGGATCACCGGTCACGTGAACGCCGGCGTAGCCCCGCTGGGCGGATCGACGGTCGCCAAAATCTGGGCCGCCGAGCCCGGCGCCAAGGTGCGCGAGGCCCTCTCGACCGGAAAGATCGACGTGCTCACGCTCTCGCCGATATGGCTGCCGGACGACGGCATCGAGCAATTCGTGCGATTCGGGCTCGAGAAGAACCCCAACCTGCGCGTGACCGTGCAGGAGTTCTGGCTGCCGAACGATGAATACCACCCGGTCTACCCGCTCGAAGTGCGGAAGCGCGTCGACCACAACGCCACCGATCTCGCCAAGCTGCGCGAGGCCAACGCGCGCTACGAACGCGACATCGAGGCGCACGTCCGCGATCTCAATGCCCGCTTCGGTCGCGACGCGATCGTCGTGGTGCCCGTCGGGGCCGCCTCGGTTGCGTTGCGCGAGAAAATCGTCGCCGGCCAGGCGCCGGGCCTGAAGGTGCAGTGGCGGCTCTTCCGCGACGACTGGGGCCACCCCACCACGCCGCTGCGCGTGCTCGCCGCCTACTGCCACTATGCGGTGATCTATCGGCGCAGCCCCGTCGGCCTGCCCCTGCCGCCGGAGTTCGAGCGCAACACCGACTACGCGAATCCCGCGCTCAACCGCCTGCTGCAGGAGATCGCGTGGGAAGCTGTGGTCGCCAACCCGCACACGGGCGTGAGTCGCTGACTCACCGCGGCAGGCCCTCGATCCACGCGCGCAGCAGCGCCGCGCCCTCGGGATCGACCTGCGTGCTCCCGAGCAGCGGCATGCGGCCGCCTTCTTTCAGAGTGAAGCGGTGGAGGAGTTCCGATTGCTCCGGCGCGCCGGGCATGATGATGCGCGCGTAGGGATCGAGCAGCGGCACGTTGGGCTTGCCGCCGACGAGGCCGGTGCGCTCGAGGGGCACGGTCTCGATGAGCTGAAACTGCCCGCGGCCGCCCACGCCGCCGGGGCGGTGGCAATGCGCGCAATTGATGTCGAGGTAGGACCGCGCGCGGGCATCGAGCGGCGCTGCGAAGTCGTGCGGCGCGGTGCGGCGCGGCCACTTGGCCGCCGCGCCCACCTGCCCCGATTTGAGGAGGCCGGCTTCGACCAGCACGGTGATTTGGTTTTCGACGCGGCGGCCGATCGGCGTGAAGTCCGCGTCGCGGTTGAGCTGGCCGGTCGTGAGACCGAGCGTGTGCCGGGTCGCCGCGCTGTGGCAGATCGTGCACTCGCTGCGCGCGGCAAAGCGCCAGGTGCGGTCCGCGATCCCGGGGACGGGACGCGTCGCGCCGTCGGCGGGCACGAGCTCGGCGTCGTCCTGCGCGGCGTTCCATGCGTAGGTGCGGAAACTCCACGCGCCGTTCTCGCGAAACATGACCTGCGTCTCGACCCGCCGCGGGCCGAGGCCCGTGGGGACCTCGAGCGTGCGCGCGACGGCGCTGCCGTCGGGCAGCGCCCAGTGGTGGTTGTTCGCGGTGTCGATGGTGAGGGTCTGCCACGCGGAGACCGCGAGCAGGCGACGTGCGCGCGCGCCGTCGGCCCACGGCTCGGCGTTGAGCGCGTAGGGCAGGACGCCGGGCGCGGCCGTGTGCGCGGCGGTCGAAGCGAAGAGCCCCGTCTCACTGAGCTTCGCGGGGAATTCCTTGGCCGGCCCCTCATCGGCCACCGCGTTGGGAACGAGCTTGGTGACGCGGCCGTTTTCGTGGCACAGCAGGATCTCGCCGCTGCGATCCTGCATGAAGCCGAGGACCGAGGTGGCGCCGTCGGCGAGGCGGCGGTAGTCCTGCGCCGCGGTGCCGTCCCACCGGAACGCCCACACGCCACCCGTCACGTAGTCGCCAAAAATGTAATGGCCGATGAGCGAGGGAAACTTGTTCCCCGTGTAGACGAGCCCGCCGATCACCGAGCGCGCCTCCGAGTGCGGCAGCTCGACGACAGGCGGCGTGAGCGTGGGGTTGGGGCCGGCGAGCGGGCGTTGGCGCTTGAAGGGATGCGAGCCCTCAAAGGTGCTCCAGCCGTAGTTGGAGCCACGGCGCACGAGGTGAACGCTCTCCCACGCGTCGTCGCCGTTGTCGGCCGTCCAGAGATCGCCGGTGGGGCCGAAGGCGAGCCGCCACGGGTTGCGCAGGCCGTAGGCCCAGATTTCCGGCATGACGCCGGCCTGGCTCACGAACGGATTGTCGGGAGGGACGGCGTAGGCTTTTCCGGTGTCGGTCTTGTCGACGTCGAGCCGCAGCACGCCGCCGGAAATGAGATCGACGCGCTGGCCCATGTCCTGCGGATCGCCGGGCGCGCTGCGGTCGCCGGTCGAAACGTAGAGCATCCCGTCGGGCCCGAACGCGATCTCGCCGCCGTTGTGGCCGTCGCTCGGCCAGCGCAGGAGCACCTGCTCGCTCGCCGGATCGGCCTGCGGCGGGTCGAGGCGCGGGACGGTGAAGCGCGCGAGCGTGTTCTCGGCGGGCTTGGGTTCGCGGCGATTCCAGAGCGCGTAGAGGTGCGGCACCACGGGGAAGCGCGGGTGGAACGCAATCGAGTAGGCCTGCAGCCGCTGGCCGGTGTGCTTCGCGAGATCCAGGAACGGCTCGGGCATGATCGCGGCGCCGGGTCGGTTCGGGAAGGTCCACGCAACGCCGTTGAGGTTGAATGCGAGCAGCCGCTCGGGCGCGTTGCTGTCGGCGGCCGGCACGGGGCGCAGCGTTGCAATCCCGCTGAGGTTGGGATGCGGAAACGCGGCCTCGATCTTGAAGGCGAGTGGCGAGCCGCCGGTGCCGCGGAGCTTTTGGTCCGACCAACGCGGAAGCGGCTGGCCGCGCGCGGCGACGGGAAGCGCGGGCGGTATCGCGTCGGCGGAGAGCGCGAGCGTGCGGTCGGTGAAAGTGTAGCGACGCGGCTCCGCGGTGTCCTTCAAATATGCGCCGCCGGCCACGATGAGCTGGTCGTCGACGACGCCCGCGGCGCCCCAGGCGAGCGGGTTGGGCAGCGCCGGGCCCATGCGCCACGTGCCCAGGGCAGGATTGAAGATGCGCGTTTCCGCGCGGTCCGTGATGTCGACGCCGCCCATGATCCAGATTTCGCCGCGCCACGCGGCGACTTGGCCGGAGCGCGATTGCGTCGGGCCGGGGATGACGCGCCAGGCGCGTGTCGCCGGATCGAATTCGGTGAGGCCGGTGTCGGGCACACAAATATAGAGCTTGTTGTTCAGCGCGGCGCCGGCGAGGGCCCACATCTTCGGCGGCGCTTCGGGCTCGACGCGCCACGCGGTCTCGCCGGGGCCGATGCTGGCGAACTGGCCGCGCTCCGTGCGATCGCGCGCGCCGACCACCCAGAGGCGGCCGGCCGCCGCGAGCGCGAGCGGTCGCGGCAGCGCGACCGGCAGATCGGGTGCGCGCACAAGCGCGCCGGTCTTGGGATCGTAGGTCTCGACGAGCGTGGTGGCGCGGCGCTGGCCATCCTCGTGCAGGATGTCGCCACCGGCGACCCACACGCGTCCGGCAAACGCCTCTGTGCCGCAGTAGATGCGCGGGCGGGCGAACTTCGCGACGGCGCGCCACACCCACGCGCGCGGATCGAGTTCCCAGATTTCATCGAAGGCCTGCACGCGGCCGGTGCCCTTGTAGTCGTTGGTCACGCCGCCGGCGACGTAGAATTTCCCACCCGTCACGGCGGCGGCGAGATCGTGGTTGTCGGCCGGCATGCGCGCGGCTTCGCGCCACGGGGAGTCGGCCGCGCGGAGCGCGGTGAGCAGGAGCAGGCTGCAAAGAACGATTCTCATGGGGTGAGCGAGGCGGCGACGCCGCGGCGGATCCAGCGGTAGGCGTTGTGGGAGTTTCGCCAGAAATATTTCCCGGCCATCGCCGCGCCCTTGCTCGCGAAATACTCCGCGACGACGCGGTGCAGCGTCGCATACGGCGCGATGCGATCGCTCACGGGCCAGTTGCTGCCGAAGAACACGCGGTCCGGCCCGAAGAGATCGACGAGCGTGTCGAGCGCCGGGCGGTAGTGCGCGGGATCATCGATGATCTTGCCGTCGACGCGGCGGACGACGTTGGAGATTTTCGCGAAGATGTTCGGGAGCTTCGCCACCTCGGCGAAAGGGCCGCGCATCGCGGCCGGGTTGGCGTCCCAGTCGCCGAACGGCACGTGGTCGATCACGACACGGAGCGAGGGGAACTTGCGCGCGAGGGCGAGCGTGACGGGCAGCGAAGCCGCGCCGCCTACCGTGTCGATCGACAGATCGCGGTCGGCGACGCGCTTCAGATCGGCGAGCGCCGCGGGATCAGTGAGGTCCTTGACGTAGCTGCCGCGCATGCGCAGGCCGCGGAAGAGCGGGTTCGCGGCGAAGCGCGCGAGATTGGTTGCGAACTCCGGCCGGCCCGGCACGAGGTGGCCGACCAGGCCGACGATGGACTCGTCGTTCTTCGCGAGGTCGAGGATCCACTGGTTGTCCTCGACCCATTCGCTGGCCTCGACGACGACGGTGCCGACGACGCGGTGCGGCGCCGCCTGGGCGCGGAAATCCGCCGGGTAGCGGGGCCGGTAGAGCACGGGCTCGGTCTTTGGCGGCCAAGGCGCACCCTGCGGGCGCGTCGGATCATAGAAATGCGTGTGCGTGTCGATCGCGGGAAAATAGCCCGGGGTCGCGGCGCGGGCGCGCGGGGCGAGTGCGGTGGCGGCGGCGGCTCCGGCGGAGGCGAGGAAGGTGCGGCGGTTCATGGGGTGGTGGCTCGAAAGGCGTTGTTCAGCGTGCGCCGATCTGCGCGCGGACGCTGGCGGCGACATGCTGCGCGAGCAGGGCGGAGCCCTCGGCGGTGTAGTGGAGGTCGCCGGCGCGAGCGAGCTGCGCGAAACGCGGCGCGACGGCGGCGTGGAGATCGTTTGTCGCGACGCCCATCTCGCGCATGACTTTTGCGGCGACGGCGTTGTAGGTCGTGATGTCGCCGAACCGGCGATCGGGCGCGAGCACGCCGCCGTTGGGAATGGGCGTGGAGCTGGCCCAGACGAGTTTCGCGCCCGTGGCGCGGAGCCGGCGGACCAGCTCGCGGAGGTTGCGCTCGTAGACATCGAGCGGCGCGTGGCGCACGCCCTCGGGCGGCAGCTTGGCGTCGTGGATGCCGAAGTTGAAATGGATCACGTCCCACTTGCCCGCGCCGAGCCACGCGTCGAGGTGCGCGAGGCCGTGGCTCGTCGAGCTGCAGTTGGTCGCGGGGCGGTGGACGTTGGCGGCGCCCTTGAGGATCGCGCGCACATCGAGCGTGTAGCCGATCGAGATGGAGTCGCCGAGGAGGAGCACGCGCGGCAGGCCGGGCGTGTCGGTGACGGCGGCAAAGGCGGGGTTGGCCGCGGCTTTTTTCTTGGGCTGCTCGGCGGCGCTGGCGACGCCGGAAAGGACGAGCAGCAGGGGTAACAGAAGCAGGCGGCGATTCATGGAGGGGTGATTCGGCGGGTGGGGTTTTGGCCCGGAGCTTCGGCGGAGGCGAGCGCAGGGGAAAGCGCAAACCGCCGCGGTCGCGTGCGGCCGCTTCGCCGGGCTCGCCATCGCCGCGGCGGCGGCTTCAATGGCGAACGATGAAACGAGCGAATTTGTTTCAGCTAGCGTTGCTCGCCGCGTTCGGCGCTGGGCTGGCGGCAGCGGGCGCGGATGAGGCGAACGTCGTGCGGCGCGTAAAGGTCGCGGCGATTTCGTTTGTGCCCGTGAAACTCGATCTCGCGGGCAACGCTGATCGGCTGGAGGCGGCGCTGCGCGAGGCCGCGGCCGGCGGCGCGCAGCTCGCGGTCGCGCCCGAGGGCATCCTCGACGGCTACGCGATCAACCCGATGCTCGCGGGGGAGATTCCCGTCGCAAGGATGCGCGACGTGGCCGTGCCGCTCGACGGGCCGGAGATTGCGCGTTTTCGCCGCGTGGCGCGCGAGCTCGCGCTGTGCGTGGTCTTCGGCTTCGCGGAGCGGATCGGCGACGACGTGTTCAACACGGCGGTTTTCATCGACGACCGCGGCGAGGTGCGCGGGAAATACCACAAGATGCAGCTCGCCGAAGGCTACCATTCCGCGTGGTGGTTCAACCGCCTCGGCGCGCGGAGCCGGGCCTTTGATACCCCGTTCGGGCGGTGCGGCGTCCTGATTTGCAACGACCGGTGGAATCCTGCGCTCGCCCGCATCCCGGCCCTTGATGGCGCGCAGTTTCTTGTGATTCCGTCGTTCGGCTCCACCTCGACCGCGCAGGACGAGGCCGTGCTCGGCCGCGCGCGAGAGACGGGCCTGCCCGTGGTCGAGGCCAACGTGGGCGTCACGCTGGTCGTGAGCGGCGGCGAAATCGTGGCCGTGCGCCGGGACCGCACGGCCGTCACGTTTGCGGAGATTGCGATACCGCCGGCGCGTCCGGCCCAGCCCGCGGCCCGTGACGCGGCGGAGCGCGAATTCCTCACCTGGCGCGAGGCGGAGATGCCGGCGCGCTACGAGAGCAAACGCCACCGACTCAGCCCGGCCGAGGCGGCATCCGCCCGGTTCGGGCCAGCCCGAGAACCCGAGCCGCGCAAATAGGCGGCCGCCCTCACCAACCGATCGCGTAAACCGCGACGGCGGGGCCCCACCAATCGCCCTCGTCGCTCCAGCGGCGTGGGTCCGCGCCGCCCGTGAGGAATCCCGTCGCGGGATCGCGGACGATGCCGTTGACGCTCCCGCCTTCGGCGATCGTGGGCTTGAGGGTGAAGCCGAGCTGGCGGAGCGCGGCGAACGTCGCGGCCGGCAGGCGATCCTCCAGCTCAAACACAGGCGGCGGATCGAGCGTGAGGTTGGCGGCGCCGCCGGCGTAGGCGAGGCGCGGCGTCGCGACGGCGAGCTGCACGTCCATCTTGAAATCGATCATGTTCACGAGCACCTGCACCAGGCGTTGCCAGATGCCCTCGCTGCCGGGCGATCCGAGCGCGAGCCAGGGCTGGCCGTCCTTCAGGACGATGAGGGGGGATTGGTTGGAGCGCGGGCGCCGGCCCGGCTCGAGCCGCGACGGGCTTGCGGGGTCGGTGTGCAGGTGGCGCATCTGGTTGGAGAAGAGCACGCCGGTGTCGGCGGCGACGACGCCCGAGCCGAACCACGCGCCGAGCGTCTGCGTGAGCGACACGAGGTTGCCCTCGGCATCGGCCACGCAGAGGTGGGTGGTGTTCTCGCGCTCGCGCGGCGCGAGATCGGTCCCGCGATCGATCGGGGAGGCGGGGATGGCGGGCATCGTCGTCCCGGGGCGGAGGAGCTTGCGGCGCTCGGCGGCGTAGGCCTTGTCGAGCAGCCGCGCGACGGGCACGGCGGTCAGGCTCATGTCCGTGACGAAGCGGTTGCGGTCCGCGATGCCGAGGCGGTGGACCTCGCCCATCAGGTGCAGGTGCGCGGGCGAATGGTGGCCGAGCGCGGCGACATCGAGGCCCTCGAGGATGTTGAGCTGGAGCAGCACGCCGAGGCCGCTGCTGTTGGGCGGCGGCGCAAAGACCTGGAAACCCCGATACGTCGTCGAGACTGGCTCGGACCACGTGGCCTCGTAGGCGGCGAGGTCCTCGTAGGCCAGCAGCCCGCCGTGGGCGCGGTAGAATTCGCCGATGCGGCGCGCGATGTCGCCCTTGTAGAACGCATCCGCGCCCCCTTCGGCCACGCGGCGGAGCGTGCGCGCGAGATCGGGCTGGCGGAAAATCTCGCCGACGCGCGGGGCGCGGCCCTGCGGGAAGAACACCGCGCGGCTCGTCGGATAGTCGAGCGCCGGCGCGAGCAGCGCGACGAGCTGCGCCAATTCCTCGGTGACAACAAAGCCGTGCTCCGCGAGCTCAAGCGCGGGCTGCACGACCTCCTTCCACGGCAGCCGGCCGTGCGCGGAGTGGAGCGCGGCGTAGCCGCGAAGGTTCGAGGGCACCGGCGTGGAGAGGTAGCCCTTCCGGTAGTCGCGCGTGCCGATGGCCTCGCGCGTGGCGGCGCGCGGCGCGGGGCCGAAGAAGTTGAGCGCGCGCACCTTCTTCTCCGCCGCGACGTAGACGGTGGCGAAGCCCTGGCCGCCGAGCGTGGAGTTCTTGGGGTCGAGGACGCCGACGGCAAGGGCGGTGGCGACGGCGGCGTCGAAGGCGTTGCCGCCCGCGAGGAGGATTTTCATCCCGGCCATCGAGCCGAGCGGGTGCAGCGAAGTTACCATGCCACGGCGGCCGGTGACCGGCGGGCGCGAGAGATTGGCCTCCGTGAACGGCGCGCGCAGCGCCGGATCGGGCGCGGTGACGCGCGGGACGACGGTATCCTGGGCGGCGAGCGGAAACGAGAGCAACAACAGGACGGCGACGGCCACGGCGGCGCATGCTCCCGTCACGATCCGGCTCGCTGGCGATGCGGCGCCCAGGATGCGCCGCCGGGAACGTTCAATACGCGCCGCGGCGGCCGCGTTTCCATTCGGGATGTTACGTGCGTTCGGAAGGCGCATGGCCGTGGCGGCTATTTCTTCGCGGATTTGGCGGCCATTTTTCCGGCGTTCGGCGCCGGACGCCGCGCGGGCGGAAACGCGCGGACGTAGGCGGCGCGGCGGTCGTTGCGAGCGAGGGATTCGGCGGCGACCTTGGCGCGCAGTTCGGCGAGGACGGCGGCGTGGGCGGGATCGGCGGCGAGGTTGGTGCGCTCGCCGGGATCAGCGGCGAGGTCGAAGAGCAGCTCGAACTCCGGGGTGCGGCCCCGGAAGTCGACGTGATGCTCGAGAAAATTGTTCACGCCGTCATACATCCGGATGTATTTCCACCGGGCCGTGCGGATGCCTTCCTGGAATGGGTTGTCGCGGAGGGCGAAGAGGCTCTCGAGGTGGAGCTCGTCGCGCCAGCCGGCGGTGTCGCCCTGGACGAGCGGGCGGAGGCTGCGGCCTTCCATCTCCGCGGGCGCGGGCACGCCGGCGTAGTCGAGCATCGTGCGTGCGTAGTCGATGCCGGACACGAACTGGTCGAGCGTTTGGCCGCGCTGGCCGCGGGGAGCGCGAGGATCGTGGATGAATGAGGGAATCTTGGCGGCGAGATCGAGGAGGAGTTCTTTGCCGCCCATGCCGTATTCGCCCATGATGAGGCCGTGGTCGCTGCCGAAGAGGATCACGGTGTTCTCGTCCAACCCGCGGCGCTTCAGGTCGGCGAGGAGGCCGCCGATCACGTGGTCGAGGCCGGTGATCGTCTGGTAGTAGCGGATGTGG
Organism: Opitutaceae bacterium; assembly: GCA_016794665.1. Taxonomy (GTDB): domain Bacteria; phylum Verrucomicrobiota; class Verrucomicrobiia; order Opitutales; family Opitutaceae; genus ER46. The sequence goes on from JAEUHB010000098.1 coordinate 29,974, forward strand.
TGCTCGCGGTTGGTGGCGCGGTCGTAGTTGTAGGCGTAGGTCGTGTTGCGGCCCTTGTCCTGATCGAGGATGAAACGCGGAATGAGGCGGTCCGGCGGGGTGCCGGTCTCCTCGGGGATGCGCAGCGCGAGGTCGCGATAGAGCGTGTCGTAGAACGGCGTGCCTTTGAGCGCGGGATTCTCATTGGCTGGGCGGGTCATCCGCTGCCACTCGGGATAGGCGGTGTGCATCGACGTCGTCTGCGAGCCGTGCGGCACGTTGAAGCTGACCGAAAGGCAGAACGGGCGGCCCGCAGGGGCGCGGTCGAGAAACTCCGCCATCGCTTCGCCCATGATGGGCGTGACGAGGCTGGCCTTGGCGCGGTGGTAGGGCGTGGTGCTGGGCGTGTCGGAGTCCTTCGGCAGGAAACGCGTCCAGCCGTCGTGGCCCCACCAGTAGTCGAATTTCTCGGCGGCGCGGCCGCGGAACGTGTAGTATTCGACGCCAAACTTGCCGATGAAGCCCGTGAAGTAGCCGGCGCGGCGCAGCAGCGCGGGGTAGGTGCGCTCCCACTGCGCCTCGGTGAGCTCGTAGGCGGAGCTGAAGCCGACGCCGTGCACCCGCTCGGTGAGACCGGTGAAATACGAGACGCGGCTCGGCGAGCACACCGGCGTGGGCGCGTAGGCGTTCCGGAAACGCACGGAGTCACGCAACAGCGCGTCGAGGTGCGGCGTCTTGACGAACGGATGGCCCATCGCGCCGAGCGTGTTGTCACGCTGGTCGTCGGTGAGGAGGAAGATGAGGTTCGGCCGCGCGTCCTGCGCGGCGGACGCGGCCGGGAACAGGAGGCCGGTGGCAAGGATTGCGAGCACGCGCAGCCCCGCGACGGCCCGGACCACGAAGGCGCGGCGGTTCATCGGTCCCAGCGCACCGAGAACACGATCTGGCGCGGATTGTTCGTGCCCGCGCGGGAGCGCATGAAGAACACGTTGGTGAGGTTGTCGACGTTGAGGCCGAGGGCGACGCGTTGTTCGAGCAGCTTCAGCGGGTAGCGGGCGAACACGCTGAACGTCGTGTAGCCGTCCTCGCGCACGAGCTGGCTGTTGCTGGTGCCAAATTGCTGGATCGGGCCCTTGGCGTGGATCATGCCGCCGCCGAAGCGCAGGCCCTTGAGCGGGCCCGCGTCGACGGAATAGTTGGACCACAGCGTGAGGCGGTGCGGGGTGGCGCCTTCGAGCGCGAGGTTCTTGGCGGCGGTGCGGCTGACGATCACCTTGGCGTCGATGCGGCTGTAGTTGAGCACGAGCTGCCAGCTCTTGGCGGGGTTGTAGAAGAGCTCGGTCTCCCAGCCGCGGCTCTCGTCATCGGTGATCTCGTTGTCGGAGCGGAAGGTGACCGGATTGTAGTCGGAGCGGCGGACGTTCTTCTTGCGAATTTGAAAAACGGAGATGGAGCCGCCGAGGCGGCCCGACCACAGGTCCTCGAACTTGAGGCCGGCCTCGTAGGCGCGGGAAAGCTCGGGGTCGAAGAAGATGCCGTTGATGTCGTCGAAGCCGTTCGGGTTGAACGCGGTCGCGGTGTTGGCGTAGGCGGCGAGCCGCGGGGTGAGGTCGTAGGTCGCGCCGAGCTGATAGCTGGTGTCGTCCTGGTCGTTGAGCCGGCCGATCTTCGCGCCGGCGGTGTTGGTGGACTGGCTGCGGATGCGGACGTAGCGGAGGCCGGTCAGCAGCTTGAGGCGGTTGTCGAGCAGCGCGATGCTGTCGGAAACGTAGGCGGAGCTGACGCGGGACTCGCTCATGTAGACATTGCCGCCGCGCGTGCCGAGCGTGCGCATCTCCTGGGCGGTGGGCGTGTCGTCGAGCCAGTATTTCACGCCGGAGAGGACGTCGTTCTTCGTCAGGAAAAGTCGGATGCGCCGGCCTTGGGCAATCAGGCGATCGAGGGTGGGGCGCTCGGTGCCGGGCCCGAGCGTGCGGAGGCTGTGGGTCGCGCCTTCGGTCTGGTCCCAGATGTAGCGGCCGCCGACGAGGAGGCGGTGGGTGAGGGGCCCGGTCGTGGCGGTGAAGAGCGAGTTGATCGTGTGGGCGTCGGTGCGGTTGGAGTTGAGCTGCGCGCTGTGGTTGGCGTCGGAGGAGCCCGCGGGGTTGAACGTGTTGAATTCGCGGAAGGTCATGTCCATGTCCTGGTCCGTGCGGACGAACATGTATTGGATGTTCGCGTGCCGGCCTACGCGCTGGCGGAGCCCGAACTGGAGGAACTTGCTCTCCTGCTCGTAGCGGGTGCCGTCGGTCGCGCTCGTGTAGTCGCGCGGGAGGAAGGTGTTGTTGTAGCGCGCGGTGTTTTCGGCGATGCCGTTGACGATCGTGCCGTCGATGCGGCCGTCGCGGTTCAGGTCGGTCGGGATGAGTTCGAAGGAAAAGGTCGACCGCTGGCTCGAAATGCCGTCGGTCTCGCTGCCACTGACGTGGAAGACTGCGGTGGTGTCCTTCGCGAGCTTCACGTCGCCGGCGACGCCGACAAAGGTGGACTTGTTGTCGTCGAGGATGCGGTAGCCGTCGCTCCGGTTGTGTGCGCCGACGAGGCGGAGCCCGAGGCGGCCGTTGCCGGCGACGACGTTGCCGTCGAAGTCGGCGCCGAACACGCCGTTGTCACCGCCGCGGAGGCCGACCGAGAGGCGGTTGCGACCCTGCGGGCGCTTGGAAATGACGTTGATGAGGCCGCCGGGATCGGACTGGCCGTAGAGCGTGTTGGGGCCCTTCACGATCTCGATGCGGTCGATCATCTGGGGCGGGATGAATTCGCCGGCGATGACACCATCGACGAGGGTGTTGCGGTTGCGGAAGCCGCGGATGGCGAAGGCGTCGTTGCGATTGGAGACCGGCAGGCGGCTCGTCTGGGTGATGGCGGAATTGTAGTCGAGCGCCTGCTCGAAGTTACCGACGAGGCTGTCGGCGAGGAACTCGGCCGTGATGACGTTGATGGCCATCGGCACGTCCTTGAGCGGCGTGTTCATGGCGGTGCCGGAGATGGTGTTGGTCGCCATGTAGCCCTTGTTGGCGCCGGCGGTGACGTCGAAGGGGTTGAGGACGATGGGATCGTCCTTGGCGGCGGGCGCCGCGGCAGTCTGGGCGTGGCCGGAGGTGGCGACTGAAAGCAGGGCAGCCGCGAGGCCGATGCCGCGAATCAAACGGGCGGGCGGGAGGGATTTCATGGGATTGAGGGGTAGGGTAGTCTGACGCGTAGGGACGCGAGGGTGGCCGGGTGACACCGCCGTCACTCTCCACGCGAGCTTTGACGCCGCAACGACCGTTTCATGGCAACCGTGCAGCGTCGTCAAGCCGGCGGGCGCAGCGGGCGCCACGGGCGTGCCGTGCTGGCGGCGTTTGAATTGCGGTGCGGGTCACGTTTTCACCGCGGCGCCTTGCGGCGCGGACGAAGGCGACCTGGGGCGGCCGCGGTCGCGGCGTGGGATTACTTTTTTGCCGGCGACGGTGCGCCCGTGCGCACCGTCGGGTAGGCGATGCCGAGTTGTTCCAGGTAGGTGTCGTATTTCGCGGGGTCGTAGTAAAATTTTCTCATGGCGTCGCGGTGGTCAGCCATGATGCGGGTGTTGAGCCATGTGGCGGGCTTGTCCTCGGGGCCGATGAGGGGCTCGTATTTCCGGTCCTTTGTCTGCACGGTGCGGAAATATTCCCACGCCTTGGCGACCAGCTCCGGCTTGGTGAACAGATCGACGAGCGTCAGGGCGAGCGCCTTGGCGCCGGCGCTGGTGCCTTGGTGCGCGATGGGCGTGGCCATCGCGATCGCGTTGGCCCAGTTGTGGCCGGGCGGGCCCGGGATGTTGGCGGGGTAGTTGAGCACGACGGTCGGCACGACCCACGAGACGTCGCCGATGTCGTCGGAGCCGCCGGTGCGGTTCTCATCGGAGGTGGGGCCCTGGAGATTCTTCAGCGCGACGGTGAGGCCGGAGATCGGTGCCTTCAGCTCGGCTTGCACGGCGCGGGCGAGCTTGAGGTCGGCGTCGCTCCACTTCGGCAGGCCGGTGGCCTTGATGTTGTCGTGCAGGGCCTCGGCGACCGGGCGGTTGAAATGACCGGGCCACGCGGAGCCGAGCACGCGCGCGGTCATGGTGGTGTTGCTCATCATGGCGGCGGCCTTGGCCATGGTGTCGCCGATCTCGCGAAGGCCGCGGATGCGCTCGTAGTCGAGCTCGCGGAAAAAATACCAGACGCTGGCGTTTTGCGGCACGACGTTGGGCTGGTCTCCGCCATTGGTGATGACGTAGTGCGAGCGGTGCTGGAGGCGGAGGTGCTCGCGGCGGAAATTCCAGCCGACATTCATGAGCTCGACGGCATCGAGCGCGCTGCGGCCGCGCCACGGCGCGCCGGCGGAGTGCGCGCTCTCGCCGGCGAACGAATACTCGACGGAGACGAGGCCGGTGTTGGGCCCCGTGCCCCAGAAGGTGCGAAACTCGTTCGACACGTGGCTGAAGATCGCGACGTCGACATCCTTGAACACGCCGGCGCGCACGAGGTGGGCCTTGCCGCCGAGCTGCTCCTCGGCGACGCCGGGCCAGAGCTTGAGTGTGCCGGGGAGCCGCTCGCGCTGCATCCAGCGCTTCACGGCGAGCGCGGCGGTGATGTTGAGCGGCTGGCCGGAGTTGTGGCCCTCGCCGTGGCCGGGCGCGCCCGCGACGATCGGATCGCGGTAGGCGACGCCGGGATTCTGCGAGGCCTGCGGGATGCAGTCGATGTCGGAGCCGAGCGCGATGACCGGTTTGCCCGAGCCCCACGTGGCGACCCACGCGGTCGGCATGCCGCCGACGCCGCGCTCGATCTTGAAGCCCTCCTTTTCGAGCACGCCCGTGAGGTAGCGCGAGGTCTCGAACTCCTGGAAGCCCAGCTCCGCGAAGCTGAAGACCATGTCGACCATCACCTGCGTCTGCTTGCGCATGGCGTCGACGTCGCGGGCGACATGCCCCTTGTGATCGGGCGCCGGGCCGGGCTGCGGAAAGGCGGGCGCGGCGAGAAGCAGGGCGAGGGCGCCGCAGCGAGGGAGGCGGGATGTCGTTTTCATGAAATGGAGCTGGGGGCGGCCGAATCAGACCGTGAACGTGAGCGCGATGATCGTGGCGAGGCCGGACCCTATGGCGATCCAGCCCCAGCGGCGGACTGCGGCGAGTTTCCACCAGAGGTAGAGGCCGGTCGCGATCCAGACGAGCGTCGTCACGCAATACACGTCGACGGCGAAGGCCCAGAGGTTGTTGAGCAATCCGCCGGAGCCGTAGCCGGTGCGCTCGTGCAGGCGGCTGAGCACCTCGATCCAGGCGAAGCTCTTTTGCTCGGCGCGGAGCTTGCCGGTCGTGGAATCAAAGGCGAGCCGGCGCGGGTGCCAGAAATCCTGCACGTTGATGTTGAGCCGCGGGCCGTTGCGCCGGGCGAAAAAACCGCCGCCAAAGCCGTGCTCGGCGAGGATGCGATGCGCGACTTCGCGGAGTGCGGCGGGGTTGTCAGCGGCCGGGAGCGCGGGGAGGGCGTAGTCCTTTTCCCAGAGCGGAAACCACTGCGGGTCGGGCGCGCGGAGCCCCTCGAAGCGCTCGCGGTGGTTGAAGAAAAACGTCGAGAGGGCGTAGACGAGCATCCACGGGATGAGCAGCAGCCCGAGATAGAGGTGCACGCGGCGGAAGACGAGGTTCCAGGATTTCATCGGTGCGTCTCCGCTTCAGATCGTGGCGAGCAGCACGCCGAAAATCCCGAGACCGCCCACCGCGCAGACCGCGCCCCACGCGCGCGCCGGCTTGATTTCCCACCACATCAGGATGCCGGACAGGATCCAAAACAGCATGCCCACAATCGCGAGGTCGACGACGGCGCCCCAGATCTTTGCGGCGAGGTAGGGCTGGTGGTAGCCGCTGCGAAAATGCGCGCGGTTGACGATCACCGGAGCGGTATAGGCCTGCTTCTCGACGAGCAGGCGGCTCTCCGCACGGAACCACGTGATGCGGTGCGCGGCGAACGCGGCGTTGCGCATGATCACCAGCCGGCCGGCGGGCTGGTTGGGCGGGAGGTTGAACGTGCCCGCGAGCCCGAGGTCGGCGAGGATCTGCCCGGCCATCTGCCGCGGCGTGGCGTCGGCCGGGAATGCGGCGGCGTAGGGCCGTTCGTCGATTCTCTCAAACTCCGGAATCCGGCCGAACCAGCCGCGGACCGTCTCGCCGTGGTTGAGCGCAAGCCCGCTCAACGCGTAGATGATCATCCACGGCGTCAGGAAAAGCGCGAGATACATGTGCGTGCGCCGGATGAGGCGGGAGGCGGTGGGATTCATCGGGCAACGTGGTCAATTCGCGCGGCCGCGAGCGAGCGCGCGGAGCTGTGGGACGTCGAAGCGCTCGAGCAGCCCGAAGCAGAAAAGCTCGGGGAACTTGTCGACGGTCCAGTCTTGGCGGAGGACGTCGTGCAGCGACGGCAGCGCGTCGGTCTGCACCAGCGAGCGGAACGCGCGGGGTTCAAGCGCCGCCGCGACCTGGGCGGCGAGGCCGAGGCGCGGGCCGGCCGAGTGGAGCGCGATGCCGGTGGTTTTGAATTCAGCCTCGGCCCAGCGCGCGACGGCGGCGATCTGCGCGGCTTGCACGCCGAGCGGGCGTTCGCCCACCGCCGCAACCAGCAGCGCGAAGAGAAAATCGCGCTGCGGGATTCTCGACTCGCCGAAGTAAAACGGATCGACGGCGAGCACCCGGTGGCCGTCGGCGAGCAGGGCGCGGGCGCGTGCGGCGAGCGAGGCGCGGCCCGCGTCGGCGACGAGGAGCGCGGTTGTAGCGGGCGAGGCGGCTCCGGCCCGCTTGAGCTCGGTGACGGGCACGTTCCATTCGCCGCCGAGCTGGAGGCGCCAGAACACCGCCTGCACGCCGTCGCGCGTCTCGGTGTCGGTGCGTGTCGCCGTGGCGGAGAGCGGCCTGAACTTCACGACCTCGGCGAGATTCTCGCGAGTCGCGGATGCGCCAGCGCGCGGGAGGTTGTTCGCGGCGGCGAGGGCGAGCTGGTGAAAGTCGAGATTGCCGGCCGGCAGCGGGACATCGAGTTGCGCGGCGGTCCTTACTTCGGACTGCGAGGGGATTTCCTCGGCGGAGTAGTGGCGGGCGGCGGGGAAGAAAGTGTCGCCGAGCGCGCGGTAGAAGGCCTGGCGGTTGTCGACCTCGAAGTTGTGCGTGCCGGGGTCGGCGTTGGTGTGGACGCGCAGGCGGTTCTCCTGCCCGTGGAGGCGGAAGATGGGCGCGGCCGCCTCATGCAGCGGCGCGAGCGCGTGCGGCGTGGCGAAGCAGCAGTTGTCGCGGTCGTTGTAGGTGAGGAGCGCGGTGCGGCCCGCGAGCAGCGCGGTAAGGTGCGTGTAGTCGGCGACCGTCGCGAGGTCGTTGGGCGTCTGCTCGGAGTCGCCGAGGTCCGAGAGGTGCCGGGCGCGCGTGCGGTAGCTGGAGTAGCCGGCGACGGGATTCGCGAAGGTGACACGGGTGTCGAGCGAGCTGATGACAATGGTCTGCCAGCCGCCGCCGGAGAGGCCGCTCACGGCGACGCGCGCGGGGTCGGCGTAAGGCAGCGCGAGCAGCGCATCGAGCGCGCGCGACATCGCGAGGTAGAATGGCGCGAGTCCGCTAACACCGCAGAGGTCGAGCTGATTCATCCGGTAGTGGACGAAGCCATCGGTGCGGAGCTGGCCCTGGGCGAACCACTCGACGTTGAGGGTGGCGACGCCGCGCTTGGCGAGATTGATGCAGCGAAGCTGCTTGTAGGCGACGGCCTTGCCTTCGCGGTCGTGTCCGTTGACGGCGAGGTGCACCGGGATTTTCCCCGAGATGCTGTCGGGCAGGTAGAGCAGCGCGGGAATCCAGAGGCCGGGCAGCGCCTCGTAGCGAAGCTTGCGAATCGAGTAGCCGGGGCCGCCGGGAATGGTGTCGAGCCACTCGACGCGCGTCTTCGCATCGCGCCACGCGCGGGAGGTGGCGTCACGAAAAACGACGCGATCGAGCACGTCGCGCCGCGTGCGCGCGGCGAAGTCCTGCCATGCCGCGAGTGTCGTGACCGGCGGCATCGCGGGCACGCGTTCCTCCGTGAAGGCCTGCACTTCCGCGAGCGTGGTGCCGGGCGCGAGGATGGGGCGCGCCAGCAGCGCCGCGAGCGGATCGGGCTCGGCGGCGGGGGCGAGGTCGGCGAAGCCGGCGAGGGCGAAGCAAAGAAACACGCGCATAGGGGGGCGGGGTGGGTAAGGAGCGCTTGTCAGCGCGGCCAACTTGGTCCTCCGTGGGCGCAATGAAAAGACTTCTATGCATCGTGGCGCTGGCCGCCGGACTCTTGCGTGGTGCGGACAGCGCGCCGGTGGCGGCGGGCAAGGTCGTCGAGACCATGAACGCCTCCAGCTACACCTACGTGCTGCTCGACGCCGGCGCGAAAAAAACCTGGATCGCCGCGCCACGGTTCGAGGTGAAGCCCGGCGACACGGTGGCGGCGGCCGACGGCATGCCGATGACCAACTACCACAGCAAGTCGCTCAACCGCACCTTCGACCTCATTTATTTTTCGGGGGCGGTGACGGTGAACGGCCAGGCGCCGGCGGGCTCCGCCGCCGACGTGTTGCCGGCGGGCCATCCGCCGATCGCTGGTGGCGGCGCGGCCGCTTCGCCGCACAGTGCGCCCGCGACCCCGGCGGCCCCGCCCGACCTGACCAACATCAAGCGTGCCGCCGGCGGCCAGACCGTCGCGGAGATCGTGACGGATCGGGCGAAGCTCTCGGGCAAGTCGATCGCCGTGCGCGGGCGCGTGGTGAAGTTCAACGGCGGCATCCTCGGCAAGAACTGGCTCCACGTCCGCGATGGTTCGGGCGGGGAGGGGACCAACAACCTGGTGGTGACGACGACAACCGCGGCCAAGGTCGGCGACCTCGTGCTCGTGACCGGCCGCGTTGCGACCAACCGCGACTTTGGCGGCGGCTACAAATACGCCGTCATTATCGAGGATGCGGCAGTGAAGGTCGAGTGACGCGCCTTCCCGCGCGGCCGCCGCGAGGTCAGTCGCTCGTGGCCAAATAAGGCGCGGGATCCACGCCGATCTTCGAGCAGAGGTCGCGGAAGAGCGCGCGGCGCTTCTCACCGTCGTCGGTGTTGAACTCGAGGAAGAACGGTCGCCGATCCCAGTCGAAGGCGGACTTGGCCTTGCCGTGGATGAACATCAGCATCGCCGCGAAATGCACCGGCGGTCCGTCGGTGCGCGTCAGCACGCCGCGCAGCAACGCGTCGACGATCGCGGGCGGGTGGAACTCCTCGACTTGCGCCAGCGCCTGCGTGAGGCCGCCGTAAGTGTCGGAGCCCTCAAGCGCCGCCACGAGCGCGGCGGTGCGTTCGGCGTCGGAGACGAGCCGGGGGGCGTGCCGCAGCACTGCGGTGCGCACCTCGTGGTTGCCGCGCTTGAGCGCCTGGCGCAGGGCGACACGCGCGCGCGGCGAGTCGATCGCGGCGAGCGCCTCGACCTCCCGCCAGCCGTCGGTCGCGCGCGGGAGCAGCAGCTCCTCAATCTCGAGGAGCTCGTCCGGCGTCGCGGTTTTCAAGAGCGCGAGATCGTAGCCGATGCCCTCGTGCCAGCGCTCGTAGGTGACGACCATGCTCTCGCGGAACCGATCGACGGCGGTGGCGGGGCGGATGGACTTCGCCGCGGCCTCGGGCCGGGGCGGCAGCGGCGAGGGCGTGGCGGGCACATAGGGTTGGGCGCGCTTCTTTTTGTCGCGGGCTTGGGCGCGATAGAGTTTTTCGTCGGCGGCGCGCTGGCTCGCCTCGCGGGCGGCGCGGAGGGCGTCCATGTCGGGTGCCGGCTCCGGCGGGCGGGCGGGCTCGAGCACGAAGAAGTGCCGCTGCGCCGTCGTGAACTCGCCGGCGTAGTCCGAGCCGTTGCGATCGAAGAACGTGATCTCGCCCGCGGACTTGCGGCGGCGCGGGCCGACGGGCTGCGCGAGCTTCACGTAGGCGCCGCAGGGGGCGGCGGGGAACCCATGCGACAGCTCGGCGATGGTGTTGCCGGCCTTCAGCTCGGCGGCGACGAGCTTCTGCAGCGCGGCGGGGAACGCGGCGAGCTGTCGCTTGATCTCGGTGGGAGTGCTCATGGTCCGGTGCGTTGGCTTGGCTCAGTAGAACAGATCGCGGTCGGCCCGCGACGCGCGCTCGCGCGCGTCGAGCTCCTCGCGAATCGAGTCCATGTTCTTTTCGACGGACGGCGGATGAGGCGGCTCGAGGACAAAGTAGCGGCGATGGGCGTCGGTGAACTCGCCGGCGTGGCTGAGCGAATTCCATTCGCGAAAGTGCACGCCCGGCGAACTCTCCCGCGCGCGCGTGGTGACGGGCTTTGTGAGTTTCGCACACACGCCGTCCCGGGGCGCCGGGAAGGCGCGGGCAAACCCGGCGATGCCATTGCCCGCCTCCAGCTCGTCGTTGACGAGCTGGAGCAACGCGGCGGGAAACGCGGAGAGTTCCTTGGTGATATGCTCGGGCGTTTCCATGGAAGGACTAGGGCGCGGGCAGGTCGCCCGGCAGCGGCTCGGCGCCGGCCCATTCCTTCATGGCCTGGCTGGCCTTGCGGCGAACAAAATCTGTAAACAGGAAGGTCTCTGGTCGCAGGCGAGAGAGTTTTAGAATCTCGCCGAGTTCGGGCGTGAAATCACCACCGGAAGTCTGACGAAGCGCGCGCACGGCGGGAAGCCACGCGTTGAAGCGCTGGAATACGCTGTCGGCGCCGGCCGGGTAGTCCTCGCCGGCTTTCGCGTTGGCGTTGGTCTCGCGGATCCGACGGGCGATGTCGCGGCCGGCGGCGGCCACGGGAGGCAGGAGCGCGGATTGCGGAGGCGGCAACTGCGCCACAAACTCAAGGGCCATGACGGCGGACTTGTCCGTGTCGCCGACCATGAGCGCCGTGATTTCGTCGACATAGTTGGGCCGCGAGACGATGAGCTGCACCGCGGCGGTGACGTGCTTTGGCGAAGCGTTTGATCGGGTGTAGGGCAGCAGTTCCGCGATCGGCGTGTGGACGCCGAGCGCGTCGAACCGGGACTGTTCCGCTTCCGCCTTCTGGGCTTCCTCGGCTTCGAAGTCCTCGTTCGTCCTCCCCCAACCCCGCACGCGGTAGCGCAGGCGGAATTTCTTCGCGGGTGCCGGAGCCGCCGGACCCGCGTCCGCTTCCAGCCAGGCGCTCCATTCGGTGTCGCGCTGATCCGGATGCGCACGCAGCGGCAAGGCGAACGTGAGCGTGGTGTCGGGGCCGAGCCTGACGACCAGGACTTTTTCCGCCGCACTGGTCCCGAGATGCACCTTGGTGCTGATGGTCCACTGGCCGTCGACCTGCTTCGCCCGATAGTGGTTCAACGGGCCGAACAGCAGCGTGCGATGGTTCGCCGGGAGCACGTTGATGCCGGTGGTGGACTCGTCCGGCCGCTGCGGCGGGGTGAAGCCCGTTGGCGGGCGCAGCTCGATCGCGAGCGCCAGTTCTTTTCCGTCGATTTTCGGTGGCACGTCGGCGCGCGACCGGCCGATCACGAGGACCGCGACGCTCAGCGCGAGCACGCTGCCGCACGAAATTCCCGCCGCGCGGGCAAACCCCGCCCCCGGCTGGCCCGCGACGATGCTGCTGACGACGTAGCCGAAAATGAAGAACACGACCCCGCCGGCGGCGGAAATGAGGACGGTCATCAGTGCGGTGCCGACGTCCCCTCGTGGGTAGAAGTGCAACCAGTCGTTAAGCGCGCTGGTGACGATGCCGGTGGCGATGAGACCGAACACGCCCGTGACGGCGGCGGTGAGGAAGGCGGCGGAAGCGGACATGGTGGGGGGGGCAAGAAATCAGGCGATGCGGCGCGTCGCCGGTTTGGCGTAGTGCGGATGAATTCCCATGATCGCGCGCTGGCACAGGCGGCAGTGGAACGTCGCGTCGCTGCCGGCGACGCGGCCGTCGTATTCCTCGTAGGTCACGCAGTCGGGCAGGGCGAGCCGCGTGCGCAGGGCCGGCGCGTCGAACGTGCACTCGCACGCGCACCAGTGCCCGGCCGACTCGCCGTAGGGGCTCACACGCGGCTCGCCCAGCGCGATGCCGCGGGCGGAGAGTTCACGTTCGAGCGGGGCGAGGTGCGGGCAGGTCTTCATGGCGTGGCGCGGGTAAGCCAGGCGAGGCAGGAAAAAAGGGAGAAAGGCGCGGGGATGCGAGACGCGCCACCTAGCGCTTGGGCTCCAGCAGGCGGAGCATCAGTTTCCACGCGACGAGATCGGGCACTCGCTCGGGATAGGTGTGCTGCGAGGTGTGCCAGTCGAAGAATTTCCTCAGGAAGGCGAGGAACACCGTCTCGCTGACGAATCTCTCGGAGGTGCTCCACTCGCCGTAGTCGGCGCGTTGGAAATGTCCCCAGGAGTAGCGGATGACCGTGCCCCCTTCCTTGTGCGCCGTGGAGTAGGTCCCGCCCGCGCGGAGGCCCGCGACGATCGCCTGCTGCACGGCGGCGACCGTGCCGAGGTGGGCTTCGGCGTTGAGCGCTTGCGTGACGAGCGTGCGGTAGAGCTCGTGCGAGCCGGTGCCGGGCGGCACCGCGTCGGCGGGCTGAAAGTGGCGGGTCCACAACCGGAACCAGCTCGCGAGCGATTTTGCGGACGCCTCGCGCTCCGCGGAAGTCTTGCCGTCCAGCGTCATCACCGCGCGGAACGAATAGGCGTTGGTCGACGGCAGCGCGGCTTCGAAACGCAGGGTGAAGGCGTGTGGCGAACTGTAGACGCGGCTGGCCGCGCGGAAGAGCAGCGTGTCCCCCTCGACGGCCGGCGGCAGGAGGAGCATCAGCTCACGCTCGAGTTCAAACTGGATCGCGTGCGGCGGGCGCGGATCGCGGAAGTGGATTTCGCAGGTGGCTTCCATGCCTTGGGCGGAAAGGTGGGCGGGCGGAAGGGGGCGGGAGGAAAACTCAGCGTCGGCGGCCAGCGCGCGCCGTCGCGGTGCGTCGATGACCAGGACCACCGCGACGGTGACGGCGATGACCGCGATGAAGAGGAGGAGATGCACGGCAACAGGGGCCCAGGCGGCGGGGAAAACGGCCGCGGGTGGCGGGCGCGGTTCGCGCCCACCCCGGGCATTTCCAGCGGGCGATCGGGCGACGGCGCACGAAGCGGCCGCGCCCTCACGCGCTCGGTTCACGTCAGGCGGCGGGCCAGGCAAACGTGACGGACTTGGGGGCGGCGGGGGAGCCGTCGGCCTTGCGGAGCTGGACGAGCATCTCGATGTCGGAAGGGAGGCCGTCCTTGACGTGGACGCGGAACTGGATGTTGCGGGGGTCGGAGGGGCTGGGGTCAAAGCTGTAGCCCCATTGGAACCAGGGCTTGCCCTGGGCGCCGGCGGAGCGGGCGTTGGATTTCATGGCGGCGGGCTCGAAGACGGCGCCGGCGGTCTGGGAGGACTTGATGCGCACGCGCCAGTCGCCGGAGGAGTCGGTCTCCTTGTAGGCGACGAAGGCGTAGTCGCAGTTGAGCACCGCGTCGTAGGCGTCGACGTAGGC
>JAEUHB010000126.1 GCA_016794665.1 Opitutaceae bacterium
CGCGCTCCCGTCCGCGTAAGCTTCGCGCGCATCGACGACATCCGACCGCAGTCGATCCAAGTTTTCGACAACGCCGAGCGCCCCTTCGATCTCACCAACCTCGACAACTACCAGGTCAACTCCGCCACCTCGACACCGCGCGTCATCCGCGACGGTCTCACCAACGGCAAACTCGATGTGCGGAAAACCCTGCCGGCCCTGTCATTCCCCGCCGCGCTCCAGGTCGGCGGCCTGCGCCGCGAGCAGACCCGCGATGTCCGCCGCGAGAGCATCAACTGGAACTACAACGGTCCCGACGGAAATCCCGCGACGCCCGACTCGCCCGCGCTCTTCCGCAACACCGTTTACGTGAACCAGCCGGAAAACTTCGGTTTCCGGAACATGCCCTACGTCTCCACGGCCAACGCCCTGCGTGCGTTCCAGGCCAACCCGAATCTCTTTTCCAAGACGGCCGCGCAGACGACCGCCGAGGAACTGTTCCGCCTCAACAACTCCGAGTGGCTGCAGGAAGATGTGACCGCCGGCTACCTGCAGGCCGAGCTCGGTCTCTTCCGCAACCGCCTGAAAGTGCTCACCGGTCTCCGCTATGAACGCACCGATGCCGCCGGCCAGGGCGTGCGCAATGACCCCAACGCCGTCTGGGTGCGCAACGCCGACGGCACCTTCGCCCGCACCTCCGCCGGCGCCCGCATCCGCCGCCCCGAGGCCGGGGCCGTCGGCTCGTTGCAGGAACTCGCCGTGACGCGCCAGGAGCGCGGCACCAAGGCCTCGCGCACCTACGACGGCACATATCCGAGCCTGCACCTCACCTGGCAGATTCGCGAAAATCTCCTCGCCCGCGCCGCCTACGCCAAGACTTACGGGCGCCCCGACTTCTCCGCCATCGTCCCCAACACCACCGTCGACGAAACCGACTTCGGCAACTCCACCCCCGACCCCGGCCAGATCCCCGGCCGCATCACCACGCGCAACACTGGCCTGCGTCCGTGGACGGGCGACAACTACGACCTCTCCCTCGAATTCTACACGCCGCAGGGCGGCCTCTTCAGTGTCGGCGCGTTCCGCAAGACGATCCGCGATTTCTTCGGCGATTCGGTGAAGGTTGCGACCGCCGCCGACCTCGAGTTGCTCGAGCTCGATCCGCGCTACGTCGGCTGGCAGATCACGACGGCCTTCAATGTCCCCGGCACCGCGCGCGTCGACGGCGTGGAGTTCAACCTCCGCCACTCGCTCCGCCCCCTCGGGGCATGGGGCCGCCATTTCAGCGTCTTCGCCAACGGCACGAAACTGAAACTGAAAGGCGGCAGCGATTCCGACTTCAGCGGTTTTATTCCGGAGAGCGCCAACTGGGGTCTCGATTACACCCGCCGGCCCTTCAGCGTGATGCTCAAGTGGAACTACCGCGGCGAACAACGCCAGGGCCGCGTCGCCGCGTTCGGCCCCGACGCCTACGAATACTCCAAGGCCCGCACGCGCCTCGACGTGAACGTCGACTACCAGCTGCGCGCGAATCTCTTCCTCTACGCCAGCGCGCAGAATGTCTTCGACGTGCCGGAGACGTTGCTGCGCTTCGGATCACAAACCCCCGGCTACGCCCGCGTCTCCCAAGTGCTCACGACGGGCGTCCAGCTGACGCTCGGGGTGAAGGGGACGTTCTGACGAAGGGGGCCGACGGAAACGTCAGCGGTTCGAATATGTGGGTCGGGTTTTATGCCCGACATGGTCCCGAGGGATGTCGGGCATAAAGCCCGACCCAAATTAGACGGCGGCTATTTCCACGACGCATCGAAGAACCCCGCGTCCACGATCTTGCCGGGCCAGCGCGGGCCGGGGGCTTCGCGCAGATCAACGATGGCGTAGTCGGGGAGCTTCGGCGTCTGGAGCGAGTTGGTGCCGTAGGCTTCCTCGCGGAAATCCACACCGCTGTTGAGCACGACGTAGCGTTGCTGCGAGCTGAGCGGGTTGGGGAAGATGAGCACGGGCGCGTGGTGAGCGGCGTCGTAGGTCTTGCCGCGGAAGGTTACCGCCTTCGCGTCCCACGCGATCGGGAGTTTTTTCGTGGCGAGCACCTTCGCGAGCAGGCGGTTCGAGGAAGCATCACCCCAAAGCACGACGTGTTTGCTGGCCATGTCCTCGTCGGTGACCGCGGTGTCGTCCTTCACGATCACGTGGCCGCGAAAGAGGTCGCGCCACATCTTGGTCGCGTGGCGCAGCTCAGTGTCGGCCCACGCGCCGACCTGGGCGTTGAGCGGCTGGCCGGTCGGGCGCACGAAGAGAAACGGCTCCATGAACGCATCCATGATCGGGCCGCTCATGCCGGGCATTTTGCGCACCTGCTTTTGCCAGCGGTCGGCGGAGTAGCTGTGGTCCTTGAAGACCCAGCGGCCGCCGTCCTTGACGAGCCAGTAGTAGGGCGCGATGTCGCCAAGCGCGACGGGCTGGCCGTCGACGCTGAGCTTCAGTCCGTCGGCGTTGTCGAGGCTGATGCTGAAGACGCCAACGTTTCTCGTGGTGACGTTGAGCTGCGTGGGCGTGGCGAATTTCAGGTGCACGTCGCTGCGCTCCCACGGCTGCTCCTGCTCCATGATCGTGATGCGTCCGGCCGCGGAGTAGCGCAGCG
This sequence comes from Opitutaceae bacterium, assembly GCA_016794665.1. Classification (GTDB taxonomy): domain Bacteria; phylum Verrucomicrobiota; class Verrucomicrobiia; order Opitutales; family Opitutaceae; genus ER46. The sequence continues at coordinate 2,621 of JAEUHB010000126.1, forward strand.
TGTAGGTGGTGAAATGCTCCTCGTCGGCCCACTTCGCGCGCGGCGTGGCGGTGATCGCCTCAAGGCGCGCGGCAATCGCGTTGCGGGTCTCGGGGTGGTATTTGTGCTCGGTCTTCGGGCCGATGTAGCGCTCGAGCTTCAGGCCCTCGCGCGCCATCGCCTGCTCCATGATGACGGAGGCCTGGATCTGTTTGTCGAGTTCACCGGCGTAGGCGAGGGTGGGGACGTTGCGGAAATTCGCGGCGTGCGCGGTGGCGTCATACCAGTTCCAGAGCTTCTGCTCCCACGGCGTGCGCTCCGGTTTGCCGGGGCCGAACACACTTGCATAGACCGCGGTCTCGGCGAAGCCCGCGCCGGGCGACGACGCGGCCCAGAGCCCGGGAAAATGTGCCGTGAGGTGCCACGTGCTCGCGCCGCCCATCGAGAAGCCGCGCACGACGATTTTTCCCGCGTCGATCCGGAAGGCGCGGCGCACGGCCTGCATCGCCTCCATCACATCGACCTCGCCGGCGAACTTGGTGGCGTTGCAGTAGCGGCCGTAGGGATAGAGCAGCACAGCGCCGGCGGGCACGATTTCGCCGGGCTTGGTCTCGTGCTCGGCGAGGAAGGCGAGCTCGCTGCGTTTCTCGCCGCGCCCGGACAGCACAACATCGAGCCGGCGTGCCAGCGGGTCGCCGCGCTTCCACTCCGCCGGCACGACAAGCGCGTAGGGCTGGATGGAGTCGTCGAGTTTGGAACGGTAGCCGCGCAGGACGCAGCCCGTGGCCTCGGTCCACGGCGCCTTGCCCGCGCGCAGATCGGCGACGCGTCCCTGGCCCAGCTTCAGGTAGCGCCGCGCGACCTCGACCTGCTT
>JAEUHB010000154.1 GCA_016794665.1 Opitutaceae bacterium
CACATGGCGCGCGAGGACCTGGATCTCGTCGTCCACCTGGGTGACTACATCTACGAGGGCGCGGCCCGCGACGGCCATGTCCGCCGACACAATAGCCCCGAGATCAAGACCCTCGAGGCCTATCGCGCCCGCTACGCGCTCTACAAGCTCGATCCCGCGCTGCAGGCTGCGCACGCGATGGCCCCGTGGATCGTCACCTGGGATGACCACGAGGTCGCCAACAACTACGCCGGCGACATCCCCGACAAGCCCGTGCCGCGCGCCGAATTTCTCCTGCGCCGCGCCGCCGCCTACCAAGCCTATTTCGAGATGATGCCGCTGCGCCGCGCCGCGCAGCCCACTGGGCCCGACATGCTGCTGCACCGTCGCCTCGGCTTCGGCCGGCTCGCGTCGTTCCACGTGCTCGACACACGCCAATACCGCACCGACCAACCGCAAGGCGACGGCCGCAAGCCGTGGTCCGACGTGCTCCTCGATCCGCGGGGCACCCTCCTCGGGGAAAAGCAACGGGAGTGGCTCTTCTCCGGGCTCGCACGGCCCTCCGCCAACTGGAACATCCTGGCCCAACAGGTCATGATGGCCCGCGTCGATCTCACCAACGGGCCCGCGCAGGAATACAGCATGGATCAATGGCCCGGCTACGAGTTCGAGCGGCGGCGCACGCTGCGCCATTTGCGGGACGCCCGCGTGAAAAACCCGGTAGTGCTGACCGGCGATATCCATACCAACTGGGCGAACGAACTCGCGCCCGACTTCGATCAGCCCGACGCCCCGCCGGTGGGCGTCGAGTTTGTCGGCACCTCGATCTCTTCGGGCGGCGACGGCGTGGAGCTGCCGCGCGGCCGCGAGAAGACGATGGCCGAAAATCCCTGCGTGAAATTCTTCAACGCCGAGCGCGGCTACGTCCGGTGCGACGTCACGCCGGAGCGATGGACGACCGACTATCGCACCGTGCCCTTTGTGACCCGCCCGGGCGCTCCGGTGAAAACCCGCGCGAGCTTCGTGGTCGAGAGCGGATCGCCCCGCCTGCAGCGCGCATGACCGAGGATTCCACGGCCCGCGCCTTCTGGGATGTCCGCTACGAATCGCAGACCACGCCCTGGGATTTCGGCGGCGTGCCGGCGCCGCTCGCCCGCTACCTGGCCCGAGGCGCCCTGCCCCGCGGCGCGCGCGTGCTCATCCCCGGCTGCGGCTCCGGTTACGAGATCACGGCCTTCGCCGCGGCGGGCTGCGACGTGACGGCAATCGATTTCAGCCCGCCGGCCGCGGAGCGCGCCCGCCGGCAAATCCGCGGCGCCGCCAACGCCCGCGTGATCACCGGGGATTTTTTCACCGCGGACTTTTCCGCCGCCCCGTTCGATTTCATCTACGAGCGAACCTTCCTCTGCGCGCTGCCACCCGCGTGGCGCGAGCGCATCGTCGCGCGCAGCGCGGCGCTGCTGCGGCCGGGCGGCATGCTGGCTGGCATCTGGTTTTTCGAGGAGAGTGAAGATGGCCCGCCGTTCGGACTCGCACCGGGTGCCGCGGCCGGACTCTACGATTCGTGTTTCCAAATCGTGCGCGACGAGCCGGTGGCGCCGGCGGAATCCCTGGAGTTCTTCCGCGGCCGCGAGCGCTGGCAGGAGCGCGTGCGGAGAAGCCCATGAGCGAAATCTACGAGCAGCTGGTCGCGTTGGAGCGCGAGGGCACGGGCTTCGTGCTGGTCGTGCTCGTCGAGTCGCTCGGGAGCACGCCGCAGGACACCGGGGCCAAGATGCTCGTCACGAGCGCAGGCCGGCACACCGGCACGGTGGGCGGTGGACGCGTCGAGGCGCAGGCGATTGCCCACGCGCAAGCGCTGCTCGGCGGGGACGCACCGCCGGCCTTTGTGACATGGAGCCTCAAGGCCGACGTCGGCATGACGTGCGGCGGGAGCGTGAAGCTGTATTTCGAGCTGCACGCGGCGCGCGGCGCGGCCTGGCCCATCGCGATTTTTGGCGCGGGGCACATCGTGCAGGCGCTGCTGCCCGTGCTGCTCCCGCTCCCCTGCTCCCTCACCGTCTGCGATCCGCGCGAAGAGTGGCTCGCGCAGCTGCCCCGCGCACGCAACCTCCGTGTCGTCCGTCGCGAGGTCCCCGCCGACCTCATCCCGGAGCTGCCCGCGCAGGCGTTCGTGCTGTGCCTGACCAAGGGCCACGCCACCGATCGACCGATCCTGCGGCGGGCGCTGGCGGAGCGTAATTTTCCTTTCCTCGGCGCGATCGGCAGCGCGGCCAAGGCCGCCGTGCTCCGCCGCGAGTTGATCACGGAGGGAATTCCGCCCGAGCGGGCCGCGCAGTTTCATTGCCCGCTTGGCCTCGATTTCGGCACCAATCACCCGCACGAAATCGCGCTCAGCATCGCCGCCCAGTTGGTGAGCGAACGCGACCGACTCGCCCGCCTCACCCCGCCCGCGCCCGCAGCCGGGCCGTGAAGCTCCACAGCCCCTTCGCGTTTTGGATTTTGATCAGGAACTGGTTCGCACCCTTGCGCAACCGCAGGGCCACGACGTCGTCGTCGAGCCGGCTCGTGCGCTGCTGCCACTTGTCATTCACGAGCTCGCCGTTGTGCCAGACCTTGAGGCCGTCGTCGCTGCCGATGCCGAGCCACGCATCGGTCTCCTCGGGGACCTCGACCTCCGCCCACGCGTAACCCACGCAGTAGTCGTGGCTGTTGTAAGCCGCGCTCCCGAGGAAATCCACGAGCCCGTCGTGCGGCGTCATCGCCTTCCACGTGAGCGTCGTGCCGTCGACTTCCTGCTTCTGCCCGACGACCGGCCGCACACTGGCCGCGCCGCCGGTCGTGGAAAACCAGTCGTCGTTGAACGCGTTCATCTGCGAGGCGGTGGAGACGCTGCCGGCTTTGCCCGCAGTCACGGCCTTGAGCATCACGACGCCATCCGGTCCCACGCGATCCACCGTCGTGAAGACTTGCTCGGGCACCCGGATCGGTTTCAGGGCCAGCCAGCGCTTGATCGGGATGGTGCGGCGTGCCTCGCCGTTGACCCATGCGGCGTCAGCGGCGAGCTGCTTGTCCAGCGGCGGAACGGTGAGGGTGTAGGCATGGCGACCGGCAACCGGCTGCCCCTGGGCGATCGCCGGCGCGAAAAAAGTGTTCCGCCGCAGTGCCTCCGCGAGTGGCGCGACGAGCGCCGGGGGCACGCCAGAGGCGGGCGCGAGGTCCACGGCCGCGGCCATCCCGTCGTCACCCACGGTGATCGTGGCTTCGATGCGTGTGACGCCGCGGGTCCGCAACGCGTCGACCCGGAGCGGATCCACGAGCAGCACCGGCGCCGCCTCACGATCAGCGAACTGCACCGGTCGCACCGCGCGCAGATAATGCGCCCGGTCGCGCGCCGTGCGGGGATTGGCCGGGTTGAGCTCCCAGAGAAAATCGCTCGCGCCGTCGACGAACTTCATCACGTCGAAGATCTCCTGGATCGCGTGCCCGAACAGCGGCGCACCCTCGCGCGTCATCAACACGAAGGACATGCCCTGCGCCGGCGCGAAACGCGTCATGAGCTTGATGCCCCCGACTTTCGCCGGATCCGCGACGAGCCAGGAGCGCGCGGGCAGCCACCGGGAGTCCATGTTGGCTTGGCGCGACGGCAGGATCACCGTCTCCACGCGGCCCGGGTAAACGCGCCGCACGCGGCTGACGAACGGCGCGAGGTTGTCGAGCAGGTGGTTGATGCTGCCTTCGCGCTTCCCGATGAAGATCGCGATGATCATCTCCGGCTCCGGCGTCGCCGCAAAATCGATCGGCTTCAGCTCCCGGTTGTCGGAGCGCTTGAGCTTGCCCACGAGATCGGCCGTCGCCTCGCCCTTGGCTTCGCTCCAGCGCTCGGCCCGCGGCGCCCGCCCCGCGATGGCCTGGTGAAAACGAACGCAATCCTCGGGCGACATCGCCCGCGTCGGCACAAAGCGCGTCGAGATGCTGCCGGTGCGAAACAGCGCCATCGGCCCGACAATCTCGACGGGCTCGCCGCGGAACGTCGCGCCCTTGGCGTCCTTCCACTCCGGAGTCGCTGCAATGAGGGGCGCGGCTAGCAGCGCAACCAGGGCCAAGCGGAGTGTCATACCACCGCCTTGATCGCGATTCCGGCCGCTCGCAAGTCCGCGTTGAGCCGCCTGGCAAACGCGACGGCGTGGGGCCCGTCGCCATGGAGGCACACCGTGTCGGCGCGAATCGGCACGGCGGTGCCGTCCGTCGCGCGCACGCTGCCCTCGTGGATCATCCGCAGCACCTGCGCCACCGTCTGGGCCTCGTCGTGAATCAACGCATCGGCCCGCGCGCGTGGCGTAAGCGAGCCGTCCTGTTGATAAGTGCGGTCGGCAAACACCTCTGCGACGACGCGAATCCGACCACTCGCCCGGGCGATATTCTCGAGCTTGGAGCCGGCGAGGACGAAAAACGCGGGCACGGGATCAATCGTCAGGATCGCGCCCACCACGGCGGTGGCCAGCGCCGCGTCGCGCGAGACCATGTTGTAGAGGGCACCGTGCAATTTGACGTGGGTCACGCTCGCACCGAGCGGCGCCGCCACCGCTTGCAGCCGCCGCACCTGTTCCACCACAAGCGCCGCCGCCTGCGCCGGGGTCACCGGCAGCTCCCGGCGGCCGAAATTCTCGCGGTCCGCAAAGCCCGGGTGCGCGCCGATCGTCACGCCGTGACGCTGCGCGAGCGCGAGGGTGGCACGCATGGTCGCCTCATCGCCGGCGTGCGCGCCGCACGCAATGTTGGCCGAAGTGATGAACGGCATCAACTCCGCGTCATGCCCCGCGCCTTCGCCGAGGTCGCAGTTGAGATCAATGACCGGGGTCACGTCAGTGGAATTTCTGCGCCAGCCCTTCGCGCAACAAGCCGAGCGCCCGCTCCCGCGCAAGCAGCAGCCGGCGGGCTTCGTCATGCGCAATCGACGCAAACCGCACGGTGTCACCCGGCCGCAGTTGCGCGACGAGCGGCAAGTCCACCGTGATCACATGCGCGGCCTGCGGGTAGCCGCCGATCGTCTGGGCGTCGGCGAGCAACACGATCGGGGCGCCGTCGGGCGGCACCTGCACGGTGCCCGGCACCACCGGCGCGGAAACCAGTTCGCGCGCCGGACCGCGTCGTGGCAAACGGCCGGAGAGTCGCACGCCCATGCGATCGGACTGCGGCGCGACGGTGAACACATTTCCCTCCAGCGCCTCAAAATCGCCGGCCTGCGCGCCGGGCACCACCCGCACGGTGGGTGCGACGCTGTAGTGCGGGAGCGCGCGTTCGTCCACATGCCATCGGCCCACGGCCGTCATCCCCGTCGGGTTAAGCGGCAGCCGATCGCCGTCGCGGAGCGCCCGGCCGTCCAGACCGCCGAGGCCCGCCCGCACGCACGTGCTGCGACTGCCCAGCTCGCGCGCCGTCCGGATTCCACCCGAGACGGCAAGATAGCCGCGGCATCCGCCGCGTTGCAGCGCTCCGACCGACACCGTCTGCCCCGCGCGCACGGCCAGCGGTTGCCAGCGGGCCAAGCCGGCCGCCTCGGCGCCACCCCACGCGATCATGGCATCGGCTTCGAAGCGGAGCTCGGGCCCGGTCAGCGTGCATTCAAGCGCGGCGGCATCCTCGCGGTTGCCCGCGAGCAGATTCGCCAGCCGCAGGGCCACGGGATCGGCTGCGCCGCCGCTGGCGACGCCCTCCGCGCGATGACCCACGCGGCCGAGATCCTGCACGGTCGTAAACTGCCCCGCCCGCAGCACCTCGATGCCGCGCGGCGTCGGAGGCGCGGCGATCCGCGGGTTCGCCTTCGCAAACATCTCCGCGCTCTCCGTGACGGCCCTGAAGCGCACCCGATCACCGGCATGCAACAGCGCCGCCGGCTCCCGACGCGCGTCAAACAACGCCAGCGGCGTGCGCCCAATCACGTTCCAACCGCCGGGCGTCGCGAGCGGGTAAACCCCGGTCTGCGCGCCGCCGATGCCCACGCTTCCGGCCGGCACTCGACTCCGCGGTGTCCCGCGCCGCGGGGTGGCTAACCGCGGATCGAGACCGCCCAAGTATGGGAAGCCCGGGGCAAAGCCAATCGCGTGGACGAGGTAGTCACCGGCCGCGTGCCGTGCGATCACCTCAGCCGGGGCAAGACCTGAGTGCCGCGCGACGTCCGCCAAATCGGGCCCATGGTCGCCGCCGTAGATCACCGGCACCTCGACGACCCGCGCGGATTCGCCGCCGGACGGGCGCGCGCTTTCCGCCGCCGCCGCGAGTGCTTCCGCCACCTCCCCCGCGGGCGGCGCCTGCGCGGGATCCAGACAAACAGCCACGCTGGCGAACGCCGGCACCACATCGAGCAGCCCCGGCACCCGCGCCCGGCGCAGCGCCGCCGCGATGGCCTGCACGCGCGCGGCCATTACCGCGTCGACCGGCCCATCAAGGTGCAACACCATGGCGGCGTCGCCCAGCGGGAGGATGCTCATGGGCGAGTTATTTGCCCGGGTTCACTCCGCCGCAAAACGAAAAAGGCCCGGCGTCAGTGGACGCCGGGCCGCAAGGCGGACGAAAACTCAGCGCGTGGCGACCGCGGTGACCGGCAGCGGCGTCGCGACGCAAAGCTCGGGCGCGACCGGCTTGCCGCTCGCGGCCGCGACACTGCGCGTCGAAGCCGACGCCGGCACCACCGGATCGGTGGAGGCGATGGCGAGCGTCGACGGCAGGTTGCGCAAATCGTAGGCCTCGAGAATTGCGACGCCAGTGCCGGCGGCGGACGAAACCTGAGCGGTATAATTGCCAGGCGGCAGCGTGACGACGAGCGCGGACTCAAGCGGGTTCGTAGGCACATTCGGGATGCGCGCGAGTTCGGTGCCGACGGTCGGTGTGCCGACATCGTCATTGGCTGCGATCTGGTTGGCGCCCGAGAAGAGCGCGAGCCGCGGATTCGCGAGCGCACCGGCCACGCCAAACGCGGTGAGCGACGGGCCTTTGGCCGCAATGAGCACGCGCACCGGCTCGTTGCCCTGGATGCTGATCCCGCCGATCAATACCTGATCGCCCGCGCCGACGAAGCTGCGGACGGAGAGGTTGCCCATGCGGGTGTTGAGCGCCTCGGACGAGACGGTGAGCTGGCCGCGCGCCTGCCCATTGGGAAACGCCTGGCTGTGGTAGTTGAGATAGCAGCCGCCGCTCAGCAGCGCCCTGATTCGGGCCAACTGCTGATTGTCGGCAGGAACAAAAGGCGCGGGTTCATGGCTCGCGGTTATGAACCCCGTAGTGGCGCTGAAGTTCGACGCCAGCGCGCCCTGGAAGAGCTGCGTGATCACACCGCCGCTGACGCCGGGCGCGCCAATGTGGATATGCGCGTTGGTCAGTGTGCTCGTGTAGTTGAAAAGCGTGTGCCGCAGCGCGACGGTATTGGCGACTGGATCGTAGATGACGACCGCGCCGCCAAATGTCGTGATGCCCGCGAGGTTTGCCGCCGGCATCGCCGCCTGCTCCTGCGCGACATCGATGTTGGCGATAAGTCGCACCGGCCGAGCAATCAACTGGCCACGGATCTCGCCGCCGGGAAACTGCGCCGAGTGGATGTTGTAATAAGCGCCACCTTGCAGCAGGCGCAGCGGATCGCCGCCGGCGTGGGAGATGTTGCGAAACGTCGCGGTGAGCGTGTCGCCAGTGCGGGTGTAGACGGCCTCGGGGCCAATATTGGTGACAACCGGACCGTTGGCACCAGCCGCAGCCTCGTGGATGTGCGACAGGGTGATCGTGTTGGTCATGCCGCGAATCGAGACGATGAGGTCAAAGGTGTTAGCGTTGATGTCGTAGAGCATCACCGCCGTGCCGGAAGCGGGCGTCGTGACCGCGGGATTCTCCTGCGCGCCGTTGATGGTCGCGCGCAGCTCGATGATTTGGGCGCTCGCCGTGAGCGCGGCGGCGCAAAATGCGCCGACAAGGGACAACTGGCGGAGGGTGGTGAGTTTCATGGGGAGCGATCGGTGACAACACGTCGGCGCGCCAGAAGCGGCACGCTCGAAAAGGTAACGACTCCGCTAGCAAAGCGGATGCACCGTCCCGTTGATAGCCCAAAGTTCGCCTGCACGGCATCCCCGCACAACCCGCCCCGGGGCGCACGAAGGTGAGTCCGGCGATGTGCCGGTTTGATTTGAATTTTCCCGCCGGCCCGCGACTGTCTGCGCTCCCATGTCTCCCCGCGTCCCCTTCGCGCTCGCCGCGGCCATGCTGCTTGGCGCCTGCAGCAAACCTGAAATCACCACTTATCGCGCACCCAAGGATCCGGAGCCTGCGGCCAAGGCTGGGGCTCCGCATGCTCACGCCGGAGCGGCACCCGCCGCGGCCCCCGCGGCGCCGGCCACCGGCGGGACGATGGCGGCCACGCCTGTCGCCACCGCAAGCGGCCCGGGCCTCGCGTGGAGCGCACCGGCCTCATGGACGGTGAAACCCGCCTCCTCAATGCGTCGCGGCAGCTACACGATCAAGGGCGACGGCGGGGAGGCGGACATGTCGATCACTGCGTTCCCCGGCGACGTCGGCGGCGATCTCGCCAACGTGAACCGCTGGCGCGGCCAGATCGGCCTCGCGCCAATCGCCCCGGGCGAGCTCGCGGCGACGGTGCAGCGCCTCGAGCGCAACGGCCTGAAGATGGGGGCCGTTGATCTCGGCGGCGCCACCGGGCCGAACCCGCAGCGCACGCTCGCCGCGATCGTGCCGCATGGCGGGAGCTCGTGGTTCTTCAAGCTCACCGGGCCCGACGCGCTCGTCGCGAAGGAAAAGGCCGCGTTCATGGCATTTCTCGACACGATCAAGCCCACCGCGCCATGAACGGCCCCCTCCGCACCGCGCGCGATTTCCTCGTCTCGCTGAAACTGACGGTGGTGCTGCTCGCGCTGGGGTTGATCCTGGTGTTCGCCGCCACACTCGATCAGGTGAACCTCGGCATCTGGGGCATTCAGGAAAAGTGGTTCCGCACCTTCGTTGTAGTGCAGCCCATGGGAGCGGGCGGCACGTCCGTCCCGATTTTCCCCGGCGGCTACGCCATCGGCGGCCTGCTGCTGCTCAACCTCATCGCGTCGCATTTTTACCGCTTTGCCTTCACGTGGAGGAAAGCCGGCATCCAGTTCACGCACCTCGGCGTGATCCTGCTCCTCATTGGCGAACTGCTGAGCGGGCTATGGCAGGAGGACTACCGGATGCAGCTCCACGAGGGCGAGACCAAGAACTTCTCCGAGCACCACCTGAACAACGAGCTCGCCATCATCGACACGACCAACCCCGCGCACGACGAGGTCGTCGCCATCCCCGAGGAAATCATCGCGCGCAAGGAGGCGATCCAGCACGCGAAGCTGCCATTCCGAATCGTCATCAAGGAGTATTTTCCCAACTCCGATCTCGCGATGCGCGACGCCGGGTCCACGCGCCCGCCGCAGGCCACGATGGGCATCGGCATGAGCGTCGCCGCCACCTCCCAGCCCCTCACCTACAAGCAGAACGAGCGCAACATGCCCGCCGCGTCGGTCGAACTCGTCGGCACGTCGGGGTCGATCGGCACGTGGCTGGTCTCGACCAGCTTCAGCCCCCACAGCCGCGCACCGTTCCTGCAAGCACCGCAGGCCTTCACCCACGAAGGCCGCACCTACCGCATCGCGCTGCGGTGGACGCGCAGCTACAAGCCTTTCAGCTTCCAGCTCCTCAAGGTCACGCATGATGTCTACCCCGGCACCGACACGCCGAAGAACTTTTCCAGCCGCCTCCTGCTGAAGACACCGGACGGCCGGGAGGACCGCGAGGTCCTCATCTACATGAACAATCCTCTGCGCTACGGGGGCTACACGTTTTACCAGCACCAGATGGACAGCGCCCAAGGCATGACTGGACTGCAGGCCGTCAAGAACCCGAGCTGGCTGCTGCCCTACGTCGCCTGCACGATGATGACGTTCGGCCTGCTCTGGCAGTTCATGATTCACCTCGCTGGCTTCATCGAGAGACGCCGCGCTGCTGCGGCCGCCAACCCATGAAAAAAATCGCTCCCCTCCTCGCCCTGCTCCTCGTCGCCCTTTACGTCGGCTCGACGCTCCGCGCGCCGAAGAACTCCGCGGAGTTCGACACCGTCGGCTTCGGCAAGCTGCCCGTCCTGCTCAACGGCCGCTTCAAGCCGATGGACACCGTCGCGCGCAGCTCGCTGCTGCAATTGCAGGGACGGCAGACCGTCACACGCGCCGACGGCACCAAGCTCCAGCCCACGGAGTGGCTGCTCGACGTCTCGTTCCGGTCCGAGCGCGCGGACGCCTACCAGACCTTTGAGATCACCCACCCCGAGTTGCTCGCGCTGTTTGACCTCAAGATCGAGGACGGCGCGGGCAAGAAGCGATTTTCCTACAATCAGCTCTCGCCGAAGTTCGGCGAACTCGACCGGCAGGCCAAACTCGCGCGGGCCGTGGAGAGCGCGGCGCGCACCACCTTCCAGAGCGCCGTCGTCCAGCTCTACGGCAACCTGATCCACTACCAGCGCCTGCGTCACGCTCTCACCGCGCCGGGGCGCGCCGATTTCCTCGGGGACTTGCTCCGGCTGCAGGAAAACGCGGAAAAGTGGCGGATCGCCGTCAAGGCCAAGCTCGACAAGCAGCCGCACGACGAGGCCGCCGCCAACGCCGCGATGGAGCTTGGCGAACGCTTCGCCGACATGGCCAACATCAGCGGCCCCTACCTCGTCGTGCCGCCCGCCCCGGGCGCCGACCCCACCGACTGGAAACCCGTCGGCGCCGCGCTTCTCGAGACCTTTCGCTCCGGCCGCGTCGACTCCACCGCGCTCGCCTACGCCGGATTCGCCCGCACCTGGCGCAACGAGGAGCCGACGCGCTTCAATGAGTTGCTGCGTCTCTACCGCGCCGACTTGGAGAAGCGTTTTCCGGATCGCTTGGGCAAGAGCGACGCCGAGACGCGCTTCAACGCCGCGCAGCCCTTCTACACCTGCTCGATTCTCTACGGGCTCGCGTTCTTCCTCGCGCTTGCCTCGTGGCTGGCGTGGCCGGCCCCGCTCCAACGCGCGGCGTTCTGGATCACCGGGCTCGCGTGGCTGCTCGCCACCGGCGGCATCCTCACCCGCATGTGGCTCGAAGGCCGGCCACCGGTCACGAACCTCTACTCGTCGGCCCTCTTCGTCGGCTGGGGCGCCGTCCTCCTCTGCCTGATTCTCGAGAAGTTCTTCAGGAACGCCATCGCCAGCGTCGCCGCCGGCGCCATCGGCTGCTGCACGCTCATCATCGCGCACCATCTCTCGCTCAGCGGCGACACGCTGGAGATGATGCAGGCGGTGCTGGACACCAACTTCTGGCTCGCGACCCACGTCGTGATCGTGACGGCCGGCTACTCCGCGACATTTCTCGCGGGCTTCCTCGCCATCATCTACGTCGCGCGCGGCCTGCTCACGACCTCCCTCGACAAGGCCACGGCCGATTCACTCGGCCGCATGACCTACGGCATCCTCTGCTTCGCCACCCTTTTCAGCTTTGTCGGGACTGTGCTCGGCGGCATTTGGGCCGATCAGTCGTGGGGCCGTTTCTGGGGCTGGGACCCGAAGGAAAACGGCGCGCTCATGATCGTAATCTGGAACGCGCTGATCCTGCACGCCCGCTGGGGCGGCATGGTGAAGACGCGCGGCATCATGGTGCTCGCCATCGCGGGCAACATCATCACCGCCTGGAGCTGGTTCGGCACCAATATGCTGGGTGTCGGCCTGCACAGCTACGGCTTCAAGGATGCGGCGGCCTTCTGGCTCATAACCTTCGTCGGGAGCCAGCTGCTCCTCATCCTCATCGGCCTAATCCCGCTCGAGAAATGGCGGAGCTTCCGCCGCAGCGCCGCGCCCACTCCCGCCGGCAAACCCGTCCTCGCCTCGCGCTAGGCGATCAGCCCTTCCCCAGCAGTTCCTCCGCGTGCGCCAGCGCGCTCTTCGCGCTGCGATCACCGAGCATGCGCGCAAGCTCGGCCACGCGTGCCTCCCGGCTTCCCTGGATGGGAGCGATGGTCACCACCGCCCGATCCTTCGACTGATCCTTCGTCACCACGAGGTGACACGCCGCCTGCGCGGCCACTTGTGGCAGGTGCGTCACGCAGAGCACCTGGTGCTCGCGCGCAATGCCCGCCATCTTCTCGCCGACCACACGCCCGATCTCACCGCCCACGTTGGCGTCGACTTCGTCGAAGACGAGGAGCGGCACCTCGTCGAGATCCGCGAGCACGGTCTTCAGGGCCAGCATCACGCGCGCCAGCTCGCCGCTCGAGGCGATGCGGCCGAGCGGCAACGGCGCCTCGCCCACGTTGGGCGAGAACAAGAACTCCGCGCCCGAGTCGCCCGCCGGCCCCAGTTCCGCGAGGGGCACCACGCGCACCTGAAAATCCGCCCGCTTGAAACCGAGCTGGGCGATGCCCTTGGCCGCGACCTTGGCGAGTTCCTTCGCCGCCTTCTCGCGCCCAGCCCGCAGCACCTGAGCGAGCTTGCGCGTCCTTTTCTCCGCCTCGTTGATTTGCTTTTCCAGCCGCAGCAACGCGCCGTCGAGATCGCCCTGCACGTCGAGGCGCCGGCGCAGCTCCTCGCGCGCGGCGGCGACCGCGCGCACATCCCCGCCGTGGCGGCGCTTGAGTTCAAGCCAGGCGTTCATCTTCACGCCCAGCTCCTCCGCCTGCTCGGGATCAAACTGGAGTTGCTGGCTCAGCGCGGAGAACTCCGCCCCGAGATCGTTCAGCTCGACGGCGGCCGAAGCCAGGCGCTCCGCGAGCGGGCGGCTGGCGGCATCGATGCCCTCGAGCTGGCGCGCCTGCCGCAGGAGCTCGGCTACGCGCCCCTGCAAACCGTCCTCCCCCGTCAGGCCCGCGGCGAGCGCCGAGCTGAGCTCGATTAGCTCCTGCGCGCGGCTCATGCGGGAAAAATCCCGCTCCAGCGCCTCGATGGCCTCGTCGGTAAGCGTGAGCGCATCGAGGCGCGCGAGCTGATTCTTGAGAAATTCAATCTGATCGGGCGCGAGCTTGGTCTCGGTCGCGATGCGCGCGCGCTCCGCGGTCAGATCACGCCAGACGCGGTAGGCCCCGGCATATTCCCCGCGGGCCGCGCCGGCGCGCCCGAAGAGATCGAGCAAGTCGAGCTGGCACTCCTCTTTCAACAGACGCCGTGGCTCGCTCGGCCCGTGAAAATCGATCCAGCGCTCGCCGAGGCGCTGGAGCGCGGCGAGCGTCGCCAGGCTGCCGTTGACGGTGATTTTCGGGGCCTTTTCGCGAGGCACGCTGCGCTTGAGGATAAGCAGGCCCTCCTCCGTAGGCGGCAGCTCGAGTTCGGCGAGCAGCGCGTCGATTCTCTTTGGGTCGGAAAAAAACACACTGGCCTCCACCTCGCACGCCAGTGCGCCCTGCCGTATAATCGTCTTATCCGCGCGCTCACCCGCGAGCAGGCTCAGCGCGCCGAGCAGGATGCTCTTGCCCGCTCCCGTCTCGCCGGTGACCGCCGTGAAGCCGGCGTCAAGGTCGAGCGAAACTTCCCCGAGCAGGGCCAGGTTGCGGACGCGAAGCGATTGCAGCATGGCCGCCATGCAGGCACGAAACGGCGCCGGCAATCAAGCGGGCGTTTACACGCCTGACGGGAAAAACAAGAACCGCGCGTAGCCATACGCGATGATCTCTCCGATTACGGAGCGCACGCCCTCGCTGTAGCGCCACCAACGGCTTGCATCGTAGTCGACGTGCGGCACCGCGATGATGCCGACTTCGACCCCCGGCCCAAGGGCCTTCTGAAACAGGAGCCGCGTGCGACGGGCATGCACGTCCTGCGTGAGCACATTGATGCGCGTGAGCTTAACGCCATTCGCCGCGCACCACTCCCGCAGCGCGACCGCCGAGACGTAGGTGCGATCGCGGGCGGTCTCGCGCGCGGGGGTCGATTGCACCTTGTCGGGCGGCAACCCCGCCTGTTTCAGCCGCGAGGCGCCAATGCCGGCCGAGGTGCTTTGGTCCGTCAGGTAGCTGCCGAGCCCCCGCACCGGTCCGCCGGTCGTAAACACCCGGTCGTAGCTGCCGCGACGATACTCCTCCACCGCTGCGCGCAAGCCGTGGATGTCGACCCATCCCTCAACCACGAGCACCTGCGTTGCCAAGCGATCCGTCACCGCGAGAAAGGGATAGGCGCCAAAAAGCACAAGCGCCGCTCCACCCATGGCCATCCCGATCAGCACTAGCCAGCCGCGAAACGAGAGCCCCCAGCGCTCGCGCCGCGAGAGCAGCCCAAGGCACCTGCGTGTAACCGACTTGGACGTGGAAGCCATGCGGCAAGCGCACCGAGCCCAGGCTGCGGATGCAACCCTCCGCAAACAAAAATCCCCTCGTTTTCAGAGGGGCTTTTCAAATGGTGGACCTTACTGGACTCGAACCAGTGACCTTTTCGATGTCAACGAAACGCTCTAACCAACTGAGCTAAAGGTCCCCAAATCTGAGGTCGGCGAGTAACGCGTCCCGCCCCCCTGCGCGCAAGGAAAAATCTTTCCGCCTACCTGTCGAAATACGCCCGCGCATCGTCACGGTCCCGCGCGATCTGGCCCTGCAGCGCATCGAGTCCCGGAAACTTCATTTCGGGCCGCAGAAACCGCAGCCACTCCACCTTCACGTGATCCCCTTCGCCGAGCGCGCACGGACCGAGCACATGCACTTCCAGCCGCGGCTCGGTCGCGGTTTCCACCGTCGGACGCACGCCGTAGTTGGCGACGGCCGGCAGCCAGCCGGACGTCGCCCCGGGCACCGTCGGAGCCGGTGCAATCCGCACGACATACACGCCCAGCCGCGGCCGCAGGTCCGGCGCCCACGGCACATTGAGCGTGGGAAAACCGATCGTGCGGCCAAGCCGCTTGCCGGGAGCGACGATCCCGTGGGCGAAATACGTGTAGCCGAGCAGCGAGTTGGACGCCGCCATGTCGCCCGCCTCCAGCCGCGCTCGGATTCGGGTGCTGCTGATCGGCTCGCCATCGAGGCTCACCCGCGGCGCGCTGAAGACCTGGACGCCCAGACGCTGGCCCGCAGCCACGAGCACCGCGACATCCCCGCGCCGACCGCGTCCGAACCGAAAATTCGCGCCCACGTAAACCGCCGACACGTGCGGCAGCGCCCGCACCAACCAAGGGAGGAAGTCTTCCGCCTCGATGGCCGCCAGCCCGGGCCCGAACGGCTGGGTAATCACGACGTCGATTCCCAATCCAGCCAGCATGCGCGCCTTGGTGTCCGGCGGTTGGATGAGCCGGGTTGGCTGATCCGGCCGAAAGAGCGCGCTGGGATGCGGCCAAAACGTCAGCACGCCGCTCAACGCCCCGCCGGACCTCGCCGTCTGCACCGCCGCATCGATCACGGCCCGGTGCCCGCGGTGAATCCCGTCAAACATCCCGATCGCGAGGTGCAGCGGGCGCGGCGGCAGCGAGGCATTTTCCACGCCATTGATTTGGGCGGGCAGGTTCATCGCAACATCGCGGCGCGCGCCGGCACCGCTCAGAGCGCGAGGCTCGGCACCGCGTCGCGCGGCGCGATCAGGCGCTTTTCGATCTCGGGCAACGTCATCGCCTGAATCTGATCGAGCGTGAGCGCCCGCGAGACATGAAACTTGTCCGAGGCGGTGCGACGCAGCGCGGCGAGGTGCGCGCCGCAGCCGAGTTTCTGGCCGAGGTCGTGCGCCAGCGTGCGCACGTAGGTGCCCTTGGTGACCCGCATGCGGAAGTCGAAGCGCGGCACGCCGAACCGCGTGATTTCCCAGCTCATGACACGGATGAACCGCGGTTCGCGCTCAATCTCCTCGCCTTTGCGGGCGCTCTTGTAGAGCGGCACGCCGTCGATTTTCACGGCCGAATACATCGGAGGCATCTGGTATTGGTCGCCGTGGAATCCTTGAATCGCAGCCTTGAGCTCCGCCTCGGTCAGCGGCGGCACCGGGCGTGTCTCCATCGTCTCGCCCTCGGCGTCCTGCGTGTCCGTCACTCTCCCGAGCTCGATGGTGCCCTCGTATTCCTTGTCCAGGCTGACGAGGTATTGCGAGACGCGCGTGGCCTTGCCGACGAGAATGATCAGGAGGCCGGTCGCCATCGGGTCGAGCGTGCCAGCGTGCCCGATACGCTTCATCTTCAGCTTGCCACGCAGCCGCGCGACGACGTCGTGGGACGTGTGGTCAGCCGGCTTGTCCACCAGGAGGACGCCCTCAAGTTCCTTCGGTTGCAGCAGCATGAATCAGGTGTGCCCCACGGCGTCCACGGCGGCAAAGCGCTCGGCAAACGCCGCCACCAGCCGCGCCCGAAAATCGGGCCCGCCGCTTTTCAGGCTCAAGCCCGCGGCGCAGGCGTGGCCGCCGCCGTGGAATTTCGCCGCGATCAGATCGACGCGCAGCGCGGGATCCTGGCCCCGGAGGCTGGCCTTCACGGAGCCGTCGGCACGGTGCTCGATGAGCGCGCCAATCTGCACGCCGTCGATGCTGCGGGCGTAGTCAACGAGACCCTCGGTATCCTCGGCCGTCGCCCCGACCTGCTCAAAAATCCCCGGCGCGAGGGTGCCGACGCACGCGCGCCCGCCGCACTCGAGCTGGAGCGTGGACAGATAGTGCTGGAGCAGGCGCAGCTTGCCGAATGATTCGCGTTCGAAGAGTTCCTGCCCCGCCTGTGCCGGCCGCGCGCCGCGCGCGACGAGCTCGCCCGCGAGCGCGAAGCACCGCGCCGAAGCCGAACCAAAACGGAACTGGCCCGTGTCCGTCATGATGCCCGTGAACAGGGCCTGCGCCGCGACGGCGTCGATCGCGAGGCCGTTGTCGAGGAACATGCCGGCGAGCATCTCGCAAGTCGCCGCGGAGCCGCTGTCGATCAGGTTGACCGCGGCGTAGCCGGGATTCGAGACGTGGTGATCGATGACCGCCGCCGGCGCCGGAAAGCGGGCCTTGAGCCGCTCGCCCGCGCGCGCGTGGTCCGCGCAGTCGACAAAGATGGCCAGGCGATCGCCCTCCGGGCCGAGCACGTCGTCGGTGCGGAGGAACGTCATGCCCTTGGTGAGAAACACGAGGCGGCGCGGCACGGCGTCCGGATTCACGCAGGCGACGTCGAGGCCTTGCGCGGCCAGCACACGGGCGAGCGCGACCTGCGAGCCGATGCAGTCGCCGTCGGGCCGCGCATGGCCGATCACGGCGAGGCGACGGCCGGCGAGCGACGCAAGCAGGCGGGCGAAATCCGCCGAGAGCTGCGGGTAGAAGTTCCCCATGGCGGCGTTACTTCCTCTCCTGCTCACCCGGCGCCGGCGGCGGCACGAGATCATCGATCAGCTTCAGCAGGTGCGCACCGCGCACGGCGGACTCGTCGAGCACGAACTCGAATCGCGGCATGTATTTGAGCACGATCCGGCGGCCAAGCTCATGGCTGATCGGGCCCGCCTTGCCACGGATCCAGTGCAAGCCCTTCTTCGCCGCTTCCTCATTGCCAATCACGGAGACAAAGACGCGGGCGTCGCGCAGATCCGGGGCGACGCGCACCTCCGTGACCGTGATGGCGACGGACTCCGCCTGGTAGCGCTGGCGCAGGATCGCGCTGATTTCGCGCTGGAGCAGCTCGTTGACGCGGACGGTGCGATTGCTCATCGGGGTTTCGATTCTGGATTCTCAACCCTCGATTTCGCGTGCCGTCTTCCAGCCAATCGAAAACCGGTGGTCTCAAATCGAAGATCAGAGCGAGGCCCTGACCTTCTGGATCTCGAAGCACTCGATGATGTCGCCGGGTTGGTAGCCGTTGAAGTCGTCGAGCTTGATGCCGCACTCCAGGCCGGCGCGGACTTCGTTGGCGTCGTCCTTGAAGCGCTTGAGCGTGCCGACCTTGCCTTCGTGGAGGATTTCGCGGCCACGGCGGATGCGCGCGGCGGCGTTGCGGTTGATCTTGCCCTCGGTGACGAGGCAGCCGGCGACGAAGCCCTTGGCGAGGGGGAACACCTGCCGCACCTCCGCTGCGCCCGTCTTGATTTCCTTGATGTCAGGATCGAGGAGGTCGGCCATCATCTCGCGGACCTTGTCGCCCATTTCGTAGATGATGTCGTAGGTCTCGAGGCGAACGCCATGGTGCTTGGCGAGCGGCGTGACGCCGGTCTCGAGCTTCGTGTGGAAGCCGATCACGATGGCGCCGGTCGAGGCGGCCATGGTCACATCGTTTTTGGTCACGAGACCGACCTCGACCGAGACGATCTCGAGGGAGACCTTTGTGCTCTTGATGCCCTCGAGGATGGTGCGCACGGCCTCGGAGGAGCCAAACACGTCGGTCTTGATGATGACCTTGAGGACCTTGGCCTGCGTGGCCGCGATGTTGGCGAAGAGAGTCTCGACGGAGACCTCCTTCGGAACCGCGGCGGCAGTGGTGGCGAGCTTCTTGAGGCGGAGCTGCTCTTCTTCGGCGATCTTCTCGGCCTCGCGGGCGTTCTTCACGGCCTTGAAAGTCGCGCCGCTGTCGGGCGTGCCGGTCCAGCCGATCACGCGCACGGGTGTGCCGGGCGAGGCTTCCTTCACGTTAGCGCCCTGATCGTCGAACATCGCGCGGACCTTGGCAAAACTGGAGCCGCTGACGATGGCGTCGCCGACCTTCAGGGTCCCGCGCTGGACGATCACGGTGGCGAGCGGGCCGCGGCCAAAATCGATCTCGGACTCGATGACGAGGCCGCTGGCCTCCGCCTTGGGATTGGCCTTGAGCTCAAGCACGTCGGCTTGGAGCAGGATCATCTCGAGGAGTTCGGTGATGCCCTGATTCTTGATGGCCGCAACGGGCACCGTGATGGTGTCGCCCCCCCAATCCTCGGGCGCGATGTTGCGCTGCTGCATCTGGTTCTTCACCTGATCGAGGTTGGCTCCCTTCACGTCCATCTTGTTGACGGCGACGATGAGGGCGAATCGCTCGGGGTGGCTCTGCTTTTCGGCGAGGGCGATTTTCAGCGCCTCGTCGGTCTGCGGCATGAAGCCGTCGTCGGCAGCGACGACGAGGATCGCGATGTCGGTCACGCTCGCACCGCGGGCGCGCATCTTGGTGAAGGCGGCGTGACCAGGCGTGTCGAGGAAGGTGAGCTTGCGGCCGTTGAACTCGATTTGATACGCGCCGATGTGCTGCGTGATGCCGCCCGCCTCGCCGGCGGCGACGTTGGCCTTGCGGATGGCGTCGAGGAGGGAGGTCTTGCCGTGATCGACGTGGCCCAGGATGCAGACGACCGGGGGACGTGGCACCAAGTGCTTGGCCTCATCTTCGTCGGGCTTTTTCTCGGCCTTTTTCTCCTTGGCGGCCTGCTGGGTCGCGGCGTCGCCACGGTGCTTGATTTCAAGGATGAACCCGTATTTCTCCGCGACTTTCTGCGCCACTGCCTCCTCGATGGTGGAGTTCATCGCGGCAAAGCCGACGAGCTGGTTGAGCTCCGAGATGAGCTTGAAGGGCTTGAGCCCAAGGGCGACCGCGAAGTCCCGCACCACAATCGGCGGCTTCAGGTGCAGAATCTTGATGTCGCCCTGGATGGTGACATTGATGGCAGGTGCGGTGAGCGTCGTCGGCGGGATCGGCGGGGTGGTGCCCGGGAGCGGCGGGGGCTTGGGGGCCATCGTAGCCACTGCCGGCGGAGCGGAGACACGCGGCGGCGCGGGCGGCGGCGCAGCAGGAGCCTTGGCCACCGGCACGGGCACCGGCGGAGTCGTAGGCGACGAAGCAAAAGGCGCAGCGGTCGGCGCGCGGACCCCGGGGAAAGGAGCCGACGTGGCCGCAGCAGGCGGACGCGCCGCCACGGGCGGAGCCATGGGCGGCGTGGTGACCGGGCGCGGGGCGGGCGGCGGCATCGGCGGACGCGACACGGCCGTGGGGCGGGCTACCGGCCTGGCCGGAGGCGGCACGGGAGCCGGCACGACGGCCGGCTGCGCGGCCTTGAGGGCGGCGGCCTTTGCGGCGGCGGCGGCCTCCTTCTCGCGGTCGATGTCCTGCTTCGATTTCACGAAGACGCCGGTCGGCAGGGAGACTTTGGGCGCGACGGGCTCGGGCGGGGGCGGCGGCACGGGGGCCGGCGCCGCAGGCGCGGCGGCGGCAATGCGCGATGCAAACTCATCCCGCAACGCCGACGCGCTGATATTGTCCACCGTGCTCGAGGGGGACTTTACATCCGCGGCGATGATCTTTCGCTCCTTGAGAAGAGCGATGAACTCCTTGTTCTCAAAATTGAGTTCCTTCGCGAGTTCGTGGATGCGGATGCTCATGCAGCGGTGGCGTGGTCGGGCAAAAAATTCTCCGTTACTGTTACTGGTTGCGCGCGGCGACGCGCTGAATCACGTCGGTGGCCTCGGCGGCGCTGAAGCCCGCGCCCTCGAGATCAGCAGACTCCACCCCTTCGAAAAGCTCGAGTGAGACAAAGCCGGCCTTGACCAGGCGCAGCGCCAGATCCTCCGCAATCCCGAGCGCCGCGACGAGCTTGCGTTTCGCGTCGCCCTCCGGATCGGCGCCCACCGCGCGGAACTCCTCGATGTCGAGGCGCCAGCCGATGAGGCGGGACGTGAGGCGGGCGTTCTGGCCCTTGCGGCCGATGGCGACAGCCAAGTCCTCCGTGGCGACGCGCAGCAGGATCCGGTGAGTCTTTTCGTCGATGACGATCTCGCGCGGCACAGCCGGCTTGAGGGCCTCGATGATCATCTCGCGGGGGCCGGGGAAATATTTGACGATGTCGATCTTCTCGCCGCCGAGCTCGCGCACAATGGTCTTCACGCGCGCCCCGCGCGCGCCGACGCAGGCGCCCACCGGATCGACCTTGGGATCGGCGCTCGTGACAGCGATCTTGGTGCGATAGCCGGGCTCGCGCGCGAACGCCTCGATTTTCACGGTGCCATCCGCAACCTCGGTGACTTCGAGTTCGAAAAGACGGCGCACAAACTTGGGGCTCGCGCGGCTGAGGATAATCTCGGGCCCCCGGGGTGTGCTCTCGATTTCCATCAGCAGGCAGCGGATGCGCTCGCCTGGCTGGTATTCCTCACCGGGGACCTGCTCCTTGCCGGGCATGACGGCCTCGGCCTTGCCGAGGTCGATGTAGAGGTCATTGCGCTCACGACGACGAACGGTGCCGGTGACGATGTTTCCGACCTGATCCTTGAAGTCGTCGTAGATGCGATCTTTCTCAAACTGCCTCAAGCGCTGCATGACGGCCTGCCGGGCCGTCTGGGCGGCGATGCGGCCGAGCGTGGAGGGATCGATTTCCTTCTCCACCATCTCGCCCAAAGTTGCGCCGGGCTTCACGGCCTGGGCTTTTTCGATGTGCAGCTCGGTCTTGGGGTTCGAGACCGAGTCGACGACCTTCATGACGGCCCAAGCATGGAGCTGGCCGTTCTTGGGATTGATGTCGATCCGCAGTTCCTGACCGGAGTTGACGCCTTTTTGGGCGGCGGTCTTCAGCGCATTGGCAATCGTCGCGATCATGTCGGCGCGCGGAATGCCCTTCTCCTTCTCCATGTATTCCAGGACGGATAGAATTTCGCTGCTCATTGGTCGGATGAAATATGGGAAAAAAAAAGCGGGCCGCAGGGCCCACTTTTTTGAAAGTGAGTGTGATAGAGCCGAAAAACGTGCCGGTCGCGCAAATTGTTGTCAAGCCCCCCGCCCGCCCGGGCTAAGCGCGCACCACCGTTCAGTCGCGGTAATCCAGCGCCGGCGGGCGATCGCCGAGGAGCGCGGAATATTTGAACTCGGCGCCGCGCTTACGCACAAACTCGGCTTTGGCCGCCGCAATCACCTCCGGTTTCCCAAACAGATCGACGGTCGTGCCGGCGAGAACCTTGGCGGCAACGTTCATGCCCTTGAGGCCCATGGTGGTGCCGCCGCAAGCGACGGCCTGCCAGCTGTGCCCCGGCGTGCCGGGCGCCCAAGTCGCCGCCCGCAGGCCGACCGTGGGGACGACCCAGCTCACGTCGCCAACATCCGTGGAGCCTCCCCCACCTTCGCGGCGCTGACCAGACACGTAGGGCGCGATGAGGCCCGCGGTCTCGGGCGCAGGCGCCTGCCCAAATACGGTGCGGCCGATCTTCAGCGCGAACTCGCGCTCCGCGGGCGTGTAGGTGACGCCCCCGACCGCAGTGAAGTTGGCGTGCATGAGCTGGCCGAGCGTGTCGTTGATCAGCAGCTCGTGCACGCCGCCGGTGACCTCGACCTTAAACGTCGTGCCGGTGCCGAGCGCGGCGCCCTGCGCGGCTTTCTCGATGCGATCCCAGACCTCGCGGACGATGTCGCGGCTAGGGCTGCGCACATAGTAGTAGACCTCGGCGAAGGCCGGCACGACGTTGGGCGCCTCACCGCCGCGCGTGATCACGTAGTGGATGCGCGTGGTGTCGGGAACGTGCTCGCGCATGAGATTCGCCATGTGGTTCATCGCCTCGACGCCGTCGAGGGCGCTGCGCCCGCGCTCGGGCGCACCAGCTGCATGCGCGGCGACGCCGGTGAAGCGGAACTTGCCCGACTTGTTGGCGAGCGAAGACGCCATGGTGATCTGGTTGCGGTCGCCGGCGTGCCAGTGGAGCGCGACATCGACCCCGTTGAAGAGCCCGGCGCGCACGAGGTAGACCTTGCCGGAGCCGCCCTCCTCGGCGGGGCAGCCGAAGACGCGCAGCGTGCCCTTCTGCCCGGTGGCCTGCATCCATTCTTTGACCGCAATCGCCGACTGAACCGAGCCGGCGCCGAAAAGATGGTGGCCGCAGGCGTGGCCGGCTTTGCCGCCGGGACGCTCCTTTTTCTCCGGCACCGCTTCCTGCGAGACTCCGGGCAGCGCGTCGTATTCCGCGAGCACGGCGATGACGGGCGAGCCGCTGCCGTAGCTCGCGATAAACGCGGTGGGCATCCCCGCGACACCCGCCTCGACCGCAAAACCCGCCTCGCGCAGCTTGGCCTGCAACAGCGCGGAGCTCTTCGTCTCCTGGAATCCGATCTCGGCCCAGTCCCAGATCTTCATGGCGATCTCGTCGTAGGCGGGCTTGGTGGCGTCGATGCGAGCAAGGACGTCGGATTTCTTCGTCTGCGCAACCAGCGCGAACGGCGCGGCGAGAGCGAATGCGATGGCAGGGAGGCGGAGCATAGGTCTGCGATGAGGCGGGAGAGGCGCGACGGTTAGAGCTGCTTCGTGAGTTCGAGCGTCCAGGCGCGGCCTTGGAAGAGGCTGCCGTGGACGCCGGCGGAGTAGCCGATCTGGTCGGAGGTGTGCGGCGGCTCGCGGTCGGTGAGGTTGATGACACCGAGGCGAATCGAGGTGTTGCGCAGCACGCGCCCGGCCTCCTGCTTGAAGCGGTAGCCGACCGAGGCGTTAAACGAGACGACGTCGCGCACGACGTAGCGGTAGAGGTAGGTGCCGCTGTCGAATTGCCGCGAGATGTAGCGCGGAGAGCCGAGG
Source organism: Opitutaceae bacterium (assembly GCA_016794665.1). Taxonomy (GTDB): domain Bacteria; phylum Verrucomicrobiota; class Verrucomicrobiia; order Opitutales; family Opitutaceae; genus ER46. The sequence continues at coordinate 23,425 of JAEUHB010000154.1, forward strand.
GCGGTGTAGTTGGCGGCGGTGACGGTGGCGGTGTCGGCGAAGCGGCCGGTGTAGTAGGCGCCGAGATTGGCGTTCCAGTTGCCCTTGCGCCAGTTGACCGCGGTCGTGCCGCGCCAGCGGGTCGTGCCGTCGACATTGAGGCGCTCGATGAAGAGCGGGGCGGCGCCGGGGACGTCGCGGAGCTGGTAGGTGCGGATCATGTAGGACCAGTCGGCGTTCAGGGTGAAGCGGCCGATGGGGAGGTTGGGGAGGACGTAGTTGAGGCTGAGGTCGACGCCGCTCGCATAGCCCTTGGCCAGGTTTTGGAACTGGATGTTGCGGGAATCGATCCGGCCGACGACGGCGGCTTGCTGGGCGGCGGGGCGCGTGGCGTTGAACGCGGCAAACTCGGCGATTTCCGCGGGGGTCGGGGCCAAGCGCTTGATGCCGGGGTCGCCCTTGTAGCTGGCGGTGCCGGAACCAAGGTCGATTTGCGCGATGGTGCGGCCGGCGGCGAGCTGGGACTGGGTGTAGGCGTTGAGCTTGGCGGCGTCGCTGTTGACGAGCTGCGCGTCGGAGTAGCTGCCGATCACGTTGGATTGGTCCACCTGCCAGTAGTCAGCGGTGAGGGAGAGGCCTTTGATCTTGGGCACTTCGAGCGCGAGGCCGACGCTCTTGCCAGTCGCGGTGACGGGCTTGAGCGCGAGGTTGCCGGTGGAGTAGCGCTTCATGACGTAGGTGCCATTGCCCACGGTCTGGGCGCGGTAGGCGTCGTTGGAGCCGGGGGCACTGTCCACGATGAAACGGGTGGGTGCATAGAGCGTGGGCAGGTTGGGCGCGGAGAAGCCTTGGTTGAACGAGCCACGGATCATGAGGCCCGCGGTGGGTTTCCAATTTACTCCAGCCTTGGGACGGGTGGTGGTGCCAAAGTCGCTGTAGTTCTCATGGCGCGCCGAGCCGCTGAGCTCGAGCGAGTGAACGAGCGGCAGGTTCCGCCGGGGAGCGACGACCGGGATGATCGTCTCGAGGTAGCCGCTGTAGACGACGCGGTTGCCCGTGGAATTGGGCGCGTAGGAAGCGACGAGGTAGTCGTTGTCATCGACGTTGAGGCCGACGCCGGGGGGGTTGCTGCCGACGTAGGCGGGGCGGGTGTCGAGGTATTGTTCCTTGCGATATTCGACGCCGCCGGCGAGGGACACGGTGTTGTCCCAATAACGGAAGAGCGGTCCGGCGACGCGGGTGTCGGCGCTGGTGATTGCACTGAAGCCGTCGTGGCGCCATTTCTGGGAGAACGTATCGAGGACGGATTTCGGATTGGTGTAGGGGCGGTCGGGCACGACGGCGCCGTTCGCGACGCGGAAGGTGTGGTAGAAGGGATTGAACGCGGTGGCGTCGGTGCGCATCACGGCGCGTTGGAACAAGGACTCGCGGGCGGCGTTGTTGGACACGTCGGCGGTGTAGGCGCGCGTATAGACGGCGGCGGATTCCCAGGTCCAGTCGTTGCCGATCTTGCCGCGCAGGCCGGCCACGCCGCGATAGACGCCCGAGTTGACCTCGACGGATTCAGCACCGAGTTCCTCGAGGAGGAGGGAGAGCAGCGTGATACCCTGCGGCGTGCCGGTGAGGCGGGGCGTGCCGTCGGCATTAGGCGCGCCGGTCGGGTGGTAGAAGCGCGAGCCATAGGGGTTGTAGGGATTGTCGACGCTGACGGGCGCGACCTGGTCCGCGCTGGGTCCGTTGATCTGCACGGGCTGGCGCTGCAGGTGGGAGGTCGAGTGGTAGACCGAGAAATCTCCGAACGCAGTGATGCGATCGGAGAGGTCGTATTCAATGTGCGTGAAGAAGTTCTTCCGGTCCGACTTACTTTGGCCGGTGTTCTGATACTGGTTGAGATTGGTGAAGGACTCGGGATTGGCCGCGCGATTGGCGGTGGGGTTGACGTTCGTGAACGCGAGCGTGCCGTTGACCGGCCGGAAATAATTAGTGGCCGTCGCGGCGCCGATGCGGAACGAAGGGTAAATGCTCACGACGGATCGATCGTCGAACTGGCCGCCGAGTGCATTGAAGCCGGCGGGGGCACGGGCGGTGCGGTTGCCGTTGGCGGAGAAGGAACGGCTCCGATAGGGAATCTCGTCGCGCTGGAGAAAGTCGAAGGTCGCGAGCACGCGGCCCTTGCCGCGCGCAAACTCGCGGCCGGTGGTGAGGGTGACCTGGTAGTTGCGACCCTCGCCGTGCTCGGGGACGCCGAAGCGCGTGCGCAGCTCCGTGCCGCGCAGGTCGCGCCGCGAGATGTAGTTGATCACGCCGGCGACGGCATCAGAGCCGTAGATGGCCGAGGCGCCGTCGCGGAGCACGTCGATGCGCTCGATGCCCTGCGTGGGAAGCTGGTTGACGTTCGTGTAGAAAGCCGGGACGCCGGCATCGTTGGAGGTGACAGGGTGCGGGGCGAGGCGGCGGCCGTTGAGGAGGACGAGGGTGTTGCCGGCGCCGATGCCGCGGAGGTTGACGTTGGCGTTGTCGCCGCGGGAGTTGGCGCCGCCGTTCTGGGACTCGTTCAGCGGGAGATTGGTCACCTGCGGAAGGGCGGTGAGCATCTCGACCGGCGTGAGGGCGTTGCGGGCCTCGATGTGGTCGAGGTTGAAGACGGTGACCGGCAGGACCTTTTCCTGGTCCAGACGCTTGATGTTGGTGCCAGTGACGGAGAACGCCTCGAGCTTCACCACATCCTCCTTGGCGCCGGCAGTCGGCGGCGTGGCGGGGGCCGCTTGGGCGAAAAGCGGCAGCGGGATGGCGGCGGAGAATACCGTGGCAGCCACGGCGGTGATCAGGAACAGTCGGTGCGATTTCATGGTAGGTGGGTGGTCAGCGTCCGTCGCACTCCGGGAAACGGGGTGCAAACGAAGCCGCCGCAAGTCGCGTCGAGTTGTGGCGCCGGGGTTGAGGCGGTCAACGGATTGCAGCGTGCGCCAACCTTCTTGGCCGGCGTGGCGCGCAGGACGAGGAAATTATTGCTCGGCCCGCACCGCCCCGTCCGTGCTCGGGTCGGCACGCTAGAATTTCCGCGACACTTCCGCGTAGAACGCGCGGCCGCGTGGATCGTGGCTGCCAAGGGCGGTCCCGGTGTTGTCCGCGGCGAAGGGTGGCTCGCGGTCGAAGACGTTGTTCATCCCGAGTCGCACGGTGGTGTCGCGCAGCAAACCGTTCGTGAAGCGGCGAGCCAGGTGGGCGTTGAGCGTGAAGTCGTCGCGCACGATGTAGTAGCCGTCGCTGGAAAGATAGCTCGCCTTGATCGCCGTGGTGCGGAGGGCGCCATCGCGGTAGCTGCCGAGGTAGGAGCCAAAAAGCCCCCCGCTCCAAAGGTCCCGGCGCCACTGGACGGAAACGTTGCCCTTCCACTTCGCGCGGCCGTCGAGCCAGCGCTGGTTTTGGACCGGGGTGGCGGCATCCTGCCTGAAATCGTTTTTTCCGAGCCAGCTCGCCGCGACGTTGAAGTGAAACTGCCCGGCCTCGAGCCGAGGCAGGCGGTAATCGACCGAGAGATCGATGCCCTGGAGTTCGCGGCCGGAGGCGTTGATGTAGGGCTCATTGATCACCCGCAGGCTGCCGATGGGTGCGCGTTGCTGCGCGGCCGGGCGCGTGGCGTTATAGGCGGCAAACGCATCCCGGTCGGCCTGCGTGACAGCGTTTCGGACGACGTAGGAATTGCCCGCCGCGGAAAGGTCGATTTGCGCCGGGGCGCGGCCGGCGGCGATCTGGCGGTTATTTTCCGCGAGGAGGCGCGCCGCGTCGTCGATGAGTGAGAGCGTGCCGGCGACGAGCGCGATGGAGTCGGTCTGCTCGATTTTCCACCAATCCGCACTCACGGAGAGCCCTTTCACCCCGGGCACGTCGAGCACCAGGCCGGCGGTGCGGGTCTCGGCATTCTCGGGCGTGAGGTTGCGATTCCCGGCGCGGATGCCCCGGCGGCGGCCGCCGGTGCCGTCATCGATGAGGCCGGTGACGGGGAAGCGATAGTTGTCCACCGCGTTCTGGAAAGCCCGCGTGACGTTGCCGGAAAAGAGCGACGCCAGGTTGGGCGCGCGGAAGCCCTTGTTGAATGACGCGCGCACCATCAGCCGCGTCGCCGGCCGCCACGCGAGGCCGACCTTCGGCTTCGTCGTCGAGCCGAAATCGCTGTAGTTCTCGTAGCGTGCCGCAAACGTGACGTCGAGCGAGCGCGCGCCGGGCATGGCGTTGCGCGCGCCGAAGAGCGGCGCCGACAGCTCGACGAACGCGGCCTGCACGTCGCGGTGCGCGTCGGCGTTGTCGGTCGGGCTCTGCTGGAGGTAGTTGTTGTCGCCGACGAGCGAAGCGCGGTAGCCGAGGCGTTGCACGTCGGCCGCGGAAAGGCGGCCCGACTCCGGATCACGGTAGTCGAGAAAAGTCTCGCGCCGCAGCTCGCCGCCCGCCGCGATCGCGAGCGGGCCGCCGGGCAGCGGGAACAGATCCCCGTTCACGCGCAAGTCCCAGCTGCCGAGCGTCGTCTCGCCTTCGTGCACAAACGTGCCGAGGAACCGATCGATGATCGCCTGCGGGTTGGCGACGACGTTGCCGGTCGGGCGGACCTGGCCGTTGACGATCGCGAAGGTGGTGTTGAAGGGATTATAGGCCGTGGCGTCGGTGCGCGCGACAGCATCGCGAAATTGATTTTCCTTCACCGAATTGTCCTCGTGATCCTCGGTGCGCGCCGCCGAGTAGAGGAAGGCGCTCTCCCACCGCCACGCGCCGGTGAGATCGCCGCGGGCGCCAAGCACGGCGCGCCGGGCGTTGGAGTCGACGTTGATGACGCGCGGGGCGACGTCCTGCAACGTCTGCCGGCCGATAAGCACGTCGCTCGGCGCGCCGGTGAGGCGCGCGGTGCCGTCGGCGTTGGGCGCGCCAGTCGGCGAATAGAAGCGCGAGCCAAAGGGGTTGTAAGGGTTGTCGCGCGACACGAGGACGTTGTTGTCGACGAAATTGTCGACCCGCGTGCCTTCGCGCTGATTCCGGGACTTTGCCCGGTAGAGCGTGATGTCGCCGAAGAGCTGCACGCGGGCAGTGAGCTTGTAGTCGCCCGATAGGTAGAGATTCTGGCGCTTCGATTCCGGCAGCAGCATCTGGTAGCGGTTGATGTCGTAGAAATGCTCGTAGACCGGGGAGGCCAGCGATTGGTCAGGCTGCGCAGCCTGCCAGGTGCGCGTCGGCGCGCCCGGCGCGGTCGGCACAAAATAAAACGTGCCGTTGGCCGCGATCGCCGCGGTGTCGAAGCCGCCCGCGGGCCGACCGCCGCCAAACGCGCCGTCCGCGCCGATTGTGCCGCGCTGGAAGCGGCCGAAGAATCCGTGCGCGCTGCGGAAATCCACCGCGGTGTCGGTCGTTGTGCCGTTCCACGGCGCGGGCGCGCGGCGACGCTGATCGGCGGTGCGCGAAAACGCGCGATCGGTGTTCAGCAACGCGGAGCGGTCGAACCAGTCGTAGATCAGCACGACGCTGCCTGCGCCTTTCGCAAACGGCGTGCCCGTCGTCAGGGTGCCCCGCATCTCACGCGCGCCGCCATGCTGGGTGTCGGCGTAGCGCAGGCTGAGTTCCGTGCCGGTGACGTTGCGCCGGAGGAGCGTGTTGACGACCCCCGCCGAGGCGTCCGTCCCATAGATGGCGGAAGCGCCGTCACGCAGGATCTCGAGGCCGGCGACTGCCGCGGTCGGGATGACGTTGGTGTTGACCGAGAGAAACGGCGCGCCGCCCTCCGGGCCGGTGATCGGGTGGGGCGCGAGCCGGCGGCCGTTGAGAAGGACAAGGGTGTTGCCCGAGCCGAGCGAGCGCAGGCTCACGGTCGAGACATCGCCGCGGATGCCAGCGCCGCCGTTGCCGCTCTCGCTTACGGGGATGCGGCCGGCCTCAGGCAGAAAGGCGAACAACTCGGCCGGCGTCGACACCGCGCGAAGTTTCACATCGTCGCCCGACAGCACCGTGAGGGGCAGCGCCTTTTCCTGTTCGACGCGCTTGAGGAAAGAACCGGTGACCGAGACAGCCTCCATCTTCAAGGCAGGTTCGCCGGCCGCTGAGGGTGGCGGCACGGCCTGGCCGCGCAACGCGGCCGCGGAGGCAAGGAGCGCACAAGCACGGGCGAAACGGAGGGGAGTTTTCATGTGGTGGATCTTCAGGGGAGAATGAGTCGCGCCGCCCCACCCTCGACAGAAAGCCGGGTGCCAAAGGCCGCGGACAGTCGCGCGAGTCTTTCGAGAACTGCCCGCGCCTGCGCGCCCGTCGCGGGCGAAGGCACGCCGCGCGTCTCGTAATAGCGCTTGTCCGGCGGCTCGCCCTCGCCCCGCTCGTTGAGCGCGATCGGGTGCAATGTGAGCGCAGTGACGCGCCCGCCGGAAAACTCCGCGCGCGCGATCGCCCCCTCCCACACCTCGGGCAAATAGTAACCGGGCGCCGTGATGGTATGGAAGACGAGCCCGCCCAGGTCGTAGAAAATCGGCCGACCCCGGTGCAGCTCGATGCCGTGCAGCAGCGGCGCGCCGTGCGAGACAAAGACGGTCGCCCCCGCGTCGATGCACGCCTTGGCAAAGGGCCGCTTCCACGCCGGCGTCACGCGATTGTCAGGCTCCCAGTAGTGATCGTGCTGGTAGGCGATCACGACCTCGGCCGAGGTCGCGGCGGCGCGCAGCGCGGCGAAGACCCGTTCGGCATCCTCCCGCACGATCTCGCGCGATTTCTCGTCGAGTCGCACCTCGTTGAGACCCGCACGCGTTGCCGTCGCGGCGGCGCCCTCGCCGAGTTTGCCGGAGCCAAACGATACCAAGGCCACGCGCCCGCGCTTCGTCGTCAGGATCGCCGGCGCCGCGGCGGCGGCGAGCGTCGCACCCGTCCCCGCGTGGACGAAGCCGCGCTCGCGCACCGCGTCAATCGTGCCGAGCACACCGTCGGGGCCGAGGTCGAACGCGTGGTTGTTGGAAAGCGAAAGCAGGTTGAAACCCCAGCTTTTCAGCGCGTCGACCACCGTCGGCTTGGTGGCATGGAAGAACTGCGTGGTGCGCGTGGGTTGGCCGCGCCCGTTGTCGATGGCGACCTCGAGGTTGGTGAAGACCGCGTCGGCCGAGCCGGCGTCGAGCAGCCCGCGGATGGCGGCGAACTTCTGCGGCGAGGACTCGCGCACGTCGTGCTTGATGAGGGCCTGGCCGGCGAGCACGAGCCGGAGCGGCTCGCCAGCGCGGGTGGCGCTCACCGCTGCGAGCACGAACGAAACGAGGGCAAACACGCGGGACACGACGCGAGGGCTGGCTCGGAACATGACCCGCAGCCGAGCACGAACCGCATTGGCTGACAACGCGTTTGTTTTCCCGTCCCGCCCCGCTACTTGCCCCCGCCGATGATCCGGTTGATCAGCTCCGAGGCTTTCTCCGCGACGCCGCTTTTCTCGAGCGCGACCGCCGCAAAACGCCGGCTGAGTTCGCTGGCATCGGGCTGGCCGACAGTGCCACCGACGCGAAAGGGCTCCGTGCACTCCGCGTAGCCGAGGCGGTCCACCTTGGGCCCGAGCAGGCCGAGGTATTTGAGCAACTCGGCCTGCCGGCCGCGGGCCCGGAGGCGGAATTCCATCGCAAGCTCGTCGTCGAGCAGGCCCGGGCCGGCCGCGGGCGTCGACGTGCCCGCGCCCGTGAGCCGGAGCTCGGGCGCGATCAGCGCGAGGTTGCGCAGCGTGGTGGCGCCCGCGGCATCACGCGTCAGCTGCATGCTCAATTGGTCGAACGCAATCGGGTTGAGCGCGCGCACAAACTCCGCGACCGCCTCGGGCCGGCCCGCGATGGCGGCGCCGGCCTTTCGCCCTGTGATGCTCCCGATGGAGGCGAAGAAAGCCGCGAAGCCGCCGGTGTTTTCCGCCGCCTGCGCGACATTCACCGGAAGAACGCGGAAAAGCCCGCCCTTGCTCGTGAGTTGCGCCTCGAAGGCCGCTGCGGCCGGCAGTTCCGGCAAAGCCGCCGCGCCCGATGCAATCGCGCCTTCCAGATCAAAACGCCCTTCGACCGGCGCCGCGTCACCCTGGCCCGCCGGCCCCCATAACGGCGCCGGATCGATCTCCTTCAGCCGCAGGTCGACCGCAAGGGCGTAGGGCTGCGGGGCGGACGCGTCAAAGGTCACACGGCCGTCCGCATTCACCCGGCCCGCCTCGCCAAGGCCGGCCTGCAGGCCCTCGAGCTTCACCATCCCGGCGTCAAGCCGCACCCGGCCGGTGATGTTGCTGGCCTTGAGCGAGTCGGAAAAAACCAGTTCCCGCAGCCGCAAGCCAATCGCGCCATTGAGGCCAGACCACGGCGGGCCGGCCGTTACCTTCGGCACCGGCATGCCGCCAGGCGCAGCCGGGCCGGCCGCAATCGCCGCCCATACCTGCGCATCCTCGACAAAAACCTGCGCGCCGCTCGCCAGCGCCTCGATGACCGGTGGCAAGCCGGCCGCGGGCGACAGCGTTCCAATGATCGACAAATCCGACTTGCGCCCGTCGCGCTCGAGCAGCACCGGCGCACTGAATGCCACCACGTTGTCGCGGCCCGCGTCCATACGCAGGTCGATCGACACCGTGGGCAGGCGCACCGCCTGCTCCGCGGCGCCCGCGGAGAGGTTGCGCGCAAACACCACCGCTTGCAGCTCGCGGCGCTCGGCGGCGCTTGCCGCGAAGGTGACCTCCAACTCTCCCGTGGCCAACGTCGCGCGCCCCGCGAACGCCGGCTGCGTGAGCACCCCCGGCAGGCTGGCGATGAGACGGCCCGTGGCCTTGAGCGGCTGCCCCGCGCCGGCAAGCCGCCCCGCGCGGGCCTCGAAGGTCAGCAGCGTGTCGCCGCCGGCTTTCAACGCCAGGCCGGGAATCTCCACCTGCCAGCCCTGCGGCGTGTAGTCGGCCGCGAGGCTCACGACGACATCGGCACCCTCGACCTGCCGGCGCCCTTCGTGCGCGAGGGCGAGCCCCGCGATCGCCAAGGGCGCCCGCGAGCGCAGCGTCACGCCGCCGTTGCGCGGCGTCGCGAAAAGCTCACCGCGCAGGCGGGCCGAGCCCGCATCCAGACCGCCGAGCCAAGGCCGTGCCCAGGCGAGCGGCGCACCATGCAGCGTGACGGACAGCAAATCGCGCGCGACCTCGGCGGTCCGGAGTTCGCGCGTGCCGGGATTGAACTCGAATTCCTGGAGGAGCCGGACGGTCGTGACCGGCCCGCCGGCACCGAGGCTCGCCTCAAACTGACGCGCCGCGATCACGCCGCCGCGATGCGCGAGATCAAAGGTGGCGTTGAGCGAGACCGGGCCCAGCACCTCGAGTTCGCGCCGAAGCACGGCGAGCCGATCGGCGCTGCCCTCGATCCGGCCTGCGAGGTGCGCGGCCGCGAAGCCGGCGTCGGCATCGAACGTCCCCTCCCCTTTCAGCGCGAACGCCGGCAGCGGCTTGCCGAGCGAAAACGGCGCGAGATCGGCGTCACGCGCCTGCACGCGCCACGCGCCGTCGATGCGCTGCGCCCCAAGGGGGAAGCTGGCGGAGACGGTGAGCACCTCGCGGCCGTCGGTGACCACCACGGCCTCGTAGGTCTCGCCCGCGGCGCCACGCGCCGCGCGCGCATCGGCCCGCAGCCGTGCGCCGCCGGGAAAATCCGGGCCGGTCGCCGTGGCGTCGAGCCGCACGGCCAGCGCGTTGAACGACCGGGCGGTCGCCATCGAGCCCGTGAGCGTGCCGCCGATGGTGACGGACTGCACGTCGCCGCCGGTCAAAGCCGCCTCCGCGGTCACGTCAAATCTCGCGTCGCGACCCGCCGCGAGCCCGCCGCCCTTGATCGCGACACGCACGCGGCCCCGCGACTCGGGCAAGATCACCTCGCCCTGCAAATCGACGCCGTCGACCGCGACATCAAGCGGCAGGTTGAGTTCGGCAAACACACCGACAAACGCCCGCACGGCCGCCTCGGCCGAGGCCGGCTGGGCGCCCGCCGGCGCCGGAGTCACGCCCACCGGGTTCGGAAACGACAGGGTCCAACCGTGCGCCGTGAGCCGCGTGACGATCGCCTTGCGCTGCCAGCCGGCGCTGAGCACGGGCATCTCGATCTCGGCCCGCGGGATCGTCAGCGTCGCGCCCCGGAATTCCCCCCTCAGGTCGCGCAGCTCGGTGCGGTTGATGCCGGCGGAAACCTCGCCCAGCGACGCCTTCATGTCCGCGCGGCCGGCGAGCGCGCGGCGCGCCACCCAAGTCTGGAACGACGGCGTCAACGCGACCGCCACCAGCGCGAGGCACAGCAGCGCCCCGGCGCCGGCGAGCCAGAGGAGCAGCCGGAGACGTTTCATGGACCGGGGGGACGACACCCGGCCGCGGGGCGAGTTGCAGGCATGGTTCCGGAAAATTTTTGAACGCCCGCGCCGGACGGGCCAAGGCCACAGGGAAACCGGCCCCGGCCCGGCGGCAAACTACTTCCGCACAAACTCGTCCGCCTGGCCCATGGCCTTGCGCAGCGCCGCGACCGCCACGTTGTGACCGAAAAAAGCCTGAATCTGGTTGTTGCGGGCCGTGGTGAGTTCCGTCTGCGCGGCCAGCAGATCGAGCTGCGTGCTCGTGCCGGCCTCGTAGCGCGCGGTGGCGAGGCGCACGGCCTCGGCCGCCTGCTCGACGACCTTGGCGGAGACCTCCGCCGTCTCGGCGGCCTGCTGCCACTGGGAATGCGCGCGCCGCACCTCGATCTCGATCGCGAGCTGGACCTCCGCGAGCGTAAGCCGCGTCTGCTCGAGCGCGGAGCGCGCCTGCGCGACCTTGCCGGCGGTGGCACGGCCGTCGAAGATGGCCCACTGCGACTGCACGCCGATGAGCCAGCCATTGTTGGAATCGCCAAAGCTGTCGGTCGGGCCCTTGCGCAGCGTCCAGCCGCCGAAAGCCGCGACATTCGGATAGTAGCCCGCCTTCGCCGCCGTGACGCCCTCGGCCTGCGCCGCGGTGAGCTTCGCGATGCGCTCCAGCTCCGGGCGGTGCGCGCGGGCGGCGTCGAACGCCGACTGAAGATCGAACACCTGGGGCTTGAACTCCAGCGCACCCGCGAATTCCGGCACCTTGCGCGCCTGATCCGCGGTGTTGGTGGTGAAGCCGAGCGCCTGCCGCAGCGCCTCGATGGCGAGGCGGAAATCGTTGCGCGCGGTGATGAGCGGCACCTTGGCGTTGGCCACCGCGACCTCGGCGCGGAGTTTTTCAAAGCTGGAGACCGTGCCCGCTTCGAAGCGATCGGTGGCGTTCTTGAGCTGTTGCTGGAGCAACGCGAGGTTGGACTCCTGCACCTTGATCTGCTCGCGGGCGAGCAGCACGCGGTAGTAGCCGGTGCGCACCTGCAGCAGCGCCTCGTTGATCACGGCCTGCAGGTCGAGCAGCGCGGCGTCGCGCGCAAGCCTGGCGCTCTTCACGGAAGCGCTGACGCCGCCGCCCGCGTAGAGCACCTGCGAGGCGGTGAGGTTGACCTGCCAGGCGCGGTCGCTGGCGGGGAAACCGTTGGAGATCTCGCGATCGTTGCGCTGATAGGCGGCATCGGCCGAGACATTGGGCACAGAGCGCGCGGCCACCTGCACGACCACGCCGTCCTGCTGGCGGATGCGCTCGCGCGCCTGGCGGATGGCGAAGTTGTTCTCCAGCGCGAAGCCGATCGCCGTCGGCAGATCAAGCACATCGGGCACCGGCTGCTGCGGCGCGGGCTGAGCGACGGCCGAGGCCGCCAGCACAAACGCCGCGAGCGGGCGCACCGGGGTGAAATGATTTCGGGTCAGGTGCATGGGATTACTTGGCAAGGGCGGTGGCGGCTTCGGGCATCGAAGGCGCCGCGGGCTTCGGCACCGGCCCGGCGGAACGATCGTGCGAATGATCACGGGCGAGCAGCACGTAGAGGGCCGGCAGGATCACGAGGGTGAGCACCGTGCCGATTGCCATGCCACCGACGAGGACAAGGCCGATGCTGTTGCGGGCGGCGGCGCCGGCGCCGGTGACGAGCGTCAGCGGGAAATGCCCCGCCACCGTCGCGACCGAGGTCATCAGGATCGGGCGCAGGCGCACGAGCGTGGCCTCGCGCACGGCCTCCACCTTGGACTTGCCCTGCTCCTGGAGGTGGTTCGCCCATTCGACGATCAGGATGCCGTTCTTGGCGATCAGGCCGATCAGCGTGACGAGGCCCACTTGGGCGTAGATGTTCATCGTGGTGGTCCAGCCATCGGTCCAATACTGCATGTTGGGATTGGGCATCTTGAGCACCGTGAACACCAGCGCGCCGAAGCCCGCCAGCGGCACGGAGCCGCCGAGAATGACGAGCGGATCGCGGAACGAGTTGAACTGCACGGCGAGCACGAGGAAGATCAGCACGACGGCCATGATGAGCGAAGGCACAAACTTGCTGCCCTCCGTGCGCAGCTGGCGCGACTCGCCCGTGTAGTCGATGACCGTGCCCGGCGGCAGGATGCGGCGCGCCTCGTCCTCGAGGACCTTGAGCGCCATGTCCAGCGTGCGCGTGGTGACGCCGGAGAGCTTGACGGCGTTGAGCTGCTGGAGCCGGTTGAGCGAACGCGGCACGGTTTTGGTCTGAATCGTCGCGACGCTGCTGAGCGGGACGAGCTGGTTGTTCGGCCCCGTGACATAAAGATCGCGCAACTGCTCCGGGTTGAGCCGATCGGCGCGGACGATCTGCGGGATGACCTTGTAGCTGCGGCCGTCGATGTTGAACCGGTTGACGAAGTTGCCGCCGAGCGCGGAGCCGAGGTCGGCGCCGACTTGGGCGAGATTGAGGCCGAGGGTCGCGACCTTGTCGCGGTCGATCACGATCTCGGCCTGCGGCTGGTCCACCTTGAGATCGATGATCGGCGGGAAGGCGAAGACGCCGCTCATCATCGCCACGTCCACGAGCTTGTTGGCGTATTCGAGGAGGCGCTCCGCGTCCGCGGTGGAGGCGATGACAAACTCGACGGGGAAATTGCTGCCGCCAGGCAGGGCGGACGGGGTCGTCGCAAACACCTGCATGCCGGCGACGCCACCGAGCCGCTGCTGCACCTCGGGCATGATTTCAAAGACGGTGCGGCTGCGATCCGACCACGGTTTCACGACCATGCCGCCGAAGCCATCCGCCCCGCCGACTGCGCCGGCCGCGCCGCCGAAGAGCAGCTGGAAGGTGAAGTCCATCTCCTTGGTCGCCATGAACGCCTCCTCAACCGCCTTGCCGGAGATCGCCTTTTGCTCGGCGGTGCCGTTGGCCGGGCCGTTGAGGATGCCGAAGATCACGCCCTGATCCTCCGCTGGCGCGAGCTCGGCGGGCGACATCACAAACATGATCGGAGTAAGCGCGGCCAGGACGATCCAGGAGAGATAGGCGGCCGGCCGGTGCGCCAGCGAGAGATCGAGCACGCGCGCGTAGGCGTTGCGCAGCGCATCGAACCGACGGTTCACCCAGCCGGCGAAGCCCTGGTTCACGTGGGCGCTGTCGTTCAGGATCGTGGCCGCCATCATCGGCGAGAGCGTGAGCGCCACGATGCCGGAGATGAACACGGCGCCGGCGAGCGTCATCGCGAACTCCCGGAACAAAGCGCCCGTGAGGCCGCCTTGGAGCGCGATCGGCGCATATACGGCGGCAAGCGTGAGCGTCATCGCAATCACGGGGCCGACCAGCTCGCGCGCCCCGAGGAGGGCCGCATCGATGCGCGACAAACCCTGCCGCAGGTGCCGCTCGACGTTCTCGACGACGACGATGGCGTCATCAACCACGAGGCCGACCGAGAGCACGATAGCCAGCAGCGTCAGCAGATTGATGGTGAACCCGAAGATCTGCATCAGGAAGATGCTCCCGATGAGCGACACCGGGATCGCGAGGATCGGCACCAGCACGGAACGGACGGAGCCAAGGAAGAGGAAAATGACCACGACGACGATCAACAGGGTGTCGATGAGGGTCGTCGTGACCTCCTTGATGGCATTGCTGATGTATTTGGAAGCGTCGTAGCCCATGCGGGCCTGCAGGCCCGTGGGCAGGCTGCGCTTGATCGACTCAAGCTCGGCGCGGGAGCGATTGATGACATCAACGGTGTTCGCCTGCGGCAGCGGATAGATGCCCATGAAAACGGCGGTCTGGCCCGAGTAGCTGACCTGCGTGTCGTAGTCGTCCGCGCCAAGCACGACATCCGCGATATCCTCGAGGCGCACAATGGTGTCGTTGGCCTGCCGGATCACGAGGCGCTTGAACTCAGAGACGGAATGCAGGTCGGTGTTCGCGGTGAGGTTCACCTGCACGAAGGCGCCCTTGGTGTTGCCGATCGCGGCCAGGTAGTTGTTCTGCGCGAGCGCCGCGCGGACCTGCGCCGGGCTGATGTTGAGCGCGGCCATGCGCTCGGGCTTGAGCCAAATGCGCATGGCGAACGTGCGCGCGCCGAGAATCTCCGCGCGCTGCACGCCGGGCACCGCCGAGAGACGCGGCTGCACGACGCGCACCAGGTAGTCGGTGATCTCGCTCTGGTTGAGGATGTCCGAGGCGAAGCTCAGGTAGGCCGACGCGAACTGTGAATCCGCGGAAACGACGCTGATCGCGGGAATCTCGGCCTCCGGGGGGAGGTCATTGCGGACTTGGTTAACCTTGGCGCTGATTTCGGCGAGGGCCTTGGTCGGCTCATAGTTCAGCTTCAGGCGCGCACTGATGAACGAGAAGCCCTGCAGGCTCTTGGACTCGACGTAGTCGATGCCATCGGCCGCGGCGATGACGCGCTCGAGCGGCGTGGTGACGAAGCCGCGCACGAGCTCCGCGCTGGCGCCGACGTAGACCGTCGAAACGGTGACCGTGGCGTTGTCGCTGCGCGGGTATTGGCGGACGTTGAGCGACCGGTAGGCCTGCAACCCCGCAATGACAATGACGAGGTTGACGACGATCGCGAGGACCGGGCGCTTGATGAAGAGATCAGTGAACGACGATTTCATGGGCACTCGCGCTCACTTGTTCTCCGGCCTGGGGCTGAGCTTCGCGTCGGGCGCGAGCCGGTTGTCGATCACCACGGCGCCGCCGGGACGGAGCTTGAACGCGCCGGTCGTCACGACCTGATCGCCGAGCTTCAGGCCCTGCGTGACCGTGACAAAGTCCCCCCGCGCCGCGCCGAGGCGAATGAACTGCTGGCGAAGGATTTTTTCCATCGCCCCGGATTTCTCGTTCTTCTTGTCCTCAATCACGAAGACGGAGTCGCCATAGGGCGCGTAGAGCACGGCGGTGGCGGGAATCACAAGGCTTTTTCCGGTCGCCGGCAGGACGACCGCCACCGAGGCAAACATGCCGGGGCGGAAATGCTCGGCCTTGTTCGCGAGCGTCGCCTGCACGCGGACGTTGCGCGTGACGGGATCAATCTCGGGCGCGATCGCGGTAATCTTGCCATCGGTGGACTCGCCCGGGAGCGCATCACTCGTCACGCGCACCGCCGCGCCGACGGCGAGCTGCCCAAGGCGCTGCTGGGGGACCGAGAAGTTCACAAAGATCGGATCGAGGGTCTGGAGGGTGACAATCGCTTCACCGTCCTTCAGGATCTGGCCGACGTTCACGAGCCGGATGCCGAGGCGGCCGGCGAAGGGCGCCCGGATCGTTTTTTTCGCGATGACGGCGCGCAGGCTGTCGGCCGAGGCCGCGGCTTGTTTGGATTGGGCCTCGGCGATGTCGAGTTCCGCGGCGGAGTTGGTGTTCTGGGAGCGGAGCGCGCGGGCGCGGTCGAGGTTGAGCCGTGCCAGCTCCGCCGCGGCCTCGGCGGCGCGGAGCTGCGCCGTCTCGGTGCTGATATCGAGCTGCACGAGGGGCTCGCCCGCCGCCACGACGGCGCCGGCGGTGAAGAGGATCTTGTCCACCTTGCCGGGCACCTCGGCGCCGATCGTCACACCCTGCACGGCGGCGAATGAGCCGGTGGCCAGGATGGAGTTGTCCCAGGAATCCTCCACCACGGCGGCGGCGGTCACCGTGTCGGGCGGAGGCACAAATGCGGCGCCCGCCGCCCCCATCGCGGCGAACTGGCCGAACTTGATGCCGCGCAGGACAAGGAGGAGGCCGACGAGCGTGAGGATAGTCAGGGCGTAAACGAGGACTTTCTTGGACATGGCGTGGAAACAGGCAGGGCTAGGATTCGCAGCGACTAGGATCGCGCGGAAAGGACAAGGGCGGGGTTCTTCTCGGCATCCCCATCGCCCCTCGCGCGGGTGAGGACCTTGGTGAGGAGGCGGACAAAGGTTTTACGCTCCCCCTCGCCCAGCGGCTCCATGAGCCAGGCCATGCGGCGGAAGTGCGGCGGCAAGATGCGTTCGAGCAGTTTTTCCGCTCGCTTGGTGAGGCCCACGGACATCATCCGGCGATCCTCGGGGTGCGGCCGGCGCGTCACCAGGCCGGCCGCCTCGAGCGTGTCCACGAGGCCCGTGATCGTGGCGCGGGTGACACCCGTTCGCTCGGCGAGCTCGGCCGGCGTGAGCGCTCCGCCGGGAGCGCAGTCCGGCTGCTGGCAATTGCCCCAGAGCGCCATCAGCACGCCGAAGCGCCCCTGCGAAATTTCGTGCTGCGCCAGGTGTTCCTCGACCACGCGGAACGCCTCGTCGCCCGCGCGCAGCAGATGCAGGAACACCTCCGTCGCCGAGGGATCGAGGTCGGGAAACACCCGCGCCGCCTCGAGCAGGCACTCGTAGCGCGGAAGATCCTTCAACATCAGGTGCGGCATCGGAAAAGAAGTAAGGCGCCGAATAGTTAGGCGGCTAACGACAAAAGCAAGCCGCGCTTTGTGACACTCCGGGCACAGTCGCGGGCGTTATGCCCGCGCGGTCCGTGGCTAATGGCCCGCCCCCCAAGGGGCCGCGGGCTACTTCGCGGCGATGGCCGCGGTCACCAACTCGACGAAGCTGCGCGCCTCGAGGCTGGCGCCGCCGATGAGGCCGCCATCGATGTCCTTTTGCGCGAGCAGCTCCGGCGCGTTGGCCGGCTTCATCGACCCGCCGTAGAGGATGCGGACCTTTTGCGCGACCGCGTCGGTGAAATGCCTGGCCAGCAGGCCGCGGATGAAGGCGTGGACCTCCTGCGCCTGCTCGGTGGTTGCCACCTTGCCCGTGCCGATGGCCCAGACGGGCTCGTAGGCGATGACCACGGAGCCCACCGAATCCTTGTTCACGCCTTCGAGGCCGCGCTCGGTCTGCGTCTGCACGACCTTGAGCGTCGCGCCGGCCTCGCGCTCCGCGAGCGTCTCGCCCACGCAGAGGATCGGGCGGAGCTGGTTCTTGAGCGCGGCGAGGACCTTCTTGTTCACAAGCTCGTCCGTCTCGCCGAAAAGCGTGCGGCGCTCGCTGTGGCCGAGGATGACGTGGGTGGTGAAGATCGCCCGCAGCATCGGCGCCGAGATTTCGCCGGTGAAGGCGCCGCTGGCCTCATGGTGCATGTTCTGCGCCCCCAGCTTGACCGTGGAGCCCTCGAGCGCCTGGCCCGCAGTCTCGAGGCCGGTGAACGGCGGGCAGACGACGACCTCGACGTCCGTCTGTTTGCCGACGGCCGCGACGATGTCGCGCACGAGCGCGACCCCATCGGCGGGCGTCTTGTTCATCTTCCAGTTGCCGGCGATCAGTTTCTTGCGGGAGATCATGGGAGGAGGGGGTCGAGGCGGATGCGCGTCAGTTTTCGAGAAACGCCACCCCGGGCAGCACCTTGCCCTCGAGGTATTCGAGGCTGGCGCCGCCGCCGGTGGAGCAATGCGTGACTTTCTTGTGCACGCCGAATTTTTTCGCGGCCGTGGCGGTGTCGCCGCCGCCGACGACCGTGGTCGCGCCCTTGGCCGTGGCCTCGGCGATCGCGTCCGCCATCGCCT
Source organism: Opitutaceae bacterium (assembly GCA_016794665.1). Taxonomy (GTDB): domain Bacteria; phylum Verrucomicrobiota; class Verrucomicrobiia; order Opitutales; family Opitutaceae; genus ER46. The sequence goes on from JAEUHB010000154.1 coordinate 41,266, forward strand.
TCGTGGCGCCCGCGAACTTGTCGAACTCGAACACCCCCGCGGGGCCGTTCCACACGATGGTCTTCGAGGAGAGGATGGCCGCACGGTAGAGCGCGATGCTCTTGGGGCCGGCGTCCATGCCTTCCCAGCCGTCGGGAATGCCGCTCTCCATGGTGGCCGGCTGCGTGTTGGCGTCGGGGCCAAACTTGTCGCCGCACACGAAATCCACCGGGAAAATCAGCTCCACGCCACGGGCCTTGGCCTTCGCCTCGAGCTCCGCGACGATCTCGGCGCCGGCCTTGTCGAAGAGCGACGAGCCGATTTTCATCCCGCGGTTAACCTTGTGGAAAGTGTAGGCCATGCCGCCGCCGATGATGATCTTGTTGGCCTTCTCGAGGAGGTTGGTGATGAGCGGGATCTTGTCGGCGATTTTCGCGCCGCCGAGGATGGCGAGGAGCGGGCGCTCGGGGGCGTTGAGCACCTTGTCGAAGGCCTTCAGCTCGGCCTCCATCAGGAAGCCGGCCGCCTTCACCGGCAGGTTCACGCCGACCATCGACGAGTGCGCGCGGTGTGCGGTGCCGAAGGCATCGTTCACGTAGACGTCGCCGAGCTTCGACAGGCTCGACCGGAACGCCGCTTCCTTCGCCGGATCGGCCTTGAGCTTGGTCTCCGTGCCGTCGGCGTTCTTGATCTTCACCTTGCCTTCTTCCTCGAGGTGGAAGCGCAGGTTCTCGAGCAGCACAACCTGGCCGGGCTTGAGCTGGGCGCACGCGGCCTCGACCGCGGGGCCGACGCAGTCGTCGAGAAACGTCACCGGCCGGCCGAGCAGTTTTTCCAATTCGGTCGCGACCGGCTTGAGCGAAAACTTGGCGATCTTCTGGCCATCCGGGCGGCCGAGGTGCGACATCAGCACCACGGAAGCGCCCGCCGCCAGCGCATGCTGGATCGTGGGCAACGCCGCCGCGATGCGCGCGGTGTTGGTGATCGCGCCGGTCTGCTTGTCCTGCGGGACGTTGAAGTCCACGCGCATGAGCACGCGCTTCCCGCCCAGGTTGAGGTCACGGATGGTTTTGAATTTGGCCATGGAAAGAGTCCTAAAACAATCGCCCGCGAATCACACGAATCAGCACGAATAGTTGAGGTTATTCGCGTGGATTCGCGTGATTCGCGGGCGGGGAAATGCGGTGCTTAAAGCTTCGCCGCGATCTTCTGGGTCAGCTCGACGACGCGGTTGGAGTAGCCCCACTCGTTGTCATACCACGAGACGAGCTTGAAGAACTTCGGGTTGAGCTCGATGCCCGAGCCCGCGTCGAAGATCGACGAGTGCTTGTCGTGGATGAAGTCGCTCGAGGCGACCTCGTCCGCCGTGTAGGCGAGGATGCCCTTCAGGTAGGTCTCGCTGGCCTTCTTCATGGCTTCGCAGATCGCCTTGTAGGAGGTCTCCTTCGTCGTCTTCACCGTGAGATCGACAACCGAGACCGTCGGGGTCGGCACGCGGAACGACATACCGGTGAGCTTGCCCTTCACCTCCGGCAGCACGAGCGCGGTGGCCTTGGCGGCGCCGGTCGAGGACGGGATGATGTTGATGGCGGCGGAACGGCCGCCCTTCCAGTCCTTCTTGGACGGGCCGTCGACGGTCTTTTGCGTCGCGGTGTAGGAGTGGATGGTCGTCATCAGGCCTTCCTCGACGCCGAAGCCTTCCTTGAGCAGCACGTGCACGACCGGCGCGAGGCAGTTCGTCGTGCAGGAGGCGTTGGAGATGATGGTGTGCTTGGCGAGGTCGAGTTTGTCGTCGTTCACGCCCATCACGACCGTGATGTCCTCGCCCTTGGCCGGGGCGGAGATGATGACCTTCTTGGCGCCGGCGGCGATGTGGCCCTTGGCTTTCTCGGCGTCGGTGAAGAGGCCGGTCGACTCAATCACCAGCTGGATGCCCAGCTTGCCCCAGGGGAGCTCGGCGGGGGTCTTGGCGGAGACCACGAGGATCTCCTTGCCGTTCACGATCAGGACGTCGTCCTCGAGCTTGTCGGGCGAGGATTTCTTCGAGCCGACGGTGCCGGCGAAACGGCCCTGCGTGGAGTCATATTTCAGCAGGTAGGCGAGGTTGTCGGCCGGCACAATGTCGCCGACCGCCACGACGTCGAGCGTGGTGCCGAGCAGGCCCTGCTCGACGAGCGCGCGGAAAACGAGGCGGCCGATGCGGCCGAAACCATTGATTGCGACTTTGACTGCCATGGTGGGTGACTCCGGATGGGATGGTTGATGATTGCGGTTGAGAATGCGTCCCGCGCAAACGCGGACCGTTCACGCAAGCGCGCCGCGTGCCACGATGCAAGTGCGGTTTTGGTCACAATGGGGCGCACCAGAAAGCCCCGCCCGCTACGGCGAAAACGCCATTCCGGCCCGGACAATGTCAGTCGGACGCGTCGAACCCACCGGGTTTGGCGCCAGAAAAATCCAAAAAGGGCCCGCCAAGCTGCCGGGATTGCCAGCCTCAAGCCGCGCCCGCCCCGCCCTCGCCCGGATCGATCCACAGGCCACAGGCCAACGCGGGCAGCCAAAGGTCGGCCTCAACCGGCCGGTTCGCATGCTTACCGGCGGACAAATAGAACCGTTCCTCATCGGCCAGCAGGCTCCACGCCCCCGGCGCGGCGCCCGCGATGGTGGGGCCGACGGAGATTGTCGCGTCGGCCAGCGTGGGGTTGATGGCGAAGAGCAGGCGCACCGGGCCTTGCGACAAATCGGCATTCACCACGACCGCGAGCGCCGGCGAGCGGTCGTCGCGCACAAAGTGGAAAAAACCCTCGCTCGGGCGCTCCCATTGCCGCAGGAGCCGGCCGTGCTCGCCGCGACGAAAGGCGATCC
>JAEUHB010000170.1 GCA_016794665.1 Opitutaceae bacterium
GTCGGCGCGGGCAAGACCGACGGCGCGATGGACGCCGGCAACTTGCTCAAGCCCATGCTCGCGCGCGGCGAGCTGCACTGCATCGGCGCCACCACGCTCGATGAATACCGCAAGCACATCGAGAAGGACGCCGCGCTCGAGCGCCGCTTCCAGCCCGTGCTCGTCGATCAGCCGACCGTGGAGGACGCGATCTCGATCCTGCGCGGCCTCAAGGAGCGCTTCGAGCTGCACCACGGCGTGCGCATCCAGGACAACGCGCTGGTGAGCGCCGTCACGCTTTCCAACCGCTACATCAGCGACCGCTTCCTCCCCGACAAGGCCATCGACCTCGTCGACGAGGCGTGCGCCATGATCCGCACGGAGATGGACTCGATGCCGCAGGAGCTCGACGAGCTCACGCGCAAGGTCCTGCGCCTCGAGATCGAGGAGACCGCGCTCGCCAAGGAAAAGGATGACGCGAGCGCGCGCCGCCTCGTGGCGCTGCGCAAGGAACTCGCCGAGGCACGCGAGCAGGCCAAGGGCATCCGGCTCACGTGGGAGAAGGAAAAGGCCGCCGTCGGCAAGACCCGCAAACTCCGCGAGGAGATCGAGGCCGCGCGCCTCGAGATGGAAAAGGCCGAGCGCGCCTACGACCTCAACAAGGTCGCCGAGCTCCGCCACGGCAAGCTGCCGCAGATGGAGGCCGAGCTGAAGCGCCTCGAGAAGAAAGGCGGCGCCACCGAAAGCACGCTCTTCAAGGAGGAGGTCTCCGACGAGGAGATCGCCGAGGTTGTGGCCAAGTGGAGCGGCGTGCCTGTGACGCGCCTCGTCGAGGGCGAAAAGGAAAAGCTCCTGCGGCTTGAGGACGTGTTGCACCGGCGCGTCGTCGGCCAGCACGAGGCCGTCACGCTTGTGACCGAGGCCATCCTGCGCGCGCGCAGCGGCATCAAGGATCCGCGCCGGCCCGTGGGCTCGTTTCTGTTTCTCGGTCCGACCGGCGTCGGCAAGACCGAGCTGGCGAAGACCCTCGCCGAGACGCTCTTCGACACCGAGGCCGCGCTCGTGCGCATCGACATGTCGGAATACATGGAGAAGCACAGCGTCGCGCGGCTCATCGGCGCTCCTCCCGGCTACGTCGGCTACGACGAGGGCGGCCAGCTCACCGAGGCCGTGCGCCGCAAGCCCTACGCCGTGATCCTCTTCGACGAGATCGAGAAGGCGCACCCGGACGTGTTCAACGTGCTGCTGCAGGTGCTCGACGACGGCCGCATCACCGACTCGCAGGGCCGCACGGTGGATTTCAAGAACACCGTCATCATCATGACGTCGAACCTCGGCTCGCGCCACCTGCTCGACGGCGTGACCGGCGACACGATCACCGAGGCGGTGCGCGAGGCGGTGTTCGCGGAGCTGCGGAAAAACTTCCGCCCCGAGTTCCTCAACCGCATCGATGAGACGATCCTCTTCAAGCCGCTCACGCTCGACGAAATCACCGTGATCGTGAACCTCCTGCTGGCCGACCTCAACAAGCGCCTCGCCGACCGCCGCGTGACCGTAACGCTCGACAAGAAGGCGAAGGAGTGGGCCGCCGAGAAAGGCTACGATCCCGTCTTCGGCGCGCGCCCGCTGAAGCGTTTCCTGCAGCGCCAGATCGAGACCAAGCTCGCCCGCGCCCTCATCGCCGGCGAAGTCGCCGAGGGCAGCGAGGTGAAATTCTCGGTGAAGGAGGGAGAGCTGGTGATGAAATGATTCAGGTGAAAAGACGCGGCGAGGGCGCCGCGTCCCGAGATGACAGCAAGCCGAAGGCGGCAAAGGTTAGGGTGTCTTGGTCTCGAGCTGCCGCGAGCTGAGCGATTTCCACGTGTCCATCGAGTTCGCCAGCGACTTCGCCTCCATTGCGGCGCGGGCGAAGAAGTGGACGTGGTCCCGCATAATCAGGTAGTCGCCGACGAACCAGCCATCGAGTTCGGCGGAGCGCTGCCAGATCGCGGTGAGTGAATCGAAGGCTGATTGGCAGGAGTGCACGGCGTGGCGCTCGTGGTTGACGGCGGTGAGAAAGGCGTTCG
>JAEUHB010000199.1 GCA_016794665.1 Opitutaceae bacterium
TGCGCTCAGTTTTTGAAATACTTCTCCACGATCCATGCGGGCTGCCACTGGTCGGTCTTGCGCTCCTTGCCGGTCAGGTCGATCCGCGGGGGCGGGGTGCTGCCTTCGTTGAGCACGAGCGTGTCGCCGACTTTCTGCTGCCAGGCCTTCATCGCGGCGGTGAGGCGCGCGATGTGCGCGGCGTTGGCGGGCACGTCGTAGACGGAGCGTGTCTCGTCGGGATCACTTTGGAGATCGAAGAGCTGCGAGAAGCCGAGCTTGGGGTAGCGCACGAGCTTCCAGCGTTCGTCGCGCACGGCGCGCTGCACTTGGATGTAGGGCAGGAACACGGTGTCGCGGATTTTGCTTTTCGATCCGTCCCAGAGCGGGCGCACACTCTGGCCGAACACGCCCGCGGGCGCGGGCACGCCGGTGAGCTCGCAGAGGGTGGGGAAAATATCGAACAGGTAGGTGAAGGCCTCGGTGGACTTGCCCTTGGGAATGCCGGGGCCGCCGATGATGAACGGCGTGCGCATCGAGTGCTCGAAGACACTCTGCTTGCCCAGCAGGCCGTGGCTGCCGAGGGCGAGGCCGTTGTCGGCGGCGTAGACGATGATCGTGTTGTCGGCCAGGCCGCGGCGCTTGAGCACGGCGAGGATGCGGCCGATCTGCGCGTCGAGGTGCTCGACCATCGCGTAGTATTCGGCGAGCTGGTCGCGGATCATCGCCTCGGTGCGCGGCCAGGCGCCGAGGTTTTCGTCGCGACCGCCGTTCATCGCGCCGTTGTCGAACGGGAGCTGCGGCTGGAAATTCTTCGGCAGCGGCGGGCGTGACTTGTAGTTCGCCGGAAAGCCGGGCGGTGGCTGACGCGGGTCGTGGGGCGCCGTGAAGGCAGAGTAGAGGAAGAACGGCTTGGCGCCGCCGGCGGAGTCGTGCTGCTCGAGGAACTTGATCGCGGCGTCGGCGAACATCTCGGTGGAGAATTTCCCGCCGGTGCGCGGGCCGACCATCGTGTGGCCCGGGCCGCGGTCGTGCAGCGGCACCTTCTCGTGGTCGGACATGCCGCCGAACATCACGCTCTCCCCGTGCTGGAAGGAGCGGAGCCAGGAGGGCTGGCCGTTGTGCCACTTGCCGGTGCCGAAGGTGGTGTAGCCGTGCTCGGCGAAGAGCTCGCCCATGAGCTTCTCGCCGGCGAGCGTCTGCGTGTTGATCGCGAACCAGTGCTTGCCGGAGTGGAGCATCGCGCGGCTGGGGACGCACACGGCGCCGCTGTTGCCGCCGAAGACGTAGTTGCGCCGGAAGCTGACGCCGCCGCGCACGAGCCCGTCGATGACGGGGGTCTTGATGTGCGGATTGCCGTGCGCGCCGATGGTGTCGGCGCGTTGATCGTCGGCAAAGAGGAAGAGGATGTTGGGGCGCGCGGCGGGCGCGGCGGAGCAAACGGACGCGATGGACCAGAGCGCGCCGAGGAGGAGGAAGCGGGTGGGGTGAGGCATGTCGCCCGGTTTGCCTCGCGGTGCGTGGCACGGCAACGCCGGATTTGAGAGCCGCCGGATGGGCGGCGGCGGGCGCTTCGCGCGTTGCGTTTGCAGGCGTCGCGGTGCTCCCATCATCCGTGCTCATGCGTTTCCTGTCCTTGTTCTTCGTCGCACTGGTTGCGACGACGTCGGCCCAGCGCGCGCCGTATGATGTATTTCCCGTCGCGGAGCCGCCTCACTACCGCGTGCGCTACGCGGCCTCGGCGGAGCCGGGTGGCCTCGCCTTTGCGGTCAATTACACGATTTGGATTCCGCCCGGAGTCGGCACGCTGCGCGGTGTGATCGTGCACCAGCACGGATGCGGCGAAGGTTCGTGCAAATCGGGGCTCACGGGGGCCTTCGATCTGCACTGGCAGGCGCTGGCAAAAAAGCACGGCTGCGCGCTGCTCTCGCCCGCCTACGAGCAGCCGGACGGGGCCGACTGCCAGCTTTGGTGCGATCCGCGCAACGGATCCGGCGCGGCCTTCCAACGCGGCCTGGCCGATCTCGGCGCCTTGTCGGGGCACCCGGAGCTGGCGCGCGTGCCGTGGGCGTTGTGGGGTCACAGTGGCGGCGGACATTGGGCGGGGGGCATGGCGCTGCTGCATCCGGAGCGCGTCGCCGCCGCCTGGCTGCGCTCCGGCGTGCCGTTCCTCGAGCCGAATTCCGAGCGTCCCGGCATCCGCCCCCACCCGGTGCCCGCGGCGGCGCTCGCGGTCCCGCTGATGTGCAATCTCGGCACCAAGGAAGGCGTCACCGTGAAGGACGGCCGCTTCGCCGGCGTCTGGCCCGCCAACGAGAGTTTTTTCCGGGCCGTGCGTGCCCGCGGCGGACTGGTGGGCGTCGCGATCGATCCGCTGACGAGCCACGAGTGCGGCAACCAACGCTACCTCGCGATCCCGTGGCTCGACGCCTGCCTCGCTGCGCGGCTGCCGGAGAAACCCGGCGGGCCGTTGCTCCCGATGCCGGCGGGCGAGGCGTGGCTCGCGCCGCTCCGTGGCGCGGAGGCGCGGCCCGCCGCGCAATTCGTCGGCGACTCCCGCGAGGCGATCTGGCTGCCTGATGCGAACCTCGCGCGCGCTTGGATGCACTACGTGCGCGACACGGTGGTGCCTGACGCCACTCCGCCGCCTGCTCCGTCCGGCCTCCGGGTGAGTGGCAACGCGCTCGCGTGGGAGGCCGAGGCGGACATTGAGAGCGGCCTCGCCGGCTTCGTGATCGAGCGCGATGGCCGCGTGATCGCTGAGCTGCCGCGGCAGCCGAAGAACCCTTTCGGCCGGCCGGTCTTCCAAGGCCTGCAATACAGCGACACGCCGGTTCAACCGCTCGTGCGGATGACGTTCACCGACGCGACGGCGACACCCGGCGCATCGCACACTTACCGCGTGATCGCCGTGAACACGGCCGGGCTGCGCTCGCCGTAAGGGTGAGAGACGGCCGGATGGCGCTTTCGCCGCCGCACTCCACTCCGCGACGTTGTCACGGACTGCCCCGGCCGATCGTCTTCGCGCTCCGTTTCGACAACCGGATCCACGAAATTGAGCCGCACGCCGTCAACACGCGCCAGCACCTGACCGGTGGCGCCGCGGACCATTGTGCCCGCATCGCGACCCCGCGCGAACTTTGGTATTCCTTCCCGCGTGGCGCCGCGCTTACCATGAGCGTGGCCTAGCCGTTTTCTCCCCCTCCCATGAACGTTCAGAACACCCTCCCCGCGCTGCTGCGTGCCTGCCTTCTCATTGTCACGGCCTCCGCAGCGTTTGCCCAGGATGCGACCCTTCGCGGGCGCGTCTCCAACCTCGCCACGGGCGCCGCGCTCGAGGGCGCGACCGTCGAGGTCGTCGGCTCCGAGCACCGCACGGCGACTGAGCGCGACGGCACGTTTGCGCTTGAGCGCCTGCCTGCCGGGACGACCGAGGTGCGCGTGATTTATCCGGGCCTTGATGTGATGACGCGCCGGGTGACACTCACGGCCGGCGCGCCCGCCGTGCAGGACTTTGCGCTCACGTCGGACGTATATGCGCTCGATCCTTTTGCGGTGACCGCGGTGCGCGAGGGCAACGCCGCCGCGATCGCGCGGCAGGAAAAGTCGCTCACCCTCATGAACGCGATCTCCACGGATGCCTACGGCAACATCGCCAAGGGCGACATGGGCTCGTTTCTCCAGCGACTCCCGGGCGTCGTCGGCGAATACGGCGGCTCCGCGGTCGATGCGATTTCCGTGCGCGGGCTCTCGCCGGAATTCACGATGGTCACGATGGACGGCGCGCGCTACGCCTCCGCCAACCCCGACTCCCGCTCGCAGCTGGTGAGCGGCATCGCCTCCGGGTCGATTGAGAGCGTGGAGGTCATCAAGACGCCGACGGCCGACATGGACGCCGAGTCCCTTGGCGGCGTGGTGAACATGCGCTCGCGCAGCGGATTCGACCGCACGGGCCGCTCGCTCACCCTCAACGCCGCCTACTCCTACAACGAGACGATGGGTCGCCACCTCGATCCGGCGGGCAGCGGGCGGCGGTATTTCCCGAGCTTCTCCGTGGACTACTCGGATGTCTTCATGGTCTTCGGCCGGAAGCTCGGCGTGTCGCTCACCGGCGCATATCAGGAAGTAGGCGACGGCCTGCAGACCGTGCGCACCACGTTCGCTCAGAACTGGAACTACTCCAGCCCCACCGTGGGCCGGCAGTTTCTCTACGCCGATCAGGAATACCACCTGAACAAGCGCGCGAACTTCCAAGTCCGGCTCGACTACCGGTTGTCGCGCGAATCGTCGGTCTCGGCCCTCGCGGGCTGGACCCGCTTCGTGAACGTCATGGACCAGAACCGGCCCCAATACACCGACAACCTCACCTTCGACGCGGCCAACTCCACGACCGACTTCTGGATCTTCACGCGCTCGAGCTACCGGACGCAGCGTGACATCCGCGACACGCCTTCCGACCTCTGGAATTTCCAGCTCAACGGCAAAACCGCGCTCGGCGCGATCAAGCTCGCGTGGGCGCTCACCTATTCGGACTCGTTCCGCCCGCTCGACCGCATGTCGGCCACGGCCCGCAGCAACAACCTTTACTCCTTCACCTACGACCGGCGCGCATCGAAGGAATTTCCCACCGTCACATTCGGCAACGTGAACGCCCCGCCCAACGATCCGTTCACCAACATGCTCTCGATCGCGGTGACCGGGACGCACGAGGATGCGTCCGACAAGATCTCCAGCGCCAAGCTCGACGCCACGCGCGACTTCGCGGGCTGGCGTTTCCCGACCAAGATCAAGACCGGCTTCCGCGTCCGCCAGCAGGACCGCGACCGCGACGCCGACTCGATCACCGGCACGCTCGGCGCCGGCGACTACAGCCGCTACCGCCGCACCGTCGCCCACGGCTGGCTGGACGGCCGCTACCCTGCGACGCCGATCATCGACACCAAGGCCGTGTTTCGCGACATCGGCTTCAGCTACCAGCCCGCGGGGCTCGCGGCGCGCCCCGCCGTGCAGTTCAACTACAACGCCACCGCGCTGCCGCTCACGAACGCGAACCTCGACACGTCCGTCACGAACTCGCTGCAAAATGACTACCAGACGCGCGAGACGATTCCCGCAGGCTACGTGCAGGGCGAGGTCAAGCTGACCGCCAAGCTCCAGATGACGGCTGGCGTGCGGGTCGAGCAGACCAAGGCCTCGATCACCTCGCGTTTCGAGAACACGCGCGCGACCACCCCCGAGGCGCGCTTCGGCACGTTCCGCACCGTCGAATCGGACTACGTCGATTGGTTCCCGAATCTCCAGTTCCGCTACGAGCCCGTGCGCAACTTCACCGTGCGCGCCAATTACTCGACCACCATCGGCCGCCCGCGCATCGCCGATCTGGTCGGCCGCTTTGCGATCAACGACCTCGGCCAGACCGTGAGTTTCTCCAACCCTTCGCTGAAGCCCCAGATTTCGAGCAACTACGACGTGAGCCTCGAATACTACTTCAAGCCCGTTGGCGTCGCGTCCATCGGCGCGTTTCGCAAGGACATCAAGAACTACGTCGCCGCGACCTCGTTCCGGATCACCGGCAACGAGTTCGGCCTCGATCTCACCGACTACGTCGGCTGGCAGGGCAACAGCCGCGTCAATGCCGGCGACGGCACGGTCGAGGGCATGGAGGCCAACTATTCGCAGCAGCTCAGTTTCCTGCCGGGCATGCTCCGCGGCCTTGGGGTCACCGCCAACTGGACGGTGCTCACCAGCTCGGGCGACTACAACGGCGTAGTCACCAATCTGCCGTTCAAGAACAGCCTCACCGGCCTGCGTCCCCGCTCCGGCAATGCCGGCGTGACCTTCAATGATCGTCGGTGGGATCTCCGGCTGATGTGGAACTACGCCGACACCTACCTCTCGTCCCTCAACGCGGGCGATCCCTCGAGCTCCGAGTTTATCGGCCGCCGCGATCAGTTTGATTTCTTCGCGCGGTTCAAGGTCACGCGCAACGTCAACGTCTTCCTCGACGTGATCAATCTGCTCGAGGAAAACCGCGGCCGCTACAGCGGCCTCTACCGCGAGGATCGCCGCGCGCAGACCAATCTCTTCCCGCGCTCGATCTCGACGGGCATCCAGGCGCGGTTCTGACGGTGAGCAGCGGAACCATGCGCGCGTGGCTTCAGGGCGCGGCGGCGCTTCTCTTGGTCGCGCCCGGCTTCGCGCAATCCGTGCCGCCCGAGCGGCCGCGCAACCGCCCGCCGTCGATGCTCACCGGCCGCGCGCAGTGGGAGAAGGGCGCGGACCTCCTGAAGCAGATGAAGGTGCCGCCCGCCCCGCCGCTCTCGCCGGAGGAGGCGCTGAAGACCTTTCGGCTCGCGCCCGGCTTCCGCCTCGAGCTCGTCGCCGCCGAGCCGATGGTGCAGAACCCGATCTCGTTTGAGTTCGATCCCGACGGCCGCATCTGGGTCGTCGAATACCAGGGCTACATGCGCGACATCAAGGGCACCGGCGAGGCCGACCCGATCTGCCGCGTCGTCGTGCTGGAGGACACCGATCGCGACGGCCGCGCCGACAAGAGCACGGTCTTTCTCGACGGCCTCGTGATGCCGCGCTCGCTGTCGTTCGTGAAAGGCGGCGTGCTGATCCAAGAGCCGCCGAAAATCTGGTTCTGCGAGGACACCAACGGTGATCTGCGCTGCGACAAGCGGACGGAGGTCGGCAAGCTCGGCGTCACCGGCAACCCGCAGCACACCGGCAACGGCCTGCGCTACGGCCTCGATAACTGGCTGCACAACGCCGACGCCACGTCGCGCCACCGTTGGGTCGACGGAAAACTCATCGAGGAGCCGATGCCGAGGAGCGGGCAGTTCGGCGTCTCGTTCGATGAGACCGGCCGCTTCCTCACGTCGCACGAAAGCTCCGCGCTCCACGCTGATCTGATTCCCGGCCACTACCTCGTGCGCAACCGCCACCTCGCCGCCATCGCGGTGCGCGGCGGTCGTGGCTTTGCGGGCATCGACACCAACATCGCGCGTGACGCGCAGCAGGTTTTCCCGATCCGCGTGACGCCCGGCATCACGCTCGGAGCGATGGAACTGCGCGACGACGGCCGGCTGCGCACCTACACGATCGTGGCCGGCACATGTTTCTACGACGCCGATCAGTTTGGCGAGGAGGCGCGCGGCCAGGTCTTCGTGCCGGAGTCAGGCGGCAATCTCGTCGGCCGGCTCAAGGTCGACTGGGGCCTCCGCCCGAAAGCCGAGCGCTTCTATCCGGCCGAGGAAGAATTCCTCGCCTCGACCGACGAGCGCTTCCGTCCCGTCAACGCGCGCGTCGGCCCCGATGGCGCGCTCTACCTCGCTGATCTCTACCGTGGCATCATCGAGCACGTGATCTTCATGGTGCCGTGGATCAGCGACCAAGTGCGCGACCGCAAACTCGACGTCGGCCAGAACCAAGGGCGCATCTACCGCATCGTGCGCGAGGATCGTCCGCTCGATCGCCAGCCTCCGGCCCTCTCGCGTGCCTCGACGGCCGAGCTCGTGCGCCATCTCGGGCACGGCACGGGTTGGTGGCGCCTCACCGCGCAGCGCTTGCTTGTGGAGCGCCGTGATCCCGCGGCCGTGCCGCTTCTCGCCCCGCTCGCGCGCCGTGGCGAGCCGCCGCTGGCGCGACTGCACGCGCTCTGGACGCTCGAGGGAGTCGGGGCGCTGGCCGCCGACCTCAAGCTCGCCGCGCTCGACGATCCTGACGAGCGCGTGCGGGCGGCGGCGTTTCGTCTCTGCGAGACGGGCCTCGACACCGCGGATCAAACCGCGCTCATCGCGCGCCTCGGTCGCGCGGCCGGCGACCCGAGCGAGCGCGTGCGGTTGCAGGCGACGCTGACCGCCAGCGCGCTCGCGTCACCGGCGGCGCTGCCGGCGCTCGCGCGCGTCGCCCGCAGCGGGACGGACGCATTGTTCCCGGCCGCCGCGTTGACGGGCCTGCAGAATCGCGAACTCGATTTCCTGCGCCTGCTGCTGGCGGAGTCACGCGCGCGGCCGACCGCGGGCCCGGCCGAAGCCGATTTGATGGCGCTGACCGTGCATTGCGTGCTCGAGGCGAAGGACGCGGCCCGCGGATCGGGACTGTTCGACGCTGTGGCCACGGCAGCCCCCGGCGGCTGGCAGCGCACGGCCCTGCTCGACGCGATCGCGGCGTATGCGACGAGCTCGAGGCGCTCCAAGCAGCCCATCGCACTGGCGCGCGAGCCGGCCGTTTTGATCTCACTCGCGCGTGGCCAGGACGCCGCCTTGCGGCAGCAGGCGTATCGGCTGCTCGATCATTTCACGTGGCCGGGCGCGACCGTCGTGACGGGCGCCGATGCGGAGACGCTGACGCCCGCGCAAGCGAAACGAATCGAGGCCGGGCGCGAGGCCTACGGGCAATTCTGCGCCGCTTGCCATCAGCCCAACGGAGCGGGCGCGGCCAATCTCGCTCCGCCGCTCGCCGGCAGCGACTGGGTGTCGGGCCCGCCCGAGCGGCTCGTGCGCGTCGTGCTCCACGGCCTCTATGGCCCCGTGAAAGTGAACGACCAGGTCTGGAACCTCGCGATGCCCGGACTCGGCGCGACCGGCGTGCTCGACGATGAGAAGATTGCCGCCGTGCTCAGCTACATCCGGCGCGCGTGGGGCAACACCGCGTCGTTGGTCGAGCCGGCGCTCGTGGCGACGATTCGGCGCGAGACTGCGTCGCGCACGCTGCCGTGGACCGCGGACGAACTTGGCGCCGTGACCGGGACCACCGCGACGACGCCTCGCCGCGCGGCCATTGTCCCGGAGGCGTCGGGCGAGATCGTGCTCCCGGCGCGGTCGGCCACGGTGTATGCGCAGAAGCTCGGCTACCGCCCGGCGCTCGACGTGCTCGCGCCGTGGACCGTCGCGGACGACGTCGCCGAATGGCGCGTGCAGGTGGCAGCGGGCGGCCGTTACGCGGTGCACGTCACGCTTGCGGCGGACGATGAATCGGCCGGCGACTTCTACGTCGTCGAAACCGAAGGCAGCCGCGCGCGCGGCGAAGTTCGTTCAACCGTCGACTACGACCATTTCCGTGAGCAGCCGGCCGGCGTGCTGACGCTGCGCGCGGGCGTGAACCGGATCATCCTGCGGCCCGATGGCCCGTTGAAACGCGAGCTCGCCGACGTGCGCGGCGTGCGGCTGGTTCCCGTGCGCGCGCCTTGAGCCCGATGCTCCGCCGACTCGCCCATTTGTTCTTGGTGTCGTGCGCCGCCCTCGTCGCGGCGGAGCCGGCGCTGCCCAAGCTCTACCTGATCGGTGGCTCGACGATGGCGACCTTTCCGCCGGAGCGCCCGGTCGTTGGGTGGGGGCAGATGTTGCCGCAGTTCTTCAAGGACCCGGCGCAAATCGACAACCGCGCGCGCAGCGGTCGGAGCACCAAGAGCTTCATCGACGAGGGCCACTGGGAAAAAACCATCGGGGACATCCGCGCCGGTGATTTCCTGATCATGTGCTGGGGCACGAACGACTCCTCCAGCGATCCCAAGCGGCGCACGGAACCGCGCGGCGAATTCGTGGCCAACCTCCGGCGCTTCATCCGCGAGATCAGGGCGAAGGGTGCGACGCCGATTCTCGCCACGCAGGTCGCGCACCGGCGCTGGAACGATAAGGGCGAATGGACCGAGACCGCCTCGGACTACGTCCGGGTGAACCGCGAGCTGTCCGCAAGCGAGCGGGTGCCTCTGCTCGAATTGTATGAGCGCACGACGGCGCTGGAAAAAAACCTGGGATTCGAGGGCTCGCGCGCGCTGCACCTGCACTTCGCGCCCGGCGTGCATCCGGCCTATCCCAACGGCGCCAAGGACGACACCCACTACAACACCCACGGCGCGACGCGCGTGGCCGAACTGGCGGTCGCGGAGATCCGCCGCCTGAACCTTCCGCTCGTCGCGTGGCTGCACGGCGAACGTTGAGCTGCAATTGCGGCTCGATACGCGCGCGGCAATAACAAGGCTTTCCACACGCCCCATGAACCGCCGGCAGTTCATCCGCACCACCGGAGCCACCATTGCCACGGCTGCCGCGCTGCCTCGTGTGCCGCGCGCCCAGTCGAGTCCGACGTCGGCTGCGTTGCCGCCGCATCTGGCGCTCGAGGTGCCGGGCGTCCACGCCTATCCGCTGCAGCATTCGGTCGCGGCGGGCGAGGCGCTCGAGCTTTGCGTCAGCAACAGCGTGCCTTGCCGACTCTCCATCTGCCGGCTGGGCCTGCACGCCGACGATCCCGCGGGCGACGCAGTGCTGGCGGAGTTCCCCGAGTCGCCGGCGAACCCGCAGCCGATCCACCCTGGTTCCTACGTGGTCGCGCCACAGAGCATCACGGAGTCGCGTGCCCTCACGCTTGAGTGCTGGGTGCGGCCGTGGGAGCTCACGCGGCTGCAGGGCATCATCACGCAGGAGGACAAGGAGTCCGACGACGGCTTCGCGCTCGGCATCGGCAAGGATGGCTACGTGGGTTTTTTTCTCGGCGATGGTTTCGGGCCCGATGAAAAAGTCGTGCACCGCACCGCACCCGGCGCGGTGACGCGCGACAAGTGGCACCATCTCGTCGCAACGTGGGACGGCCTGAAGAAGCGCGTCCATGTCGACGCCAGGGAGATCGCCGCGTGGGATTTCGTGGGGCCGTTGCGCACTGGCTCGCATCCGCTCCGGCTCGGCGCGATGGCGCAGGGCGGGGTGGCGCGGCACTTCCTTGACGGCGACATCGCGATGCCCGCGATTTACGGGCGGGCGCTCGACGCGGAGGAGATTGGCGCGCGGTTCGCGCAGCGCGGCCTCGAGCCCGCGCGCGGCGCCGGCGTCCTGGCGTGCTGGCCGCTCACGGAGGAACGCGGCGAGCGCGTGGCGGATGCCGCGGGCGCGGGCCGCCACGGCCGGATCATCAACCACGCGACGTGGATGATTGGCGGGCCGAGCTTCAAAGCCGACGTGCCGCGCTTCGGCGGGTATGACCCAAAGACCGACGCGACGCGCGGCCACGGCCTGCGCCTGGCCTCGGACGATCTCTACGATTGCCGATGGTCCGTCACGCACCGCTGGTCCGTGCCGGCCGACGCGCGCTCGGGAATTTATGTCGCGCGGCTGCAATTCGACTACGAAGGCACGCCGCGCGAGCAGCACTGCACGTTCATCGTCCGGCGCCCGGCACGGAAAAAGAAGGCGCCGATCCTGCTGCTGATGTCGACGAACACCTGGCGCGCCTACAACGGCACGCCCTTCGCGATCGCGCGGCCGGCGCGGCACCAAGTCTGGGGCACCGGCGGCATCGAGTCCAACGCGCGCGGCCTGCCCGCCTACAATTTCTACCGCGATCACGCCGCGCGGCAGGGCACTTATCAGATGGGCGTCCGCATGCCCTGGCCGGCCGCCGGGCCTTATGTGCTCTACGGGGGACCGACGAAATACAGCCACCTCATGCGCGCCGACCGTTTCTCGCAGATTTGGCTCGAGGAGCAGGGTTACGAGCACGACGTGGTGAGCGACTGGGATCTGCACCGGGACCCAGGGCTGCTGCGCGACTACAAGGCGCTCATGATCGTCGGGCACAATGAATATTGGTCGCTGCCGATGATGCGGCACACGGACGACTACCTCCGCGGCGGCGGCAACCTGATCGTGCTCAGTGGCAACGCCGTGTTCTGGCGCGTCTCGTTCAACGACGACGGCACCGTGATGGAGTGCCGCAAGACCGACGCCGCCGGCGCGCGCGTGCCTTCGCTCCGCCGCGGCGAGGCGTGGCACAGCCAGGACGGCTTGCGCGGCGGCATGCTGCGCGACTGCGGCGCGCCGCCGACCGATCTGATCGGGCTCGATTTCCTCGGCTACAACAGCCCCGCCGCCCCGGAGCAATTCGGCCCCTACGTCGTCGAGCAGCCGGATCATTTCCTGTTCAAGCGCCCGGAGGATCTGGCCCTGAAGCGTGGCGACACGTTTGGCAGCGCGGGCGACGGCATTCGCATCGCGAATGCGCACGAGTTCGACATCCGCCCTTCCACGTTTGCGCGACTGCAGGAGCAGCCGTCACCCGCCGGCGGCGTCGTGCCGGTAGACCCGGCGGGCATGACGCTGCTCGCGAACGGCCAGGTCTACTGGAAGAAGGGCGGCAGCGCCTTCGACTACTTCTCGCGCCGGATCACGCCGAAGACCGACCAAGGCGGCGAGATGATCTATTGGGAGCGCCCGCAAGGCGGCCGCGTCTTCAACGCCGCGACCATCGCCTCGGGCTGGGTGCTTTCGGTGGACGCCAAGATGTCCGCGCTGCTGCGCAACGTGCTCGCGCACTTCGGGGTCCTGAAGAAATAGGGCGAGGATCTCCGCCGCGACAATCGGCGTGGGCTCAGAACGTCCCCTTGAGCCCGAGCGTCCACAGCGAGCCGAACTCGGCGCGCTGGCGGAACTGGGCTTCGGCCGGCGTCGTCGGGCCGTGGATCTCGACGTCGTCGGTCGGGTCGTTGATGTTCCTGAGGTTCGCGAAGAGCGCGAGGCGGCGCGTGAGCGAATACTCGCCGGTGAGATCGATGTAGCTGCGCTTGCTGCCCCAGTTGTAGGTGCCGGGCTCGATGCTGCGGCCCGTCACCACGCCGCGGCGCTGGCGGCCGAGGTAGTTCCAGTTCAGGCGGACGTTGTAGCTTTCGCGCGAGAGGCTGATGCCCCAGCTGCCGGTGCGCGGGACGTAGCCGGCGAAGGTGGCCGAAGACGGGCCGATCACGCGCTGGGCGCTGCCGTTGGCGAAGACCTGCACGCCGCGCGCCCAGCGCGGGAGGAACGTGAGCGCCTGCCGGTAGTTCACGTCGATGCCGCTCATGCGCACGCTCGTGTCGAGGTTGTGCTGCGTGGCCACTTCGAACGGATCGTAGAGCGTGGGGTCGAGGCCGTAGAGGGCGAGGAACTCGGGCGTCGCGTCGAACGTCGTCGCGCCGAAGAAATCGCGGATGTCGCGGCGGAAAGCGCCGACGGAAATCTGGCCGACGCGCTCGAAGTAATACTCCAGCGAGACCTTCGCGGATTTCGCGGACCAGGGCTTGATCGCGGCGTTGTTCACCGTGATGCGGTTGGTGTTGCTGGGCGCGGACTCGAGATCGGGCAGCGTGACGCCGCCGGAGTATTGGTTGAAGTTGGGCCGGCCGACGGAGGTGTAGTAGGCGGCGCGGGCCACAAGATTCTCGCGCAGGGCATAGCTGGCGTTCAGGCTCGGGAAGAGGCGGAGGTATTCCTTCTCGGCGCGCGCGGCACGGTCGAGCAGCGTGAGCTGGGAGACAGCGAGCGCGTTGGTCGTCGGAAAGATCAGCGCGGGCACGCGGCGGTTGGGGTCGGCGGGGGTGGGGCTGGCGACCGTGACGACGCGGCCGGCGGCGTCCCGCTGGAAGTTGCGCGTGGGATCGTTGAGCGGGCCCTGCGCGGTGACGTTGGTCTGCTCGGCGCGCACGCCGCCGGTGAACTTCAGGCGGCGGTCGAGAAACTGCGCGTCGGCGCGGAGAAAAGCGGAGGAGATGGTCTCGGTGGAGAGCTTGGAGGCGTTGACCTCGGCGCGGTAGCGGGCGTTTTCATCGCGGGTGAACCAGCCAGGCTGCGCGCGCCACACGTCGAGCACGGTCTCGTTGCTCGCCCACTGGATCCGGGGCAGGCCGAACAGGCCGGCGCGCTGGTAGTAGTATTGATCGTAGACGCCGGCGGCGCCGACCTCGCTGCCGACGGGCGTGAGCGACGCGCGGCCGTCGGGGCCGACGAAGTTGAGCGCGATGTTCTGCGTGCGGTTGACGGTGCGCGAGCAGCGGATAACCAGGCCCGCCTTCAGCG
>JAEUHB010000202.1 GCA_016794665.1 Opitutaceae bacterium
TCGGTGTTCTTGATCGCGTCGAGGGACCGCAGGCGGGAAAAATACTCGACGGGCGAGCTCAGCTTCGTCGCGGTGCGGATGCCGGCGGTGTCGATGAGCTTGAACGGATAGTCGTGGCCGTCGCGGCCGCGAAAGGTGAACGGCAGCTCGATGGCGTCGCGGGTCGTGCCCGGCACGTCGCTGACGATGAGCCGGTCGCTCTGGAGGAGGCGGTTGCTCAGCGAGGACTTGCCGACGTTGGGCCGGCCGATGAAGCACACGCAGAGCGGATCGGTGGCCGTGCGGCCCCCGGTCGCTTCGGCCGCGGGCGCGGGGCCGAGCGCGGCGAGGATTGCGGCGCGCAATTCCACCTCGCCGTTGCCGTGCTCCGCCGAGACCGCAATCGGCTCGCCGAGCCCGAGGCGGTAGGCCTCGTCGAGCGCGACCTTGGAGTCGTCGAAATCCGCCTTGTTGATCACGAGCCGCACGGTCTTTTTGCTCTTGCGCAGCATCCCGGCGATTTTCGTGTCGAGCGACGAGAGTCCGCTCAAGCCGTCGACGACGAACAGGATCAAGTCGGCGGACGCGATGGCGAAGTCCACCTGCCCCTCGGACAGCTTGGTGATGGCGGCGGGCGTCTCCTTGCCCGTGAAGCCGAGGCCGCCGGTGTCGAGCAGCGTGTAGGCGCCGTCCTCAATCTCGGCGGAAATCACATCGCGCGTGATGCCCGGCTGATCGTGCACGATCGAGATGCGCTTGCGCGCGAGCCGGTTGAAGAGGCGGCTCTTGCCGACGTTGGGCCGGCCGACGATGGCGACGATGCGGGACATGGTTGGTTCTTACAGGAGGCGACGGAGGAAACAGAGAAGAAACTCTGTTCTCTCCATTTCCTCCTGTGAGAATTATTTCCTGCTGCCTTGGACAAACCGCTCCACGCGGTCGCAGGCCTCGATGATTTGATCGTAGGCGGTGGCGAAGCAGGCGCGGACGTGGCCCTTGCCGTTTTCGCCGAAGGCGAGGCCGGGGACGACGGCGACCTTCTCCTTTTGCAGCAGGCCGACCGCGAAATCCTTCTCGCTCATGCCGAGGGGCGACACATCGGGGAAGGCGTAGAAGCTGCCGCGCGGCAGGTGGCACTTCATGCCGACCTCGTTGAAGCGGCGCACGATCAAGTCGCGGCGGCGGTGGTATTGCTCGCGCATCTTGAGCACGTGCTCCCAGCCGTTCTTCAGCGCCTCGAGCGCGCCTTCCTGCGCGATGATCGAGGCGCACATCATGGCGTATTGGTGCACCTTCATCATCGCGTCGATGAGCACCGCGGGGCCGCAGGCATAGCCGATGCGCCAGCCCGTCATCGCAAACGCCTTCGAGAAGCCGTGCAGGAAAATCGTGCGCTCCGCCATGCCGGGGAACGTCGCGATGCTCGTGTGCGTGCCTTCGAACGTGAGTTCCGAGTAGATCTCGTCGCTGAGCACGAGCAGGTCCTTCTCGCGGCAGAAGTCCGCGATTTTCTGGAGCTGCTCGCGCGTGCAGGTGCCGCCCGTGGGGTTGCACGGGAGGTTGAGCATCAGGATTTTCGCGCCGGGCTGCCACGCGGCGCGGAGCGCCTCGGCCGTGAGCGCGAAGTTGTCCTTCGCAAACGTCGGCACGGCGATTCCCTGCCCGTGAACCAGAGTGATGCTCGGATGATAGCTCACGTAGCACGGCTGGTGAAACATGACCTTGTCACCCGGATTGCAGAACGCCCGGAAAGCGAGATCCAGCGCCTCGCTGACCCCCACGGTCACGATCACCTGATCCTCGGGCCGGTAGCTCACGCCGAAGTGCTCCTCGACGTAGACCGAGATTTGTTTCCGCAGCTCGGGCATGCCGAGGTTCGACGTGTAGTAGGTCTTCCCCTTCTCGAGCGCGTAGATCGCGTGCTCGCGGATGTGCCACGGCGTGACGAAGTCCGGCTCGCCCACGCCGAGCGAGATCACGTCCTGTCCCTTCATCTTGGCGACCAGTTCGAAGAAATCGCGGATGCCGCTTCTCGGCAGCGTGGACACGTGTCCCGCCACCCATCGTTTCGGATCGGTGCTCATGGTTGCGTTTCCCTTCCGGGGTTAAGGCGCGACGTTGAGCCGCGTGGTCTGCGCCTCGCCGCCGTCGAGCAGGAAGCCCTGCTCCTTGTAGCAACGCAGCATGAAGTGGGTGGAGGTCGAGAGCACGCCCTCGACCGTGGAGAGCTTCTCCGAGACAAACGCCGCCACGCGCTGGAGCGAGGCGCCCTTCACGAACACGAGCAGGTCGTAGCTGCCCGACATGAGGTAACACGACTCGACCTCGTCGAACCGCGCAATGCGCTCCGCAAAGCGGTTGAACCCGCCGCCGCGCTCCGGCGTGACCTTGACCTCGATGACCGCGCGCACGGCGGCCCCGGCGGCGGCCTCACGGGAAAGATCGAGCACCGGACGCCAGCCAAGGAAGATCTTGTCCGCCTTCAGCTGTTCCAGGTGCTGATTCACCGCGGCCTCGGACAACCCCGCGACCTGAGCCATCTGGCCGGTCGTGAGGCTGCCGCCGTCGATCAAGAGCTTGAGCACTGGGTTCATAGGGACCGGTGTTATCGGCGTGCCCCGGGCGTTTGACGAGGACGAAAACGAAAGGCCCACGGACAGATCATGAGGCCACCTGCGAGCACAGCACGCAGCGCCCCGCTGTTTCCAAGCAAGGTGCCCTCAAACTCAGCAGAACGAACCGGTGGGCTCACGCTTACTCACCGATCAAAATCGCCGCAGGGAATCGCTCAACCGGCGGCACTTGCACCAAGGGAGCCGGAACCCAAGGAGCCCGGCGCATGCGGAGCACGACGCGCAGCCTCGATCGCGTCGGATGCGAAGTGGAGGTGCGCCTGCATCTCCCGATCGGCGGCCGCCGCGTCACGGGTCATGATTGAACGGACAAGCCGCTCGTGGAAATCAGGCGGGTGCGGAATACGTTGGTTCTTCATCCAGCGGGTCGTGAGCAGCACCCGTGTGCTCGATCGTTTCAGGGTTTCCTCCAGCGTAAGGTATCCGGTCGCGCGCGCCATGCTCAGATGAAACCCCAGGTG
>JAEUHB010000204.1 GCA_016794665.1 Opitutaceae bacterium
CGCGCTCAGGCGGTCGGTGGCGGGTAAACCGAAGATGCCGTTGCGCACGGAGAGCCCGGGGTCGCGCACGGGTGCCGCGGCATCGTCGGTGGTGCCGGCGCGGCCGTCAGCGCCGACAAAGTTGAACGTCGGGTTGCTCACGCGGATGTCGCGCAAGCTCTGGTTGAAATCGAAGCCGGCCTTGGCGGTGAACGGCACCGCGCCGCCGAAGTCGCGGCGCACGCTGCCGAAGGCCTTGCGCTGCACGGCGGCGCGGCGCGCGTTGTTGGCGCCGGCGCTCACGAGCGAGTAGGCCGCGATGTTATGCGGGTCGATCGTCTGGCCGGTCGTGCCGTCGGTCACGGTAATGCGGCCGGGGCGCGTCTCGCCGACGTCCTCGAACGAGACGGTGACGTTCTGCCGCCGCGCGACGGTCGTGCCGAAATAGCTGTTCTGCAGATCGGTCGTGTAGCGCACCGAGCTGGAAAAACCGGCGCCGGCCTCCGCTTTCCAGACGGGGCCTGTGTGGACCCAGTTGATCGACGGCATCCAGAACTGGTCGTCCTGGTGGTTGGCCATGCCGTTGAGCCGGATCTCGCCGGCCCCGGCGAACCCGCGGGTGAAGGTGGGCGAGAAATTGCCCGCGGCCACGCGGCCGACGATGAAGGTCAGCGTGTGGTTGTCCTGCGGCGAGCGGAAGGCGCCGTGCTGGAGCGAAAGCGTCAAGCGATCGCGCGCGGTGAGCTGCGCGTCGAAGGTGACGGCCGCGGTGGTGCGGCCGATGAACGCGATGCGATCGCGCACGGCGTAGGTCGTGAGGTAAGGGCGGTCAGGCGTGGTGTCGGGCAGGGTGTTGCCGTTGGTCGCCGCGCCGGCTCCGCTCCACGTGTTTTGCAGGAACGGATTCGGCGCGTAGGTGGACGACGTGCTCGCCGACACGGTGAAGCCGAAGCGGGCGCTCAGCGGCACGACCGCGGAGAAATTCAGGTCGGGCCCGAGTTTGCGCGTGTCCTCGCGGCGCGGGCCGGGGGTCCGGCGCAGGCTGCGCTCGCTGCCGCGCATCATGACGGCGCCGCTCAGGTTGTAGATCGGGCGCGTGCGCTCGAGCGCGCTGCGCGGCACGAGGTTGATCGCGCCGGCGAGCGCGGACCCCGTCGTCTCGGGCGTGGGCGTGTAGGCGACCTCGATGCGGGCCATGTTGTTGATCGAGAGCTGGTGGATGCCGGAGGCGCGGCCCGTGCCCTGCGCGGAGTCGGCGATGGAGATGCCGCCGACCGTCACGGGCACATTGTTCGGCGGCACGCCGTTGAGCGAGATGGTGTAGGGCGCGCCGAGGCCGCCGGGGTTGATGGTCACGCCGGGCACGGTCTTGAGCACCTCGCCGATGTTGCCGCTGGCGACCGGGCCATACTCGTCGGCGGTGATCACGTTCATGACATTGGGCGCGAAGCGCTGCGTGTTGATGGCGATCGCGGCGCCGCTCATTTCCTTCGAGGTGCCGACGACGAATTCCGCGAGCCGCACCACGTTGTCGCCGCGGGCCGGGAGGCTGAAGTCACGCGTCGTGGCGGTGCCGGCGGCGACCGTGACCGGATGGGCGACAGGCGGGGCGCCGGTGCGGAACGCGCTCACGCGCACCGGTCCGGCGGGGACACGGACGAGACGGTAAGCGCCGGTGGCGTCGGTGAGTGTCGCGAGCGCGGTGCCCTCGACGGTGACGCGGGCGTTTTCGACGAACTCGCCGTTGTCGGGGTTCAGCACGCGGCCTTCAATCGTTCCGGTGGCTGCCGACTGCGCGAGCACGGCCACGTTCGTGAACAAGGCACCAAGTGTGAACAGTCCGGTGCGAATGAGACAGGTGAGGGGATGAATCATTGGGGTAAGGCGACAAGCGGCGGCTTGGCGCGGTGAGTGGTGCCGCCCAAGCGCGGCCGGGGCGACGCAAGGAAGGGCGGTTCTCCTGATTGGAGCGATTCAGAATTTATCCCCGACGGAAAAGGCCGACCCGCGGCGCTCGCCGGGGATTGAGGTGTCCGGGTAGCAAAAGGTGTCGGTCCGTCCCTGCGCGCAGGCGGGGGCGTCACCAGTCGGCAAGGTTCGCGCGGCCGCGTGCGGCTGCGTCCTCAGCGCTCCGGCGTGAAGCGCAGCTTCCCTCGATGGAACCTTGGGCTCATTTCAATTGATCTTCCACCGGTTTAACCGTGGCGCGGTGGGCGGTGACCGCAGTGGCGATACGGGCGAGGACGTCGGGGTGTTGGGCGGCGACGTTGTATTTTTCGGCGGGATCGTGGGTCAGGCGGAAGAGGAGCGGGGGCTCGTGGTTCTCGCGCTGGGGTTGGCCAAAGCCGGCCTGAGTGTGGAAGTGAGCCTTCCAGTCTCCGAGCCGGCACGCGAAGAGGTTGGTGCCACGGTAGAAAAAGTAGGGGCGTTCGGGCAGCGGCTGGCCGGCGGAGAGGTGGGGTAGGAGGTCGAGGCCGTCGAGCTCGACGCCGACGCCAGCGGGGGCGCCGGCGAGCGCGAGCGCGGTGGGGAAGATGTCGAGGGAGCTGGCAGGCGTGCTCGTGATAGACGGCGGGATACGGCCGGGCATCCAGAAGATGCCGGGCACGCGCATGCCGCCTTCCCAAGTGCTGCCCTTGCCCTCGCGGAGGGGGCCGGCGCTGCCGCCTTGGGCGCCCTCGGTGAGCCAGGGGCCGTTGTCGCTGGTGAAGACGACCAGGGTGCGTGAGGCGAGGCCGGTGCGGCGGAGCGCGGCGAGGATTTCGCCGGTGCTCCAATCGAGTTCCTCGATGACGTCGCCGTAGAGGCCGCGCCGGCTCTTGCCGCGGAAGGCGGGTGAGGCGAAGAGGGGCGTGTGGGGCATCGTGTGCGCGAGATAGATAAAGAAGGGCCGGGTGCGGTTGGCCTCGATCACGCGCAGGGCCTCGGCGGTGTAGCGCTGGGTGAGGGTGGTCTGGTCGGCGGGGCGCTCGATCTCCTTGCCGTCGCGCTGGAGGGCGACGTTCCAACCGTCGGCGGGCGGAGTGGGGCTGAAGCGGTCCTTGGCGGTGATCCCCGGGCGGGCGTCCATATCGTTGGAATAGGGCAGGCCAAACGTGGAATCGAAACCCTGATCCTGCGGGCGCGAGCCGGCGTGGATGCCGAGGTGCCATTTCCCAATGTGAGCGGTGGCATAGCCGCGGGCTTTCAGGGCCTCGGCGAGCGTGACCTCGGCGGGCGGCAGGCCGCCGGCGGAGTTGGGAAAGAGGACGCGACGGTTCCCGGCCATGCCGCTGCGGAGCGGGTAGCGACCAGTGAGGAGCGCGGCGCGACTCGGCGTGCAGACTTCCGCGCCCGAGTAGAAATCGGTGAACCGGGCGCCCTCGGCGGCCATGCGATCAATCTGCGGCGTGCGGATGGAGGGGCTGCCGTAGCAGCCGAGGTCACCGTAGCCCTGGTCGTCGGTGAGGATGACGATGACGTTGGGCGCAGCCGGCGTGGCGGCGCGCACGCCGACGGACAGGAGGGCAAGAATGACAGCGGCGGGAATTCTCATGGAATAAAAACAAGCCTGCCACGCCGCAGGTCGAGGGCGAGCTGTAGTTGGGGCTTTGGCGGAATTGCTCGACGGCAGGCCTGCCCGGGTCGCTGCCGGGTGGGTTCGCCGTGAACGGACATGGGGGTGGACATCGTGTTGCCGCAGCTGGCGGGAAGATTGGGCGGTGTTTCTACCCTGTTCATGGCCAGTTTTTCCCGACGCTGGGCGCCCGCGATCAACGGGCGGGGCGCGTAACAAGATGCGCGACGAGAAATTCGCCCGCCTCGTGATAGGCGTTCTCGATCGCTGGGGGGGGCGCGCCAGCAAGGCCGTGCTCGGCGGCGCCGACGCTGACGAAGCGGTGCGGGACACCGTGCCGCCGAAACTCCGCGGCCATCAGCTCCGACTGTTCGTGCGGCACGTCCGTGTCGGTCGCTCCATGCACGAGCAACGTGGGAGGAAAGTCGCGGCTGACATTTTTCACCGGCATGAACGGAAAGAAGTTCTCCGGCTCGCGCCACGGGTTCCAGCCGCTCACGGCCCACGGCCAGAGTCCGTGCTGCCGGCAATAGTTGTAGAAAAGACCGCCGTTGCCGGCGCGATCGCGGGCGTTGGCGATGGGCGGGCCGGAGACTTGCCGCCACGCCTCGGCGGCGGTGGGCGTCACGCGCCGGTGCCGCTCATGCGGGCTTGGCTCCGCATACCACGGCCCGGTAAGATCTCCGTAGCCCCAGAACGATACGATTGCCGCCGGGCGGGGCGTTACCCGGTGTCCGGTCGTGAGCGCGAGGTAGCCGCCAGCCGAGGTGCCCACCGCGGCGATGTGCGCGGGATCCGCCTGGAACAACCGCGGCCCCTGCTCACGCACCCAACGCATCGCATCCGCGACATCGTCGGCGACCGCCGGCAGCGGCGTCTCCGGCGCGAGCCGGTAGTCGATCGAGACGAGCACGACGCCATGCCGCTCGTGCAGCCGCCAGAGCCAGCCGCCTTGCTCCGTGCGGAAATCGCGCTCGCGGCTGCCGTTGATCAGCGCGCCGCCGTGAATCCACACCACGACCGGACGCGAGCCACGTGCGTGCGGGACCGGATGGACGTCCGCCTTGATCGCAAGCGGGCCGGCCTGCTTGTAAGTGAAGGTGACAGGGCGCGGGGCGGACGAAGGTGTCGGCGGCGCGGCGCGGCGCTCGCTCTGTTGCAGTGCGAACGCCACCGCCTCATGCCGCGCCGCCGCGACGCGCGCGGGATCGGCGCCGCGGAAGCCGTGCTCGGCGCCGGGCACGAGCACGAGGCGGTGCTCGACGCCGTGGCGCGCAAATTCCGCCGCCATGGCGCGTGGCTGCTCCGGCGGCACGTCCGTGTCGGCGGCACCGTGCAGGAGAAATGTCGGCGGAAACGACGCCGACACGTTGCGCAGCGGCAGATACGGCTCGTAGCGCTCCGCCTCGGTGCGCGGGTCCCAGCCGCTGATCGCGCGTGGCCACGCGGCGGTGCGGCGGATGAAGTCGTTGAAGGCGCCGCCGTCGCCCTGGCGCTCGCGGGCATTGGCGATCGGGGGGCCGGCGACCTGCCGCCACGCATCGGCTTCGCTCAGGTTGCTGTCGGCGTGGTGCGGCGGATGAATGCTCACGCGGCGCTGCCATTCGCCGATGAGGTCGCCGTAGCTCATCTCGGCGATGATTGCCAATGGGCGCGGCGAGACGCGGTGGCCGGTGACGAGCGCGAGATATCCCCCCGCCGAGGAGCCGACCGCGACCGTCCGCGCCGGATCGGCGGCGAACAACCGCGGGCCTTCCTCGCGCACCCAGCGGAAACCGTCCTCCACGTCTGCGACGATTGCGGCCAGCTTCGACTCGGGCGCGAGGCGGTAGTCGAGCGAGACCACGACCCAGCCGGCGCCGAGGAAAGCGGGGGTGAAGGGGTGGGTCGCGAACTTTTCGCGTCCGCTGTTGATCAGCGAGCCGCCGTGCAGGCAGACCGCGACCGGCCGCGGGCCGCGGTGCGCGGCGGCGGGTCGCCAGACATCGGCTTTGATCTCGAGCGGGCCGACACGCTTGAACGTGAACGTCTCGGCCGGTGGTGTCGCGGCGTGCGCGGCGGCGGTGATGGCGAGGAATGCCAGGGCGCGGAGTCGTTTCATGCGAGATACGCGGCGAAGAACCTTATCTAGGAGACGTTAGGGCCGGCGATAGGCAGGCACAGGCGGATGGAGCGACTCGGCCGCGCCATCGCCTCGCCGGGCGGCCATAACACTTTCGCGCTCGGGCCGCTCGTTTGCGCCACCGCCGCCGCGCCGCCGGAATAGCCCCGACCGGCGTGCCGTCGCGATCCATCCGCGCGACGCGACCGAGGCCGGGCTTCACCCGGCGGATGCCGTCGTCGCCCCCGGCGTCGGCGGTGCGCGCGTTGGGGGCGTGGTTGCCGTCGAGCGCGGAGTGCGCCAGCGCGCAATGCCACCGGCGTAATTTTGCGCCGACACGGACGATGCCACGGAAGAATTGCGCGTGTTCAGCGTCGACGCGGCCGGCGGGCCCGCGGGCGGGCACGGGTTTGGCGCGGTGCTTGCGCGGTGTCGCGAGGGTGAGGAGCAGGTTATTCCTGCAGGGCCGCGCGTGGCGGCCGACGGCGAAGCGCGCGCACGGTTTCTCGGCGGCGCGCGACGAGGCCGCGGTAGCGACGAACAGCAGAAACAGGGGCAGGCGCATGAGTGGGCGGGGTGCGGGCGCGTGCCGAGTTCTCGCCGAAGCGGGGGCGGGGCGCGAGCCGCATTTGCTCGGCCTCCGGTGACCTGCACGCACCCCTTGACGCGGCCGCGCCGCGCGTGCCAGCGTGCGCGTTTTAGAAAACCCGATTCGTCGCGACATGCCCAAGAAGAAGAGTCCGAAAAACTCCGACCAACCCGAGTTGCCGCTCGACGCCACGCCCACGCCGGCTGCGCCCGAGGAGAAATCGCCGCCCGCCGCCAAGTCGCCGGCCACGCCCGCGCCCTCGGCGCCCGGCGAGGCGCTCGTGCCCGTCGCCCCGCCGCCGACCAAGCGCCGCGGCGGCGACAACGTCCAGACCGAGGACTCCCCGCTCGCAAACAGCTACCGCACTTGGTTCCTCGATTACGCCAGCTACGTCATCCTCGACCGCGCCGTGCCGCATCTCGACGACGGCCTGAAGCCCGTCCAGCGCCGCATCCTCCACACGCTTTGGGAAATGGACGATGGTCGCTTCCACAAGGTCGCCAACGTCGTCGGCCGCACGATGTCGCTCCATCCGCACGGCGACGCCTCCATCGGCGCCGCGCTCGTCGCGATCGGCCAGCGCGCGTTTCTCATCGAGCCGCAGGGCAACTACGGCAACACGCTCACCGGCGACGACGCCGCGGCGCCGCGCTACATCGAGGCGCGCCTGACGAATTTTGCGAAGGACGTTCTCTTCAATCCGAAGACCACCACGTGGCAGCTCAGCTATGACGGCCGCGCCAAGGAGCCCGTCACGCTGCCCGCCAAGTTCCCCGTCGTGCTGCTCGACGGCGCCGAGGGCATCGCCGTCGGCCTCTCGACCAAGATCCTCCCGCACAATTTCAACGATCTCTGCCGCGCGGCGATCAACCACCTCCAGGGAAAAACCTTCCGCATCCTCCCGGATTTCCCCTCGGGCGGCACCGCCGATTTTTCGGAATACAACGACGGCGAGCGCGGCGGCAAGGTGAAGGTCCGCGCCAAGATCGAGCAACGCACCAAATACCTCCTCGCCATCACCGAGTTGCCCTACGGCACCACGACGGAGACCCTCATCGAGTCGATCCTCGCCGCCAACGCCAAGGGCAAGATAAAGATCAAGCACGTCGACGACAACACGGCCGACGTCGTCGAGATCCTCGTTCACCTGCCGCAAGGCGCCGATCCCGACCAGGTGATCCAGCAGCTCTACGTCTTCACCGGCTGCCAGCAGAACATCTCGCCCGCCGCCTGCGTGATCGTGAACGACGAGAAGACGGGCCTCGACCGCCCCGAGTTCCTCGGCGTGCGCGAGATCCTCAAGCGCTCCGTCGACAAGACCAAGGCCCTCCTCAAGCAGGAGCTCGAGATCAAACTCGGGGAGCTGGAGCAGCAGTGGCACTGGGACTCGCTCGAGCGCATTTTCATCGAGGAGCGGATCTACCGCCGCATCGAGAAATCGAAGACGTGGGAGAGCGTGCTCGAGGAGATCCGCGAGGGGTTGAAACCCTTCCTCAAGCAGCTGCGCCGCGAGGTGACCGACGACGACATCACGCGCCTCACCGAAATCCGCATCAAGCGCATCTCCGCCTACAACCGCTTCCAGGCCGACGAGGCCATCAAGAAAATCGAGGAGGGCATCAAGGAGACGAAGTCCAACCTCCGGAACCTGACCGCCTACGCCGTCGCGTGGTTCGAGATGCTGCAGGAGAAATACGGCAAGGGCCTCAAGCGCCGCACGAGCTACGACGAGATCGAGCAGATCGACGCCTCCGAGGTCGTGTCCGCCAACCAGCGCCTCTACGTCAACCGCGAGGACGGCTTCATCGGCCTCAACTGGCGCCAGCACGAGTTCGTGCAGGAGTGCACGATCCTCGACAGTGTGCTCACGATCATGGGCGACGCGACGCTCAAGGTCTCGAAGGTGGCCGACAAGGTTTTCATGGGCCGCGAAATCCAGCACATCGCGATCTGGCCCAAGGAGGGCGACACGAAGTTCTACACAATGGTCTACCGCGACGGTCCCGGCGGGAAGACCTTCGCCAAGAAATTCCAGATCGGCGGCCTCTCGCGCGACAAACTCTACCCGCTGGCGAAGAGCGAGGGCTCCAAGCTCATCTGGTTGCACGTCGCCGACCGTGAGAAGGACATGCCCAAGAGCATCCACGTGAGCCTCGACGGCCGCAGCGGCGCGCGCGTGCGCGAGATCGACTTCGACCTGACGCCGATCCCGGTGAGCACGCGCACCTCCAAGGGCCTCACGATCACCAAATGGGCGGTCAAAGAGGTTCGGCCCAACGAACTGGAGTTGAAATAGGTCGCGGAGGTATCGGCTGGGTCCCACTGATTCCCCTAGGATCTTGGGAGACGGCCGTGAACAATTTACTCCATTCACTCATTATCCCTGGGCGGCCCACGATCGGGCCATTGCCCCTCTCCGACCTTCGCGAACGGCTGCGCAACGAGCGAGGATCGACGGACAACGCGACCGTCGTAGTCCATGCCCGCATGGGCGATCAGTTTATGCCCCTGCACCTTTACGAGGAGCTGTGGATCGCGACGCTGCCGCCGGAATGCGCAGTAACTTGCCCGCACTGCGAAGCACTTCAGCCCCGTTGCACGCCAGGTGAACGTAAATGTGTCCGTTGCGGCGCAAAGCTCGCCATCGACAAGAACTACAAAGCTGAATTGGGTGCCGACCCGTCCCGTCCGTGGATGTATGTAGCGATACCGGCGACAATCGGCTTGGTTGTTTTCGCCGTGGTATTTCCAAACGATGTCGGCATGTGGCTTTCGTGCACACTTGCCTTCGGGGCACCTTGGATTGCGGCGATTCGGCAGCGGGTAATTTACACGAATGGCTACAAGTCCACGGCTCGCGAAGATCCAGTAACCTACGCTCTCGCTATCTTGATCCTCGGGTTCCTCACAATAGCTGGCCTTGTGATGTTGGTTTTCGCTGTCAGTGCAATGTGAGGGTGCGCAAATCTCGAAAGTCGGGAGGGGATTGGCGTCTACAGGTGGGTGAGGCCGCCCCAGTGCCCTGAGTAATCTGAATCCGTCGGGAGCCCGCAGCCGGTCGCCGGTTGGCGCCAACACTTAGAACGGATTCAGCAAGTTTGCGCCTGCGCGCGCGAAGTCATCCGTGTTTCGCGTCACAACGGTTAGCTTATGTTCCAGTGCGGTTGCGGCGATGAGACCGTCCGTGGTGGGCAATGGTTGCGAGAGCGAGAGACGGCCCCAGCGGTCGGCTATGGCGGCGGTGATCGGCAGGATGCGGTCAGCATAGTGCGCCTCAAGGCCACGCAGCCACGCTTCGAGGGCGCGGGCAGTCGCTTGGTCCTTGGCGCGGCGCAACTCCACGCCTCGACGGATTTCGCCCAAGGTCAGCACGCTGAGGAATGCCTCCTCCGGCTGCAGGCCGGAAAACCAGGAGATGACTTTCGCGCTGGGCTGAGGCTTGCGCAGATCCGACCGCACGCAGGCGTCGAGCAGGTAGGCCATCAGAACTCGTTCGGTCGCGGGCCGTCCTTCGCGCGCGGGAACTGAATGGCCCCGCCCTTCGGAATGCTGCGGAGGTAGGCGAGGAAATCTTCCTGCGGTCCCGCCTGGTTTCCGACCAAGGCGCTGCGCAGCAATTGGCGGTGGGCTTCTTCCATGGAGATGCCCTGCGCGGCCGCGCGGCGGCGCAGCTTTTCCACGACGGCCGGTTCGATGTCTCGGACGAGCAAATCTGCCACGATGGAATGGCGCTAGCATTGATTGGAGCCGTCAAGGACGCAGGCGAGCAGAGCGCACGCGGTGCTAACAATGGGATTGGCGTTGGATCGGGCGCAGGCGGATTTGAGGTGCTCGCGAAGGCTGCGGGCTTTTCATCGGGCCGGAGGCGACCACACTCGATTCATGCGCTTTCGAATCTCGTCCCGGACGTTGGCCGTGTTGCTCGCGGGATGGTCGTTGGTGTTCGCGGCTGATCGGCCGCGGCTGGCGGTGTTGACGGACATTGGCGGCGACCCGGATGACCAGCAGTCGTTGGTGCGGCTGCTCGTGTATGCGAACGAATTTGAAATCGAGGTGCTGCTCGCGAGCGCAGCGGGGACCCGCGGGGAACTGAAGGAAGCGGTCACGCGGCCGGATTTGATCCGGCAGCTGGTCGACGCCTACGGGCAGGTCCGGCCCAACCTCCTGCGCCATGCGGCCGGCTGGCCAACGGTGGAGCAGCTGCGCACGACGATCGTCGGGGGCAATCCCCAGCGGGGGCGCGAGCACATCGGCGCGGGGCACGACACGGCGGGATCGCGCGCGCTGGTGGCGCGCATCGACGCGGGC
>JAEUHB010000213.1 GCA_016794665.1 Opitutaceae bacterium
CGCCGAGGAGACGTGGCTCGCCGCGATGGGCGCGGGCGTGCCGGCGCGCGGCGAGCGCCGCGACACCCCCGCGGTGCACCAGGCCCAGGTCGCCGCGACGGTGACCGCGCTGCTCGGCGAGGACTGGCGCGCGGCGTTCCCTGAGGCCGCCGCGCCGATCGCGGACATCGCGCCGCCGCGCCGGTGAGGTCGCGGGGCTTGATTCCCGGATTGGACGCGGCGTAATGCCGGGTGTGGAATCGTCCCAGCCCGAGACCCCAGGCCGGCCGATTGCGAACAACGACCGTTGGTTCGCCGCTCATGTGCAGCCGCACGAGCCGATGCTCCGTGCCTGGCTCGCGCGTGGTTTCGGCCCGCGACTGGCCGTCGACGATGTGGTGCAGGAGGCTTTTCTGCGCGTGCTGCGGGCCCGGGAGTCCGGGGTGCTGCAGGCGCCCAAGGCGTTTCTCTTCGCGACCGCGCGCAACCTCGCGCTCGACCAACTGCGCCGGCATGCGGTCTCGCGGACGGATTCCTTAGTGGAAGCGGACCTCTCGGACGTCTTGGACGAGCATGACAGCATCCCCGAGACCGTCGCCCGCAACCAGGAACTCGCCCTCTTGACCGAAGCCGTCCAGTCCCTCCCCGAGCGTTGCCGGCAGGTGATGACGCTGCGGATCGTCTACGGCCTGACGCAGCGCGTCATCGGCGAGCGGCTCGGCATCTCGGACCGCACCGTGGCGGCGCAGCTCGCGATCGGCACGAGAAAGTGCACGGAGTTCATGCTGCGCCGGCTCGCCGGCGGGGATGGGACGCGATGAAACGGCCCGAACCCGATTCGCCCGCGGCCCGCCGCCGCGCGCAGGCCGCGGCCGAGTGGCTCGTGCGCCGCGACCGCGGGCTCACCGCGGCGGAGCAAGACGAGTTCCTGCAATGGCTAGCCGCGGATCCGCGGCACGGCGAGTGGCTCGCGCTGCATCGTGGCACGGTCGTGGATTTCACGGCGCTCGCGCAGTGGCGCCCCGAGCACAGCGAGGAGCCGAATCCGGACCTCCTGGCGCCGCCGCGCCGGCGCCTGCATTGGCTCGCACCGGTGGCGCTGGCGGCCGCCGCCGCGCTCGTGCTGGGATTCTTGATCTGGCGGCCGCAGGGCGCGCCGCAGGGCCAATCGCTGGTGGCCGAGGCCGACATGGCGCGGCGGATTCTTGAGGACGGCTCCGCCGTCGAGCTGAACCCGGGCGCGGAGGTCGCGGTGGCCTTCGATGCCAAGGAGCGCCGGGTGACGTTGGTGCGCGGCGAGGCTTTGTTCACCGTGGCGAAAAACCCGGCGCGGCCGTTTGTCGTGCGCGCGGCGGGAGTCGATGTCCGCGCGGTTGGGACCGCGTTCAGCGTGCGGCTCGATGCGGCGGCGGTGGAGGTGCTCGTCACCGAGGGCCGCGTGGCCATCGATCGACCCGCGGACACGCCGGCGCCCGGGCCCGCGTCGCCGGCTTTGGTCGATGCCGGCCAGCAGGCCACCGTGCCGGCCGCGGGCAACCGCCCGCCGCTGATCACGCCGGCGACGCCCGCGCAGATTGCCCGCCATCTGGCGTGGCGGCCGCAGTGGCTGGATTTTTCCTCCGCCCCGCTGGCCACGGCGATCGCGGAGCTTAACCGCCGCAATCGGGTGCAGTTCATCCTCGCCGATGCGGAGCTCGCCGCGATGCCCGTGGTCGCCGCGATCCGCTCCGACAACGTCGAGGGCTTCGCGCGGTTCCTCGCCGCCGCCCCCGGCGTCCGGATCGAGCGGCGGAGCGCCGACGAAATCGTCGTGCATCGGAAACCCTAGGCGCGGCGCCCGTGCGCCGGCGCGAACCGAAAAATGCGCAGTCGCCCAAATCCGCTTAGTGAAATGGCGGGGCCCGGACGTCTCAGGGGGCCCGTCAATGACCCCGCCGTGCGCCGCCGTCCCTTTTTCCCCCCGCTCCGCTGGCTGGGCTGGCTGTGCGCGTGGTGGCTCGGGGCGGCGCTCGCGGGGGCGGCCGAGGCGCGGACCTTCGATATCCCGGCGGGCGATGCCGCCGACACGCTCAAGCTCGCGGCCCGGCAGGGCGGCTTGGAGATCGTCTTTTTTGCGGAGACGGTCCGCGGCGTCACGACTCCCGCTTTGCGCGGCCAGCTCGAACCGCGGGATGCGCTCGACCGCTTGGTCGCCGGCACCGGCCTCGCCGTGGTGGCCGACGCGGCCGGCACCCTCACCGTGCGCCGCAGCGCGCCGTTGCCGCCCGTAAACGGGCCCGCCGCCCAACCCCCCTCGGAAAACCCTGCACCCATGAAAAACAAGACTCCCCTGGCCGTCGTCGCCACGTGGCTCGCCGCCGCCGTCGCGCCCGCGCCCGTCTCCGGCGCCGATGTCAAAGCCGACGAGACCATCGTCCTCACCCCGTTCACGATCAACGCCCAGCGCGACGTCGGCTTCGTGGCCGCGAGCGCGCTCGCGGGCGGCCGCCTCGCGACCGACCTGAAGGACACGCCGGTCGCCTACAGCGTCCTCACGCGCGAGTTCATCGACGCGCTCGGCGTCTCGGATGTCACCGAGGCCGCCGCGTGGACGACCAACGCGAGCTTCGCCAAGGACGACGGCCGCTCCACGCAGTTTGGCCGCGTGGGCTTCAACGACCTCGTCAACTTCCGCGGCGTCCCCGCCAACCGGGCGCAGGTCAATTTCTTCCCGGTCCACTTCGACTACGACAGCTACAACCTCGAGCGCTTCGACTTCGCCCGCGGCCCCAACTCGATCCTCTTTGGCACGGGCTCGGTCGGCGGCTCGGCCAACGGCCTCTACAAGGAGGCGCGCACGGACAAGGCGGCCAGCGATGTCTCCCTGCGCGTCGGCTCGTGGGAGTATTACCGAGCGACGGTCGACGTGAACCAGCCGCTGTCGAAGAACGCCGCGCTCCGCGCCAACGTGCTCTGGCAGGACAACGGCACCTGGCGCGACCGCGAGTGGCAGAAGCGCGAGGCCGCGTCGCTGCACTTCATGCTCCGCCCGTTTGAGACGACCAAGATCGTCGTCGTGGGCGACAAGGGCAAGGTCCGGCGCAGCTACGGCACGACGACCATCGGCGACCGCCTCTCGACCTGGGACGGCACCACGTATTGGAACGCGCCGTTGCCCGCGAGCGGCGCGGCGCCGGCCGTGACGACGGGCGTGCAGCGGGTCGGCAATCCCGGCGCGAGCGCCTCCTACATTTTCGCCCCCGGCGGCAGCCCGATCGGCGGCAGCGTCGTCAACTGGGCTGCGATGGGCCAGACCGCCACGAGCCACCAGACCGGCGCGCTCTACGGCCCGAACCGCACGCCCGTCGCGGGCAATATCAACCCCGGCTTCCTGCCGGAGGCGCTGCACAATCGCATCAACGTCCCGGAAAACATCCTCGGCGCCACCGCCGCCTCGGGCTTCCGCCTCCCCGGCCGCAAGTTCTCCGCCGCCTTCGACGACACGGGTTACCTCAACGACTACCACAACATCGTTGCCACGATTGAGCAGCAGATCGGCAAACACATCTTTCTCCAGGGCTCGGCCAACACGTCCGAGGGGCTTCGCGGCAGCAATTTCGGCACGGCCCGCGGCCTCAAGGACGGCATCCAGATCGACATCAACCGCCTCCTGCCCACCGGCGCGACCAACCCGTATTTCCAGCAGCCGTATATCCAAACGACGAACGACTTTGATCAGGTCAACACGAAGTCCGACCAATACCGGGGCAGCGCGGCGGTCGTGTTCAACAACACCCGCTTCGGCGACTTCCGCTTCAACGCCGAGATCGGCCACGAGAAGCTGATCAACTCCCGCGAGAAATACCGCTACGCCGTCTCCGATCCCAACGTCGATGCCCGCCTCTGGGCGTCGAGCACGCTCATCTCCTGGCGCTACTATTACCAGGTCGAGGGCGCCCGCCCGATGCGCGAGCTCGGCAGCATCAACGTCGTCGACCCCGTGGCCGGCACGACCCGCACCCTCGCGACCGCCTACACCCTCGACACCGCCCGCCCCACCGAGACGATCTACACGGATCAGAATTTCGACTACAAGCAGGGCACCCTCAACGCCAAGTTCTTCAAGGGCCGCCTCAACCTGATCGGCGCCATCCGCGAGGACGAATACGAGACCGACAGCAAGTCGCTCCGCGCCCGCATGGAGCTCCCGACGAATTGGAACGGCACCGCCGTGATCTACCGGCCCGCCGCGCCGGCGAACTATCGCCAGCTCACCTACGTGCCCAAGGCCGCCAACGGCACCGCGACGGGCCAGCGGCAGGAAGCCACCACCCGCCCGCGTGACGGCGCGGGCGTCGGCCTCCCGCAGTATGCCAACGACGTGTTCCAGGACGACTTCTCGCCGCCCAGCGTCAGCGGCAAGACGACGACTTACTCCTACGGCGGCGTCCTCCACGTCACGCCGTGGGTCAGCGTGTTTGCCAACTACGCCGAGACCTGGTCGCCGCCCGGCGTGAACCTCACGATCCTCGGGCAGGTGTTCGGCCCGGATGTCTCCGAGGGCTGGGACACCGGCCTGCGTTTCTCGTTGCTCGGCGGCCGCGTCAACGCCTCCGCGCTGCGCTACGAGGGCAAGCAGACGAACCTCACGGTCGCCACGGGCGGCAACGGGCAATTCATCAACAATATCGCCGCCACCAATGTGCTGAACGACCTCTCGCCCGCCGGCATCAACGCCCGCGGCCTGCAGGATGTGCCGCGCACCTACAACGACACCGTCTCGCGCAAGACCGAGGGCTACGAGTTCGAGGTCACCGCCAACGTGACGCGCGGCTGGCGCCTGCTCGCCAACGTCGCGTTCGCCAAGGCGAGCCAGGGCGACACGTGGGCGCAGACCCGCGCGTGGTTCGCGCAGAACCAGAACCTGCTGAAGCAAATCCTGAGCGACGCCGGCGTGGGTGTGGATTCCAACAACGTCGCCTCGTTCAACGCGGGCACGACCGTCACCAATTCCGTCGACGCCACCGGCGCGCGCGATTCGTGGAACGGCCTCGTCCAGGCCCTCCAGAACACCACCGTCGGCTACCAAAAGGTGGCGCGCCTCACCGAGGCGACCGGCAATCTCTTCAGCGACTACACCATCCAGAACGGGCCGCTGAAGAACTTCCGTTTCGGCGGCGGCGTCAATTACCGCGGGCGCGAGGTCATCGGCTTCCGCGGCGCCGACACGATCCGCAACCCGGCCAACCCCGCCGCCGCGATCGACGACCCGAGTGTGAACGCTTTCGATGCCGTCTATCGCCCAAGCTACTACACGGCCACCGCGATGTTCGGCTACAGCCGCCGGCTCTTCGACTACCCGGTGACGTTCAACTTGCGCATCGAGAACCTGCTCAACGAGGACACGCCGCTCTACTACAACACCGTGCAGCGGCCCGCGGGCGGCGACCTCTCCAACCCCGGCCGCGTCGCCACGCCGAATCTGTTCTCCTACATCACGCCGCGGAACTTCATGCTCACGATGTCCGTGAAGTTCTGAGCCGCGCCCGTCGTGCCGGTCGGATCGCGGGGCGGGTTCACCACCCGCCCTGTTTTTTGCCCGGCCCGCTCCCATGCCAACCCGCCGCCCCTTTGCCCGCGCCCTCGCGCTGCTGCTCCTCCTCGCGCCGGCTGTCGCCGCCGCGCCCGCCGCGCGCCACCGCCTGATCGCGCACCGTGGCGGCGTGGTCGAGGGCAAGTTCCCCGACAATTCCGCCGCTGCGCTCCAGGCCGCGGTCGCGCGCGGCTACGGGATGATCGAGGTCGACATCCGCGAGACCAAGGACGGCGTGCTCGTCATGCAGCACGACCCCGATCTGCGGCTCAACTTCGGCGACGCGCGCCGGATTTTCGAGACGCCGTTCGCCGCGCTGAAGGCGTTGCGCACCACGGTCGCCGCGCAGCCGCTCCTCACGTTTGACGAGCTGGTCGCCGCCGCCAAGGCCGCCGGCCTGCGGCTCATGCTCGACTCCAAGAACCCGCACTCGCCGGATTTTCCCCGCAAGGTCGAGGCGATCCTCGCGCGGCACGGCATGGTCGGGAGCTGCTACGTGATCGGGACGGGCGACGCCATGAGCCACTTCCTGGGCAAGGCCCTCGTCGGTTTCAAATATCACTCGCTCCGCCCGCGGCTCGAGGCCGACCCGAGCCTGAAGGAGAAGGTCTTCCTCTTCGATGAAGGCCGCACGCTCACGGCGGAGATGGTGCGGTGGGCCCAGGTGCAGGGCGTGAAAGTCGTCCCGAGCATCAACGTCTACCACTACTACGACGCCGCGACCATGGCCGGGAAATCCCGCGCGGAGCTGGAGCAGCTCATCCTGCCGCGCGCGAAGGCGCACATCGACGCGCTCAAGGCGCTGGGCGTGACCGAATTTCAGATCGACTCGGAATTCGACGGGTGGTTTTGAGCCCTATGCCCGTCGCGCTCCGACGCCTGTTTCTCCCGCTGCTCGGTCTCCTCGCGTTTTCCCCGGCGACCGCGGCGAACCAGGACCGCCACGTCGTGCTCATCAGCCTCGATGGCTTCCCCGCCTACTTGTGGCGCGACCCGACGATCCCGTTGCCCCACCTGCGCCGCCTCGCGGCCGAGGGCGCCGTCGCCGACGCGATGACCATCTCCAACCCCGCGATCACGTGGCCCAACCACACGACGCTCGTCACCGGCGTCGAGCCGCGGAAGCACGGCGTGCTCTACAACGGCCTCGTCGTCCGCGGCGGCCCCGGCAAGCCGAATAAAATCGAGCCGTGGGTCGAGCGCTCGCGCCTCGTTTTCGCGCCGACGGTCTACGACGCCGCCTTCCGCGCCGGCCTCACCACCGCCGAGATCGACTGGGTCGCCATCACCAAGCCCGGAACGATCACGTGGAGCTTCCCCGAGGTCTTCGATCCCGAGGCGACGCTCCCCCGCGCGATGATCGCGGCCGGCGCGATTTCGCCGGAGGAGGCCAAGCTCGCGCAGTCCGGCAAGCCCAACATCGTCTGGCGCGACGAGCTGTGGACGCGCGCCGCGAGCTTCGTCATCGCGAATCACCGGCCCAACCTCGTGCTCTTCCACCCGCTCACGACGGACTCGACGCACCATCGCTTCGGCCCCGGCTCGCTCGCCAGCCAGGCGGCCCTCGCCCTCGCCGATCGCCTCGTGGGGGACATCGTCCGCGCCATCGACGCCAGCGGCCGCCGCGCGCAGACGACCGTGATCGTCACGACGGATCACGGCTTCAAGAAGGTCGACCACTACGTCTACGCCAACGTCGCGCTGAAAAAAGCCGGCCTGCTCCGCGCCGCGGGAGCCACCATCGCGCAGTGCGATGCGTTTGCCGGCACGCAGGGCGGCATCGCGTTCATCTACGTCACGGATCCGGCGAAGCGCACGGAGCTCCTGCCGAAGCTGAAGGAAATCTTCGCCGCGACCGAGGGCATCGCCCAGGTGATCGATGCCGCGACCGGCGCGCATGCGCACGGCATGCCGACGCCTGCCGAGAACCAGGGCATGGGCGACCTCATCCTCTACCCGAAGCCCGGCTACGCGTTCAACGCCAGCGCCGCCGGCGACGCGCTCGTCGGCCCCGCCGTCAACTACGGCGGCACGCACGGCTACAACTCCGCCGACCCCGAACTCGACGGCATCTTCCTCGCGAGCGGCGCCGGCATCAAAAAGGGCGTCAAGGTCGCCCGCGTGCGCAACCTCGACGT
>JAEUHB010000249.1 GCA_016794665.1 Opitutaceae bacterium
CTCATCGAGCCCACGCAGTTCCTCGGCGGCCTGACCACCGGCGGCCTCGGCGCGACCGACATCGGCAACAAGCGCGCCATCGGCGGCATCGCGCGCGAGTTCTACGGCCGCGTCTGGCAGCACTACCAGAATCCCGCCGTATGGACGCGCCAGACCCGCAGCGACTACTTCGATCGTCGCAACAAGACCACCGGCCCCGATGAGAAGACCATGTGGACCTTCGAGCCCCACGTCGCGACGAAGATCTTCGACGACCTGCTCCGCGAGGCCGGGGCCAAGGTCACCGTCGTGCGCGGCGAGCGCCTCGATCTCGCGCCGGGCAAGGGTGTGATCAAGGCCGGCGCCCGCATCGTCCGCATCGTGATGGAGAGCGGGCGCGCGTTTGAGGGGAAGATGTTCATCGACGCCACCTACGAGGGCGACCTGCTCGCCAAGGCGGGCGTCAGCTACCACGTCGGCCGCGAGGCCAATGCCGTCTACGGCGAGACCATCAACGGCGTGCAGGCCGGCCACGCCGTGAGCCACCAGTTCACGAAGAAAGTCGACCCGTATGTGCGCCCCGGCGATCCCTCGAGCGGCTTGCTGCCCGGCATCGAGAAGGACGGGCCGGGCGAGGAATTCTCCGGCGACCGCAAGGTGCAGGCCTATAATTTCCGCATGACGACGACCGACGTGCCGGAGAACCGCCGCGCATGGGAGAAGCCCGCGAACTACGACGAGCGGTGGTTCGAGCTCGCGCTCCGCAACGTCGAGGCCGGCGACCACCGCATCTCGTGGAATCCCGTCTGGATGCCCAACCGCAAGACCGACACGAACAACAATTTTGCCATCAGCACCGACTTCATCGGCCAGAACTGGGACTACCCCGAGGCCGACTACGCCACGCGCGCGAAGATCGTGCAGGCGCACGTCGACTGGCAGAAGGGCCTGATGTGGACCTACGCGCACCACCCGCGCGTGCCCGAGAAAATCCGCGCGGAGTTCCAGCGCCTCGGCCTCGCCAAGGATGAGTTCACCGACAACGACAACTGGCCGCGCCAGATGTATGTGCGCGAGGCCCGTCGCATGATCAGCGACTACGTGATGACGGAGAAGAACTGCACCCGCGCCGAGGTCGCGCCCGACAGCGTGGGCATGGGCGCCTACAACATGGATTCGCACAACATCCAGCGCTACGTGACCAAGGAGGGCTTCGTGCGCAACGAGGGCGACGTGCAGGTGCGCGTGCGCCCCTACCCGATCAGCTACCGCAGCCTGCGCCCGCGCGCCGCCGAGTGCACCAACCTCCTCGCGCCCACCTGCCTCAGCTCCTCGCACATCGCCTTCGGCAGCATCCGCATGGAGCCCGTCTTCATGGTGCTCGGCCAGAGCGCCGCCACCGCCGCCGCCCACGCGATCGACGAGCGCACCACCGTGCAGGCCATTGACCCGAAGAAACTCGAGGCGCGCCTCCTCCAGGACGGCCAGGTGCTCGACTTCACGAGCGATCCGCTGCCGCCGCGCGGCGCCGTGGTTCGCGCCGCGCCGCCGGGCATCGTCGTGGACGACGAGGCTGCGCAGCTGAAGGGCTTCCAGTCGCAGAGCACGGCGAGCAACGCATTCGTCGGCCACGCCTACGCGCACGACGGCAACCAGAACAAAGGCGAGCAGACCGCGCGCTTCACGCCCGACCTGCCCAAGGCCGGCCGCTACACCGTCGCCATCGCGTATGCCGTGAACGCCAACCGGGCGAGCAACGTCCCCGTCGTCATCCGCCACGCCGACGGCGAGACGAAGCTCACGCTGAATCAGAAAAAGAAGCCTTCGGTCGACGGCCTGCTGGAACCGGTCGGCACCTTCCGCTTCGCCGCCGGCAAATCCGGCTACGTCGAGATCTCCAACGCCGGCACCGACGGCTACGTCGTCATCGACGCGGTGCAGTGGGTGGAGGCGAAGTGATTCAAATTGCGCGAGTCAGTTTGGTGTGTTCGCGCTGCATATTCGGATGCTGGCGCGATCAGGGGAACGGATTTTTGGGCAACGGCACGTAGGCTTCCACGGCTGAAACAATGGCCAGTTTCTCAACACGACTGATGCGTCGATCGCCTTGCTTGTAGTATACCT
This sequence comes from Opitutaceae bacterium, assembly GCA_016794665.1. GTDB lineage: Bacteria > Verrucomicrobiota > Verrucomicrobiia > Opitutales > Opitutaceae > ER46. The sequence continues at coordinate 2,104 of JAEUHB010000249.1, forward strand.
GAACCACACGGAGCACTGATTGGGAATTGAGCCAGTAGTCTTCGATCAAGCCACCCATTCTCCCGCGGGCATCAACTGCGTTTGCATCCCACGCGATAAGAACCTTCGCCCTCATGGTCGTAGGCGGGAAAAACGAGCCTTTGCTCCCGAATTCATATGGGAGACTAATTTTGCTGATCTGTGTGCGCAGCGAATCGACCTCCGCTTTCGTGAAATTCCCGATGAACTGCTTTCGGTAGTCCTCAGTGATGAGCCAGTATTCGTCAGCGTCGGCCCCGTAGGTGGTGGCCAGAGTCACAGCGAGCATGAGAGCGGTGAACGGGTGTTTCATGGCCTCTGGAGTCAACACGCTCCACCTACCGCTTTGGCAGATTCTCCCCGCACGCCGGATCAATCGGCACTGCGCTGCCCACCGCCTCGACCGGATGGGTGAACAGATATTTCCACACGGCTTCGTGGCGATGGCCGCCGCGCTCATCCTTGGCGGCTGCGGAACCGGGCACGACGGAGCTGTGCGCCCGTTTCGCGTCGCCCTTGACGTCGAACTGGGTTGTCAGCCGCCGCGAATTTCCAAACGGCGCCGCGGTCGAATCGACGTCCACGATCGGGCCGAACTGATGCAGCCCGAGCATCTGCCAAGACCGGCAGTAGTGGTCGCCCGTCCAGCCGCCATCGAGCACATGGCTGAAGCCGAAGAACCGGTTTGCCGGCGTGGCCGAGGGAAATCCCTGCCAGCTCTCGAGCTGATCGCGCGGGCCGCAGAACATGACCACGCGATCCACGCGCTGGTGTTTCGCGAAGCGCGCGGCCGAGGTCGCGCCGTGCGACGAACCGGCGATGATGACCTTGTCCCAGCGCACGGCCGATTGATCGGCGTTCAGGAACTGGTCCCATTTTCCCGCGGGGTGCTCGCGGGCGAGCCAGATGAGGAAAATCCGCGCGCGCTCCATCATGCCGTCGGGCTTGGCGATACGCGCGAGCGGCGTGGCGTCTTCGCCGGTCGTGGCCTCGAGGCGCATTTGGCCGAGGCTCGTGCCGTCGTCGCGCGCCTTGGCCGGGATGATCCCGAACCATTTGTTGGCATAGTGGACTTGGATCGCGTGGAGCCCGTAGTCGCCGAGGCGCTCAAATAGCGGCGCGCTGTAACCCATCAGCCAGATCACGAGCCGGCCGCGCGACTCCACCTTCAAATCGATGACGGCGTGCTGCACATCGACCGGCTTCCCGGCCTTGTCGGCGAACGTGAAATCGATCTCGGGATATTCGCGCGCGCGGGGGTCGAGTTCGCTGGCGCGTTTGGTCAGGTGCACGCGATCGGCGGCGACGCTGACGTCGACGATAAGGATAAAAAGAAGCGCAGTTCTCATGGTTTGACCTCCATCACCCCGTTCATGATCAGCCAGTGGCCGGGGAACGTGCAGACATACGGATAGCGGCCGGGCTGGGCGGGGGCGCGGAAGCGCAGCACGGCGGTGGATTGCGGGTCGATGAGCTTGGTCGCGTGCAGCACCTTGTCGGACTTGGGCACGAAGTCCTTTTTGATGCCGTCGGGGTCCTTGGCCATCTCGTTGCCAGCGATGCCGACTTCCTCGAGCGCGCCGGGCTTCACGATCACGAGGTTGTGCTGCATCAGGTCGGGGTTGGAAAACACGAGCTTCACGGGCTGGCCTGGTTTCACGGTGAACGACTTTACGTCGAAGAGCATCCGCTCCGGCACCGAGGCGATGTGCACGGTCGCGAGGTCCGGCAGCCGGTCGAACGCGTTTTCGGTCGGCGCCTGGTTGGTCTTCTGACCTTTACCCTTCTGCGCCGGGCGCGTGGCCCGATCGTGCTGGTCAACCCACGCGGCGATCCGATGCGCCTCCGGCGTGTGCGCGCCTTTCCAGGAACCGACGAGCGCCTCCGACTCGAGCGACGTGCGGATGGCGTAGGCGAGGTGCGCATCGGCCGGGCGATCAATCACGCC
>JAEUHB010000386.1 GCA_016794665.1 Opitutaceae bacterium
CCCCGGAGATTCCCAAGGCCCAGTGCGAGGCGCTTGAGGCGGCCACGCTGCCGCCCGTCGTCAAGGACGCGCTTGCCCGCGCCTATCACGCGCGCGTCGCCACCGCGGTCGTGCGCGAGCCGCAGAACACGTGGAGCAACCTGGCGTTTGTCTTTGCCGGCGCGCTGGTCTTCGCGCGCGATCGGCGCGTGTTTCCCCGGCTACTCGGCGCGGCGCTCATCGCGCTCGGCAGCGCGGGTGGAGCCCTCGCGATGACGGCCGCGGTCTTTCGCAACGACGTGCGCCTTGCCGGCATCAAGCCATTCGACTCCACCTACACGACCATCGGCGGGGTCGCGGCCGTGTTCGTGCTGCTTGCCGCGGGCCTGCTGATCGCCACCCGGCAGCGGGTGCCACCGCGCCGGCTGGCCGCCCGGTTGGGCCTGCTCGCGGTCGTCGTGGCGGGGGCGGCGTTTTGCCAGCTCCACGACCGCCCGGGGCTCTGCCTGTGCGCGCCGGACGGCCTCGTCCAAGGCCACGCCATCTGGCACGTGCTGATGGCCGGGGCCGCGGCGCTCGCGCACGATCTGTTTTGCCGCATCGAAAGCGCGCTGGCGTCTACCCGAGCCCCAGCGGCGGGCTGAGCCCGTTTTTCCGTTCGCCATCGTGCGGCGCGGGCGCATACACGCTCCCTCCTCCGTGAACGAAACGCCCGCCCCCGCCGCCGCGCCCATCCCCAACGTCCTCGCCGAGCGCTACGCCTCCGCGGCGATGAAGGACATCTGGTCGCAGCACGGCCGCGTCGCCCTCGAGCGGGATTTCTGGATCGCGGTGATGAAAGGCCAGCGCGACCTCGGCGTGCCGATACCCACGGACGCGATCAAGGACTACGAGCGGGTGAAGGCGCAGATCGACCTCGCCGCGATTGCGAAGCGCGAGCGGACCACGCTCCACGACGTGAAGGCGCGCATCGAGGAATTTTCCGATCTCGCGAAACGGCAGTTCATCCACCTCGGGCTCACGAGCCGCGATCTCACGGAGAACGTCGAGCAGCTGCAGGTGTTTCGCGCCCTGAAGCTCGTGCATTTCAAGGGCGCCGCCGCGCTCCTCGCGCTTGCCCGCCAGGCCGAGGCGCACCGCGACCTGATGATCACGGGGCGCACACACAATGTCCCGGCGCAGCCCACCACGCTCGGCAAGCGGCTCGCGATGTTCGGGCAAGAGCTTTTGATCGCGTTCACGCGCATCGAGGAGCTGCTCGCGCGCTACCCGGTGCGCGGGCTCAAGGGCGCCGTCGGCACGCAGCTCGACCAGCTCACGCTGCTCGGCGGCGACTCCGGCAAGGTCGATCAGCTCGAGGCGCGCGTGCTGAGGCACCTCGGGTTCCATGCGTCACTCGGCGCGGTCGGGCAGGTCTACCCGCGATCGCTCGACTTCGATGTCGTGAGCGCGCTGCACCAGCTGGGCGCGGCCGCGGCCAGCGCCGCGACGACCCTGCGGTTGATGGCCGGCGCGGGGCTCCTCACGGAGGGCTTTCAGGACGGGCAGGTCGGCTCGTCCGCGATGCCGCACAAGGTCAACGCCCGGAATTGCGAGCGCATCTGCGGTTTCTCGACGATCCTTTCCGGCTACGTGGCGATGACGGGCGCGCTCGCCGGCCACCAGTGGAACGAGGGTGACGTCTCCTGCTCGGTCGTGCGCCGCGTGGCCCTCCCGGACGCGTTCTTTGCGATCGACGGCGCGCTCGAGACCTACCTGACCGTGCTACGCCAGATGGAGGTGTTCCCCGCGGCCATCGGCGCCGAGAATGAGCGCAACCTGCCCTTCCTCGCCACGACCACGATCCTGATGGAGGCCGTGAAGCACGGCGCCGGCCGCGAGACCGCCCACGAGGCGATCAAGGAGCACGCGCTGGCCGCGGCCAAGGCGCTGCGCGCCGGCGGCGGCGACGCCGATCTGCTCGCGCGCCTCGCGGGCGACCGGCGCATCGGCCTCGGCAAAAAAACCCTGCAGGCAATACTCGCGGAGAACGCGCGCTTCGTGGGCGCGGCCCCCCACCAGGTGGATGCTTTCGTGGCCGAGGTGCGGCCCCTCGCGAAAAAGCACAAGGGCGCCGCCGACTACCGGCCGGCCCGGCTGCTGTAGCGCGCGGCGAGCCGCTTATTTTTTCTTCTTCGCCGTGTCACCCTGCTTCTGGAGCAGCACGGAGCTGAGCACCGGGTGCGCCTCGAGGAAGCGCGCGAGCGCCGGATTCGCGATCAAGAACTTGGAGTCGACGATCTGGCTGGGGTTTTTCTGGAGGGCCTTGCGGATGTCGGGATGGTCCTTGAGGAACTGATCGAGCGCGAGCGCGTCCGGGCGCGTGACCTTGACGCGCGCGAGGCGGGCGATGGCACGGCGGAGCAGGAACTGCTGGTCGACTTTCAGCGCGTTGGCGAGGCCGGGCTGCTTTTTCAGGAGCGCGTCCACTTCCGGATTCTGGGTGCGAAACGACTGCGTCATGAGCTGGTCGATGTTCGCCAGCATCGTCGCCTCGAGCTTCGGGTTCGCGCTGAGCGCGCGCTCGAGCTCGGCGAGCTCCTTTTGCACGACGGCATCCGTGGAGATGGAAGCGGACTCGCCGGCAGCTTCGGCCGCGCGGAGGACCGAGGCGGCGGGCAGCGCCGCGGCGAGCGCGACGACAACGGTGAGGGAACGGAGCGCGAAGGACATGGGCATTTTCATGGATTGATGACGAGGCGAGGCACGCACCGGTAGGCTGCGGCCGGGACTCCCGCAATGGAATTCTCAGCGCAACCGCACGGGCCGGGAAATTTGGGTTTGCCACGGCCGGCAGCGACGCGCTTTCCTGCCCCTTCACGCAGTCCAAAATCATCTACCAAACACTCTCATGGCTGAACTCGTAGGAAATGTCTTGGTTGGCCAATCCGGCGGCCCCACCTCCGTCATCAACGCCAGCGTCGCGGGCGTCATCGCCGAGGCGCTCAACCACGAGTGCATCGAGGAAATCTACGGCGCCCAGAATGGCGTCCTCGGCATCCTCCAGGAGGACCTCATCGATCTCGCCGCGGAGTCACAGCAGCAGATCCGCGCGCTCAAGCACACGCCGGGCGCCGCCCTCGGCACCTGCCGCTACAAGCTGAAGAAGCAGCAGGACTTCGAGCGCGTGCTCGAGGTTTTCAAGGCGCACAACATCCGCTACTTTTTCTACATCGGGGGCAACGACTCGCAGGACACCGCCGACAAGATCTCCAAGCTCGCCCAGCAGCAGAACTACGAGCTGCGCGTCATCGGTGTGCCGAAGACGATCGACAACGACCTCCCGATCACGGACCACACGCCGGGCTACGCCAGCGCCGTCAAATACCTCGCCACCGCCGTCCGTGAGGTCGCCTGCGACAACGAGGCGATGGGCCAGGGCGACCTCGTCTCCATCATCGAGGTGATGGGCCGCAGCGCCGGCTGGATCGCCGCCGGCGCCGCGCTCGCCAAGCGCCGCGACCACCCGCACGACCCGCCCCACCTCATCCTCCTCCCCGAAATCCCATTTGATCAGGAAAAGGTCGTCGAGGACATCCGCCGCGTGCTCAAGCGCGAGAAATACTGCCTCATCGTCGTCGCCGAAGGCCTCGTCGATGGCGATGGGAATTACGTCGCGGCCGACGGCGCGACCGACGCGTTTGGCCACGCCACGCTCGGCGGCGCCGGCGACGTGCTCGCCGACATCCTCGGCCAGGCCCTGCCTGGCGTGAAGTTCCGCGTCGCCAAGCCCGGCCTGCTCCAGCGCTGCGGTGCGCACGTCGCCTCGAAGACCGATGTGGCCGAGGCCTACCTCGCCGGCCAAGCGGCCGTCGAGGCTGCCATCAACGGCGAGACCGACAAGATGGTCACGCTCCTCCGCGGCGACGGCGACCAATACACGACCGAGACCGGCCTCGCCCCTCTCGCCGATGTCGCCAACTCCGTGAAGAAGCTTCCCCGCGAGTGGATCAACGAGGACGGCGTGAGCATGAACTTCCAGTTCATCCGCTACGCGCAGCCGCTCATCCAGGGCGAGGTCGTCCTCCCGCACGACAACGGCGTGCCGGTCTTCGCCCGCCTCGACAAGGTGCGGGTCGACAAGGTGCTGCCGGCCTACGAGGTCTGAGGCCCCCGCCTCGCTCAGGAAACAATCCAAAGGCCGCGCCGATAAGCGCGGCCTTTTTCATTTCGCAGCCCGGCTCGCGCGAGCGGCGACGGTCCACCCCAAGGCTTCCGCCGTTCCCTGAGAGCTACCGGCTGATTTCGGCAATCGCCGGATGCCGCGCGATCAGCCCGAGCGCACCGCCGAGCAGCGTCTTGCCCGGCTCCATGCGGTGCCACGGCGAGGCCCCGCTCGGGTGCGGCAGCGGGATGCAATCCGCGGTGTGACCGCGAAACTTGATCCCGAAACTTTTTCCGATGGTCTCTGCCAGCGGCCTCTCGCCGAGAAACTGAGCCATCGCGAGCTTGCCCACCGGCAGCACCAGCGCCGGCCGCAGCAGCGCAAACTCGCGCTCCAACCACGCGCCGCACTCCGCGATCTCGTCGGGCGCGGGCACGCGGTCGCCGCCGGTTTCCTTTTTGCCCGGAAAACAGCGGCACACCGCGGCAAAGTAGATGCGGTCGCGCACCTCGTCCTCGGTCCAGCCGAGCGCGCCATGGAACCACTTGAAAAGTGTCTTGCCCGCCGTCCACGCAAAGGGCCGGCCGAGCTTCGGCTCCTTGTCGCCCGGCGCCTGCCCGACGAGCAGCACGCGGCTCGCGACGGCGCGGCCGACGACCGCCGGCCGGTGCATGCGCGGGCAGCGCTCGCACGCCCGCAGCGCTGCGAGGTGCTTCTCGACAGCCGAGACACTCGCCATGGTCAGCGCCGGCTGCCGAAACGCCGGAACCCGGGCTTGCCACCCTGCCCGCCACCACCGCCGCCGCCACCACCGAAGCCACGCCGCGGGCCACGGAAGCCTCCGCCTCCCTGGCGCTGGCCCGGCACCGGCTTCGGCCGCGGTGCGCCCATGGGCATGTAGGGAAAGCCCTCGAGCCGCAGCTCCGGGATTTTCTGCCCGATGAAGCGCTCGATGTCGCGCAGGTCGGAGAAATTCTCCGGCGTCACGAGCGTGAACGCATCCCCCACGGCCTGCGCGCGGCCGGTGCGGCCGATGCGATGGACGTAGTCCTCGGGATTCTCGGGCACGTCGTAGTTGATCACGTGCGACACGCCGGCGACGTCGATGCCGCGCGCCGCGATGTCGGTGGCGACCATCACCTCGTATTTGCCGCTCTTGAAGCCGGCGAGCGCCTCGATGCGCTGGTTCTGCGAGCGGTTGGCGTGCAGCACGGCGACCGAGTGGTTCGCCGCCGTGAGGCGGCGCGCGATCTTGTCGGCGCCGTGCTTCGTGCGGGAAAACACGAGCACGCTGTCGAAATCCGTCTTCGCGAGCAGGGCCTCGAGCAATTCGAACTTCTGTTCATACGCCACCGGGTAGATCGCATGGCTCACGGACTGGTTGACCGAGCGGTTCACGCCGCACTCGACGCGCGTCGGGTTGCGCAGCGCGAACGACGCCACCGCCGCAATCTCCGGCGGCACAGTGGCGGAGAAAAAGAGCGTCTGCCGGTTCTTGGGGCAGCGGGCGATGATGTCCTTCACCACGGGCAAAAAGCCCATGTCGAGCATCCGGTCGACCTCGTCGAGCACGAGGATTGAGATGTCGTGGAGCTTGATCTCCCCGGTCTTGAGAAAATCAACGAGGCGCCCGGGCGTGGCGACGATGATGTCGACGCCGCGCTTGAGCTCGGCTCGCTGGAGACCATAGCCCACGCCGCCGAAGATCGCGACCGCGCGGATGTCGGTGAAGCGGGCGAAGTCGCGGAAGGCCGTCTCGACCTGCGCCGCGAGTTCACGCGTGGGCTCGAGCACGAGCACACGGGCCGGCTGGCCGCGGCGGGTCGCGCCGAGGCGGGTGAGAATCGGCAGCGCGAAGGCCGCGGTCTTGCCCGTGCCGGTCTGGGCCGAGCCCACGAGGTCGCCGCCGCCGAGCACGACGGGGATCGCCCGCAGCTGGATCGGCGTGGGATCGGTGTAGCCGGCGGCTTGCACGCCGCGGAGGACGGATTCGGAAAGATTGAGTGCTTTGAAAGGCATGATGCGTCAGGTCTGAAATGAAAAAGGACGAAGCCCCGGAGGAGCTCCGTCCCTCGAAAGTCTTCTCGTTGTGAAAGCCGGCTTAGTAACGACGATCGCCGCGATCGCGATCGCCGCGGAACCCGCCGCCACCGCCGCCGCCACCGAAGCCGCGGCCACCGCCGCCGCC
>JAEUHB010000445.1 GCA_016794665.1 Opitutaceae bacterium
CGCGCCATTCTGCAAACCGTGCTCGCAACCGATACATCGTTGTCGGTGGGCGAGCGCGGAGCCGTGCAGCGGGTCATCAACGGTGAAACCGAGACCGCAACGGGGCCGACTATCGGGGCGGAGGAACGCCTGCTGGTCACGCAGAAGGCGGCGGCGGAGCTGCTCAGTGTGAGCCGGGTTACGATTTGGCGGATGACAAAGGATTGCGCCCTCCATCCAGTCGAGATTCTACCCGGCACGTGGCGGTATCCCTATCGGGAAATTGCCGCGCTCGCTCTCCGCGGGGTAGTTTCCGCGTCTGGCACAAGCGCCGACAAGGTTCAAATGTCGGCCGCCTAAACAGGAGTAACCCAATTCGCGGAGCTTCGTTGAAGCCCGGCCATCCAAGGGGTTGGCCGGGCTTTTGTTTTGCGTGATCTTGCGCGATACCTCGCCTGTTGCCATTTCGCCGCGCGCTGGAGCTTGGGACACTGATCGTTTTTCTCAGAGGGAAGACTACGGTGTAAACTACGGGCCGTAGTTCAAAAAGTTGCCCAATGTTGCCCCAGGTTACACGAGGAGATTTCAGAACCCATGAAACGCGTAAGTCATTCAATAAAAAACCCTCCGAACTGTTTCGGAGGGTTTCAAATTGGGTGCAGGGGTTGGATTTGAACCAACGACCTTCAGGTTATGAGCCTGACGAGCTACCAGGCTGCTCCACCCTGCAACAAAGGGACGCGGAAAGTCCGCGCCAGCCCCGGCACTGTCAACGCCATTTTCGGCTTTTCCCGGAATTCGCGCTTGCCAGTGCCTCACGCGGCCGGTGTTTTGGACGACTCTTTGTCAGCAAACGTCAGCCCATAAAACCAAACCATAACCATCGATCATAAGGCGGCCCTCCGGCCGACCTGTGTGTCGTCAGATACATCCGATCCACCATGAGCCTCAGCATCACGCCCAAGGACCTGCTCGACGCAGGCGTCCACTTCGGCCACCAGACCCGCCGCTGGAACCCGCGTTCCAAGCCCTTCATCTACGATCACCGCCAAGGGGTGACCATCATCGATCTCGGCAAGACCTACGACGCCCTGAGCAAAGCCTGCGCTTTCCTTGAGGACGCTGTCGCCGGCGGCGGCAACGTGCTCTTCGTCGGCACGAAGCGCCAGGCGGCCGAGATCATGCGTGAGGCCGCGGCCTCCGTCAGCATGCCCCTCTGCGTCGATCGCTGGCTGGGCGGAACGATCACCAATTACGAGACGGTCAAGAAATCGATCGCCAAGTTTAAGAAATACCAGGCGATGGAGACCAACGGCGAGATGGCCAAGCTCCCCCGCAAGGAGGAATCCGCCATCAAGCGCGAGATGGCGCGCATGCAGAAGAATTTCGCCGGTATCGCCGACATGCCCGGCCTGCCCTCCGCGATGTTCGTCATCGACGTGAATCACCACAAGATCGCCGTCGCCGAGGCCGCCCGCGCGGGTATCCCCTGCATCGCGCTTGTCGACACCAACTCCGACCCGGGCACCGTCTCGCACCCGATTCCGGGCAACGACGATGCCGTGAAGTCCATCCGCATCATCGTCGAGACCGTCACCGCCGCCATCCAGAGCGGACTCGCCCAGCGCGAGACCCGCCGCGCGCAGCGTGGCCAGGCCGACCCCAAGACCAGCACCGCCGGGGTCGAAACCGCCGCAGCCGTGCCCGCCGTCGTCGGCGACGAGGATGTGCTCGCCAAGGTCGACCTCCCTGCCGATGTCGCCGCCGTCGTCGAGGGCGAGACCGAGGCCGCACCCGCCGCGGCCAAGCGCCGCCCGACGCGCGCGAAGCGCCCGGCCGTGAAGGCCGAGTGATTTCACCACCGATCCATCCGCACAAATGAGTTCACCCATCACTGCCCAGATGGTCAGCGACCTGCGCGTCAAGACTGGCGCCGGCCTGCTCGACTGCCAGAAGGCCCTCAAGGAAACCAACGGCAACGTCGAAGAAGCCATCACGCTTCTCCGCAAGAAGCTCGGCTCCAAAATCGACAAGCTCTCGGCCCGCGCCGCCAAGGAAGGCCTCGTCCATTCCTACATCCACGTTGGTGGCAAGGTCGGCGTGCTGATCGAGGTCAACAGCGAGACGGACTTCGTCGCGCGCAATGACGCGTTCAAGGCCTTCGTCAACGACCTCTGCCTCCAGATCGCCGCGGCGAGCCCGCTCTACGTCTCCCGCGATCAGGTGCCCGAGGCCGACCTCGCCAAGGAGCGCGACATCGCCGCCGCCGCCGTCGCCGGCAAGCCGCCGGCGGTCGTGCAGAAGATCGTCGAGGGCAAGCTCGAGAGCTACTACTCCGCCGTGTGCCTGCTCGACCAGCCGTTCGTCAAGACGCCCGACAAGGCGGTCAAGGACATGCTCACCGAGCAGATCGCCAAGACCGGCGAGAACATCGTCGTCCGCCGCTTCGCGCGCTTCCAGCTCGGCTCCTGAGCCGGGTCGCAACCCAGCGTTGTTTTCCGGGCGCCCCGCCGTTTGGCTGGGCGCCCGTTGCTTTTCCGCCGCCATGCCCACTGTCTCTCGCTCCCAGATCGTCGCCCGCGGGCTCACGCACTGCTGCCCGAACTGCGGGGCCCGCAGCCTGTTTCGCGCCGGCACCCTTTTCCGCGTGAACCGCCGCTGCGAGGCTTGCAGCTTTGAATTCGAGCGCGACAACGACGAAGGCTTCTACCTGGGCTCCCTCTCGCTCAACTACGGAGTCACGCTCGTGGGCTGCCTGCTTCCGGTGCTCCTGCTTTGGTGGCTCAAGGTCATCGGCGACCGCACCGCCATCGTGCTCGCCGTGGCCGGCGCGATCCTCTTTCCGATCCTGTTCTACCGCTCGTCGCGCAGCTGGTGGCTGATGAACTACTACCTCGTGTTTCCCCATCACCTGCCCGCCAACGGGGGCAAGGGCCGCGGCACGGAGGAAAAGCCGACGACGCGCCGGCGATAAGCGCCCGCGCGAAATTTTCCTTCCGTTTTGCGCGGCGCGACCTACGGTCTCGCGTCCACCTCGCGCCGCCCTGCGGCGCGGGGCCTGCACCGGAGAGGTGGCAGAGTGGTCTATCGCACCGCACTCGAAATGCGGAGTGTCGCAAGGCACCGTGGGTTCGAATCCCACCCTCTCCGCCATGCTGAACCGCGAAGGGCAGCCTCGGGAGCCAAGGCTTGTGCGGCGCCGCGGCAACCCCCGCCTTCATCCCGCGCGCGGCGGCGCCGCCAGCGATTCGCCCCGGAAAAACTCCGGCACGATGCGGATCTGACGCTGCGCCACCGATCCGCCCTCAATCAGCTCAAGGACGACGCGGAGCAGGCGCTTCGCGAAATCGTGCGGGTGGGTGTGGTAGCGCGCCGGCGCCGGCAGCACAAAGGGCAGGAACGGATCCTCGTCGCGGGAAATCAATGACACGTCCCGCGGCACCCGGAGCCCGAGCTGCGCCAAGCGTGTCGCGACCGTGAGGTAATAGTTCGACGAAGCGACCAGCAGGGCCGTCGGCCGGCGGGCCTGCTGCATCAGCCGCTGCACCGCCTGGCCCAGATGTTCCACCGTCGGCTCGTGATGGACGATCTGCACCTCCGGGCTCGCCCGCCGGGAACCGCGCGCACCCTCGAGGAATCCCGCCTCGCCCTCGAGATCTCCGGCGCGGCGGGACTGGTGCGTGAGAAAAACAATTCGCCGGTGGCCCGCCGCCAGCATCGAGCCCACGGCATGCCGGCACAGCGCGCGGTAGTCGAGGTCGACCGACGGCAGGTCGATCCCGGGGTAGATCGAGCCCGCCGCCACGCACGGCACGCCCGCCTGCGCAAACCACCGCTGCGCCGGCTCGGTCCCGAGCGTGAGAATCCAGCACGCCGAGGGGTGCTGGGGCACGAGCCGCTGGAGTGCCCGCCCCGCAGCCGGCTGAAAATACGGCCGCCCGTGCAACACGCGCAGCCGGTGCCCTTGCTCGATCAGGAGTTCACGTAGTTCGTCAACCCACAGCGCCTGCGAGGGCCGGAGCTGATCGAGCGGATCCGGCATCAATAGCGTCACCGCCGTCGGTTTCGCCGTTGAACTTCCCCCCTCCGGGACTCGCAGGATACGGTGGCCCGTGCCGTGGTGCGCCTCGATAATGCGCGCGCGCTGGAGCTCCTCGAGCGCGGCCCGCAGGGTGTTGCGGCTGACTCGCAGCAGCGCGCACAACCTCCGCTCACCCGGCAGCCAGCCGCGCCACGTGCCCGTGGTGATTTCCCGCCGCAGGATGGCGACGGTCTGCGTGACGAGGGAGTGGCGTTGGGGCAGCGCAGGCACGGCGCGAGGCTGGCGCCAACGGTTCCGCGCTGTCAAACGGCTCGCGGCAACCGGCACTATCAGGCGGGCCCGCGCAAGTTTGGCTCGCGTCACCCGCATGCCGCACTGAAATCGCGCCTTTTCCATGCGCTCCGCCATCACCGTGTCGCTCGTGCCCGAGACCAAGGCCGGGCCGTTTGTGTTTCATGACGGGTTGGCGCACGCGTGCGCCCAGGCGGCGGCGCTCGGTTTTGACGCGGTGGAGATTTTTCCGCCTTCGGCCGGAGCGATCGACGCCGCCGCGCTCACGGCGTTGCTCGCTCAGCACAAGCTGCGGGTCGCCGCCGTCGGCACCGGCGCCGGCTGGGTCGTGCGCAAGCTCTCCCTCACCGCGCCGGACGCCGCGGTGCGCCGCGACGCCTGCGCCTTCATCGCCGAGATCGCCGGACTCGCCGGCCGCTTCGGCGCCCCTGCGATCATCGGATCGATGCAAGGACGCTGGGATTCCGCCGTCGGAGTGCCGCGAGACCAGGCGCTCGCCTGGCTCGCCGAGGGGCTGGCCGATCTCGGCGCGCAGGCGGCGAAACACAACGTGCCGCTGCTCTACGAGCCGCTGAACCGCTACGAGACGAATCTCTTCAACCGCCTCGGCGACACCGCCGCGTGGCTGCGGACGCACAAGATCTCGAACGTGCGCATCCTCGCGGATCTGTTTCATATGAACATCGAGGAGTCGGACTCCGCGGCCGCGTTGCGGGAAGCAGGCGATCTCGTGGGCCACGTGCATTTCGCCGATTCCAACCGCCGCGCGATCGGCTTCGGCCAGACCCCCATCACGCCCATCATCGCCGCGCTGCGCGCCATCGGCTATGCGGGCTACCTCTCCGCGGAGATTTTCCCGCTGCCCGATCCGCGCGCCGCGGCCGCGCAGACGATCACCGCGTTCAAGCAGGCGGTCGCCGCCCCCTGATTTTCCATGCTCAAGACCCAGCTCACCCACCCCGAAATCCTGCGCGTCCTCGCTCGCGCCGGGCACCACGCGAAGATCCTGATCGCCGATGGCCACTACCCGGCCTCGACGAAGCGCGGCCCCAACGCCGAGCTCGTCTCGCTCAATCTCGCGCCCGGGATTGTGACCTGCTCGCAGGTGCTGCGCGCGCTGCTCAGTGCCGTATCGATCGATGCGATCAACACCATGGGCATCCCCGAGGACGATCCCTATGCCAGCTACGGCGAGCCGCCCGCTTGGAAGGAATACCGCACTATCCTTGATCAGACGGGCAACACCGCGCTCCAGCTCGAGCCGATTTCGAAATGGGACTTTTACGAGGCCGTCGAAAGCAAGGACCACGTCCTCACCATCCAAACCGCTGACACCGCCCTCTGGGCCAACGTCCTCCTCACGATCGGCGTGCGGACCGGCTGACCCCTTCCCCATCCGACCATGCAAACCCGCCGCCTCGGCCAAACCGATCTCCAAGTCCCGATTCTCTCCTTCGGCGCCAGCTCCCTCGGCGCGGAATTCAGGAGCGTCACGCTCGACGAGGCGCTCGGCAGCGTGCGCGTCGCCCTCGACTGCGGGCTCAAGCTCATCGACACGTCGCCGTTTTACGGCCGAGGGATGAGCGAGGTCCTGCTCGGCATCGCGCTCAAGGGCGTGCCCCGCGACAGCTACCAGCTCTGCACCAAGCTCGGTCGCTACGACCATTCCCATTTTGATTTCTCCGCCAAGCGCGTCGCCGAGAGCATCGACGTCTCGCTCCACCGCCTCGGCACCGATCACCTCGACATCATCCTCTGCCACGACATCGAGTTCGTCCCGATGCAGCAGATCGTCGACGAGACGCTGCCCGCGCTCCGCAAAATCCAAAAGGCCGGCAAGGCCCGCTACCTCGGCTTCAGCGGCTACCCGATGAAGATCTTCAAGTTCATCCTCGATCAGACCTCGGTGGACTGCGCTCTCAGCTACAACCAATACACGCTGCAGAACACGCGCTTCGCCGACGAAATCGTGCCTTATCTCAGGACGAAGAACGTCGGCGCGATGAACGCCGGACCGTTCAGCGCGCGCCTCCTCACGAACGCCCCGCTGCCCGCGTGGCTCAAGGAGCCCGAGTCCGTAAAAGCCGCCGCTCGCGCCGCCGCCGCGTTGTGCGCCAGCCGCGGATCGGACATCGCGAAACTCGCGCTGCAATTCTCGATCGCCCACCCCGATATCGCGACGACCGTCGCCGGTAGCGCCAACCCCCAGAACATCCGCAACTGGGCCAAGTGGGCCTCCGAGCCCATCGATCGCCAGCTCCTCGCCGAGGTCCAGGCGATCTTCGCGCCGGTGAAGAACATCGGGCACAAGGAAGGCCTGCCGGAGAACAACTGACTTCTCTTCGGCAGGTAGGAGCGCGCTTGCGCGCGATTCCTATCGGCGACGTCCGCGCTCAACCCATCGCCCGCAATCGGGCTCCTACCCGTCCACCATGAAAGCCCTCCTACTCGAAAAACCGCATCACTTCGTCCCGCTCGATCTGCCCGAGCCGGCCGCACCCGGCGCGGGCGAGGCGCTCGTGCGCGTGCATCGCATCGGGATTTGCGGCACCGACTACGGCGGGTTTCTGGGCAAAATGCCGTTCTACTCCTACCCGCGCATCCCCGGCCACGAACTCGGTGTCGAGGTGCTCGCGGTTGGCGCGGGCGTGACCAACGTGCGGCCCGGTGACCGCTGCTCGGTCGAGCCCTACATCAACTGCCAGAAATGCTACTCGTGCCGCCGCGGCCTCACCAATTGCTGCGAGGCGCACCAGACGCTCGGCGTCATGTGCGACGGCGGGATGCGCGAGCGGGTCCTCCTCCCCGCGCGCAAGCTGCACGTCTCCACCAAGCTCAGCTATGAGCAGCTCGCCCTCGTCGAGACGCTCGCCATCGGCTGCCATGCCGTCGACCGCTGCGGCGTGAAGGCCGGGGAGAACGTCCTCGTGATCGGCGCCGGCCCGATCGGCCTCAGCGCGATCGAGTTTGTGAAGGTCGCAGGCGCGACGTGCATCGTGATGGACGTGAACGAGGCTCGCCTCGCCTTCTGCCGCGAGCGCATGGGCGTGCCCCACACGATCACCGTGCGCGGCGACGGCTCCGAGCTCCCCGCCCTTACGGCGATCACCAACGGCCAGCTGGCCGACGTCGTCATCGATGCGACGGGCAGCGCGAAGTCGATGGCGCAGGCGCTCAACTACGCGGCCTACGGCGGCCGCATCGCCTTTGTCGGCATCACGCAGCAGGAGATTTCCTTTCCGCAGGCGCCCGCGATGCACCGGCGCGAGCTCACTCTTTTCGGTTCGCGCAACGCCCACTCGCGCGACTTCGCGCGGATCATCAAGTTGATCGAGGATGGCGTGATCGACACGGGCCCGTGGATCACGCACCGTGCGAAATTCGACGACATGGTCGCCCAGTTTCCGTCGTGGCTGAAGCCCGAGTCGGGCGTCATCAAGGCTATCGTCGCGCTCACTTAGCGGCCGGGTCGTCCGGGCGCGCGGCCGAGTCTTTCGGTTGCTCCTCGTCGAGCCGCTTCACCATGTCGCGGATGTCCGCCGCGCCCTTGATTGCAACCCACACGGTCACGGTCGAATACCAGCCGACGACGGCGACCGCGAGGAGCAGCCAGGGCAAGTGGAGATCTGCTTTCATGTTGTCACATTAATGCTGTGGCGGGCGCGGCGTCGCGCGGCTTGAGCAGCGAGCCGACAACCATGCCGGCCGTCGCCATCGCAAACGCCAGGATGCCCGCCTGGTCCTTGCTCAACGAGGCGAACCACGGCCAAAGACCCGGGGCGCGTTCGCTTGCGAGGTGCAAGACCGGCACGACGGCACCGAGCACGATCGCGGCGAGCGCGCCCCACGAGTTGGCGCGCGGCCAGTAGCAGCAGGCGACGAGCTGCACGCTCATGCTCGAAAGATAGATCGCACCGGTCAACGCGAGGTAGGACCAGACATTGCCCTCGGGCGTGTAGAGCAGGCCGAACACAAAGAGGTAGACGCCGATGAGCGCGATGATGCAGCGGTTCCACCGGATCGCGCGCGCGTGCGGCCAAGGCCGGCGGCGGAAGGGCGCGAGGATGTCGTTGTAGATCACGCTGCCCCAGCCAAGCATGTAGCTCGCGTCGGTCGACATGTCGGCGGCGAGCATCGCTGCAATAAGCAGCCCCATCAGCCCGATCGGCAGAAACGCCCCGAGGAACCGCGGCATCGCGTTGAGCGAGGCCTCGTTCAAACGGTCGCGCGTCGCCGACGGCAGGGCGCCCTTCTCCTCCGCGGAGAGGAGCTTGAGCGGCTGGCCGACGGGCGAGGCCTCGATTTTTTGCACGACCGCGGGTGGCAGCGCCGCGCGCTCCCCGGCGCTGAGTTCCCGCAGCGGCTGCCAGCCGAGGATCGCCAGCGCGGCGACGCCCCACAAGCCCGGGATGAACCACCGGCAGACAAAGAAGAAACTGGTGCGCGTGAAAATTTTCCGCCCCGTCGCCGCATCCTTCGCCGCAAACACCCGCGAGATCACCGTCTGCCACGTGAGCGTCGCGGCGATCCCCATCAGCACCTGCATCACAACAAAGCTCACCCCAAGCCCATCGGCCGCCAGCGGCTCGAAGCCGGCCGCGCCGTGGTGCTTCTGCACCGTCTCCACGAGCCGACCCCAGCCCACCTGCACCAAAATCATCACTGTCACCACCAGCAGGCCCACGCTCATCACGACAAACTGGAGAAAGTCCGTCACGAGCACCGAGAGCATCCCGCCGAGCACCGTGTAGATGACGACCATCACGAGGAGTGCCGTCATGATCAGCACGAGGTGCTCGAGCGAAAGCCCGGTGACGAGGCAGAGGAACTGGCCGCCGATCTTCAGGAAGACACCCATGTTGAGCAGCCCGCCCAGCACGATCACCACGCCCGAAAGCCAGCGCACGGTCTTGCCAAAGCGCCGCTCGAACAGCTCCGGCAGCGTCATCGCTTCCGACTCGCGCAGCCGGTTCACGCAAAATCCCGTCCACCCGATCACGAGCATCGCCACGGCCTGGCAGATCCCCGGCAGCGCGCCGGCGAACCCGCTCGTGTAGCCGCCCTGCGCCGCATACATGCAGGTGATGACGCCAAACTCCGTCGCCGCCAGCGAAGCGATGCCGAGGTGCAGGTTCATCTCGCGGCCCGCGACGAGGAAATCCTCCACGCGCCGCACCCGCCGCCGCAGCCACACCCCCGCAATCATCGTCGCCAGCAGGTAGACGCCGATGATCGCGCCATCGATGGGCCAGGAAAAATTCATGGGGCAAGCGCGGGGCAGCGCGGCGAGAGAACTGGCGGGTCGCGCCGCGTGCGTCGAGGTCGAACTACCTCTCCGCCACCGGCATTCTCCTTGCCAAGGCGAAGGCCATGAAATGACCTTCCCGCACCGATCTCCACACCCTCGCGGTTCACTTTTCCGCAAGGTGATCGGCCAGACAACACCATGAAAAAACTACCGTCGCGGCTTCGCGCCGCTTGCCTGCCGTTGATCGCCACCGCGAGCCTTGTTCCGGGCTCGTTCGCCCAGCAAGTTCAGGCGCCATCGGCGCCCAAGGCCGATGAGACCGTGAAGCTCGAGAAATTCCTCGTCACCGGCTCCCTCATCAAGCGCCTCGACACCGAGGGCGCGACGCCCCTCCTCACCATCAAGCCGATGGAACTCGAGGAGCGCGGCATCGTCAGCGCCGAGCAGATGCTCATGGAGCTCAACATCAACGGCAACGGCCTCGACAACCTCGCGTCCAATGCCGACGTCGTCGCCGGCGCGCAGCGCGGCAACAACGGCGCCACCTCCGCCAATCTCCGCATGCAAGGCGCGGGCGCCACGCTCATCCTCCTCAATGGCCGCCGCGTCTCTTCCCACGGCCTCAACGGCGGCGTCGTGGATCTCAACTCGATCCCGTTCGCCGCGATCCAGCGCGTCGAGATCCTCAAGGACGGCGCCTCCGCCATCTACGGCACCGACGCCGTCGGCGGCGTGATCAACTTCATCCTCCGGACCAACTACGAGGGCGCCTCCGCCAGCGCGGCGATGGATATGACCGAGGACGGCGGCGGAGACATCTTCCGCTACAACGCCGTCGCCGGCTTCGGCAACGTCGAGCGCAACGGCTACAACCTCATGGCCTCGGTCTCCTATTCCGACCACAAGGTCCTTCGCGGCAACCAGCGTGATTTTGTGAACACGTTCCAGCCGAATCGCGGCGTGTCGCCCGACACCCGCGGCACGCCAGTCGCCACGCTCTTCGCCGTCACCACGCTCTTCACCGGGCTCAGCCGCGACAACCTCGACAACGCCGGCCGCAGCACCGGCCCCGTCGATCCGCAGAACCCCAACCTCCGCGTCAACGGCATCAACTACGTCGATCTCCCCGGCGGGCCCGGCTACGCCGGCCTCGACGGCATGGGGCCCTACGACGAAGTCCTCTGGAATTCCGCCGCCTCCAAATACGGCTCCGCCTGGGACACCGGCCGCGCCGCCGTGATCCAGCAGCCGGTGAAAAACACCAACGTCGTCCTCCGCGGCACCGTGAAGCTCGCCGAGCGCCACCGCCTGATCTTCGAAGGCGTCGCCGGCCGTTCGGAATCGAACAAGAGCTTCTCGCCCAACCAGTGGAGCACCGGCACCGGCGCCACGGTCATCGCGCTCGACGGCCGCACGACGGTCCCGAATCCGCTTTTCAACATGGCCTACCCGGCCACCGGCGCGAGCTACAACCGGGTGTTCAACGTCGTCGCCAACTACTTCCCTGCGCTCGCCGCCAACCGCGGCGCGCCGCTCGCGTTTCGCTGGCGCTCGCTGCCGCTCGGCAACCGCGCGTTCACGACGACCACCGACACCTACCGCGCCATGGCCGGCCTCGAAGGCCCGCTCGGCATCCTCTCGCAGTGGGACTACCGCCTCGGCGCCTCACGGGCGCAGAGCAAAGGCAAATCCGTCCTCAACAACGGCTATGTCTACACCGTGCCCTTTGTGAATCTCATCAACACGGGCGTCATCGACATCTTCTCCTACACGCAGACGCCGGAGGCGATGGCCGCGATCAACCGCACGCGTGCTGACGGGGTCCAGATGTATGGCGGGACCTACCGCACCGACAACTTCGACGCCGCCGCGAGCGGGCCGCTCTTCAAGCTGCCCGCGGGCACCGTGCAATCCGCCGTCGGCGTCGACTGGCGCGAGGAGAACTTCCTCTTCAACGGCGACCAGCGCGCCAACCTCAACTCGTCGGACTCCCTCATCTTCAACGCTCCGTTCGACAACGCGCTCGCCACCGCCGGGAACCTCAAGCGCACGATCAAGGCCGCGTTCGTCGAACTCCAGATTCCGCTCCTCCGCGGCCTCGATTTCAACGCCGCCGGCCGCATCGACCAATACACGGGATTCGGTTCCTCGAAGAACCCGAAGTTCACCGTGCGCTGGGCGCCGACCGACAAGTTCCTCGTGCGCTCCGCCTACAGCACCGGCTTCCGCGTCCCGACCTTCAAGCAGATGTTCGACCCCGTGACGGAGAGCCCCCTCGCCGCCACCGGCCTCGTTGATCCGGCCACTGGCGTGATCATCCCCGCCAACTCCGCCGTCACGATTTTCGGCGGCAAGAGCGACCTCAACCCCGAGGAGGCCAAGATGTATTCCGCCGGCTTCGTGACACAGCCCTTCAAGAACATCAGCGCCAACGTCGACTGGTGGCAGGTCAACCGCACCGGCACCATCCAGAGCTTCGGCACCACCCAGATGCTCGCGAACTACAGTGTCTTCCGGGACCGCTTCATCCGCCGGGCCGACGGCACCATTCAGGCCGTCGACACCCGCTGGGTAAACGCCGGTGCCACGACCACCAAGGGCGTCGAGGTCGGCCTCAAGGGCGACATGGACCTCGGTGACCGCGGCAAACTGACCGCGAGCTTCGACCTCTCCTACCTGCTCAACAAAAAGTTCAAGCTCCTCCCCAACGCCCCGTGGAGCGCCAGCGAAATCAACCTGTTCACTCGATCGAGCGACATCGGCCTCAAGTGGAAGCACACCGCCAGCGTCGGCTACCGCCGCGGCGACTGGTCTTTCCTCGTGAACAACCTTTATCGCAACAGCTACACCGACGCGGTGCTGCCCGGCGTCGCCGCCGGCCTCGTGCGCCCGGTTGACTGGCAGGCGCGCGTGAAGCCCTATAGCATCTACGGCCTCAGCGCCACCTACCGCGGCATCCGGAACACGACGATCGTCGCAGGCGTGAAGAACATCTTCAACGAGGACCCGCCCTTCTCGGCCACCTACGACACCAACACCGGCGCCGGCAGCAGCTGGGAGCCCCGCATCGCCGATCCCCGCGGCCGCGCCTACACGGTGCGCATGGACTACAAGTTCCGCTGATCTCGATCGGACGGGAGGGGCACACCTCCCGTCCGTTCCCCGTTGTCATGCGCGGCCGCGTGCCCGACGAAGCGCGGAACGCAGCCGGCCCGTCTCATACCCGCCAACCTGACCGAGCGCTGATATCGACGTAGAGGTTGAGCGCGTGGTCGTTGGTGACCCGCCCCGACTTTCCGTCCCACTCGAGGCGCTTGCCCGTGCGCATCGCGAGCACGCCGAGCAGCACCATCTCCGAGAGCGGCACCGAATACTCGAAGTTTGAGCCGGGCATCGGGCCCTCCTTCGCGATGGCGTTGAGCCACTCCTTCATCGGCCCGCCGAGCACCCGAGGAATCGTGGGCGCAGGGCGGTTCTGTTTCAGCTCTTCCATCGCCTTCGTCCCGACGAGCCGCGGGCTGTCGGGCCGGCCACCCGGCGCGTAGAGCGTGTTCTTCTCCCCCAGCATCATCATGCCGCGCTCGGGCAGGCCCGGTTTCTTCGGATCATCCTCCCAGAGGCGCGGCGTGCGCGGCTTGGTGCCGGGCCCCTCTCGCCACGTGAGCTTGACGGGCGGGAGCTTGCCCCGGGCGGGAAACCGATACGTCACCTCTGCGGTGCGCGGGGTGACTTCATCGCTCACGTCGCTCACCTTGGCCTCGACCGACGAAGGAGCCCCGAGATCGAGCGCCCAGAACGGCGCGTCGAGCGTGTGGCACGCCCAGTCGCCGAGCATGCCGTTGCCAAAGTGCCACCATCCGCGCCAACGCACCGGCGCAATCGTCTCGTGGTAGGCTCGTTTTTCCGCCGGTCCGCACCAGAGGTCCCAATCGAGGGTCACGGGCGGCGTCTGCTTTTCGAGCGGCAGCTGCTCCGGCCGGAGGAAATACGTGCTGGAAAACTCCGGCGACCACGCGACCACCTCGCGCACGTCGCCAACCACCCCCGCCTTCACCCACTCGCGCATGAGCCGGATGCCCTCGGTCGCGCGGCCTTGGTTGCCCATCTGCGTGACCACGCCTTTCTGCTTCGCCATCGCCCGCAGCGCGCGCGCCTCGCCCACCGAGTGCGTGAGAGGCTTCTCCACGTAGACGTGCTTGCCGTGCTTCAGCGCCAGCATCGCGGCCGGGTAGTGATGATGGTCGGGCGTCGAGACGGTGACGGCGTCGAACTTTTCCGCAAACGTCGCGAACATCTCCCGGTAATCGCGAAACAGCCGCACGGTCGGCAAGTCGGCGCACGTGAGCGCGGAGCCCTTCTTGAGCTCCGCGCCGCGCTGGTAGGTCTTTTCCACGAGCGCCTGATCCACGTCGCAGAACGCGACGAGTTTCACCCGCGGATCCTTCATCAGCTCCGACACGGCGTAGAAGCCGCGGTTGCCGATGCCGATGCACGCGACGTTGATCTTGGAATTCGCGGCCCCACCCGCCTGGCCGATGCTGAATCGCGGCAGCGCGAACGTGGCGGTGGCGAGCGCGGAGGTCCGGAGAAATGTGCGACGTGTCGGGGTGTTCATGGGGGAGGCGGCAATGCGACGCGGCGCGACGGAAAACTCAAGGCCGGAGTCGGCCGCGGGCCGGCGGGCCCGGCCCCCGCCCGCCGGGCCGCGGCGGAGAAAGTGTTTGCCGCGCGTTTTCGCGTGCGCGCACACTCCGCGTTCAAACCTCGCTTCCCTCCATGAAAATCGTCCGCCTCGGCATCGTCGGTCTCGGCAACATCGGCAAGTTCCACACGGGCTACCTCCTCGAAGGTAAGATCTCCCGTTGCACGCTCGCCGCGGTCAGCGACGCGTTTGCGCCCAGCCTCAAGCCCTTCGAGGGCAAGCCGGGGGTGAAGACCTTCGCGAGCGCCGAGGAGATGATCCGCTCCGGCACGATCGACGCGCTCGTGGTCGCGACGCCGCATTTCCTGCACACGACGCTCGGCATCGACGCGCTGAAGAACGGCCTGCACGTGATGATCGAGAAGCCCATCTCCGCGCACAAGGCCGACGCCGAGCGCCTCATCGCCGTCGCGCAGCAGCACCCGAAGCAGGTTTTCGCCGGCATGTTCCAGATGCGCGTCGATCCCCGCTACCAGAAGGTCCGCCAGCTCATCACCGGCGGCGACCTCGGCCAGATCGTGCGCGTGAACTGGATCATCACGGACTGGTTCCGCACCGAGGCCTACTACGCGAGCGGCGGCTGGCGCGCGACGTGGAAGGGCGAGGGCGGCGGCGTGCTGCTCAACCAGTGCCTCCACCAGCTCGACATGCTCCAGTGGCTCTGCGGCATGCCCGCGCGCGTGCGCGGCTTCTGCCAGCTCGGCCGTTTCCACAACATCGAGGTCGAGGACAACATCACGACCTACCTCGAGTGGGCCAACGGTGCGACCGGGGTCTTCGTTTCCTCGACCGGCGAGGCCCCTGGCACCAACCGCTTTGAGATTTGCGGCACGCGCGGCAAGGTCGTGCTCGAGAACAGCAAGCTCACCTTCAACCGCAACGACGCGGACATGCTCGAGTTCAGCCGCACGTCCAAGAGCGGCTTCGCCAAGCCCGAGATCTGGAACATCGAGATTCCCTTCGATAACGTCGCCAACCCGCACGGCATCCTCATGCAGAATTTCGTCGATGCGATTCTCGACGGCACGCCGCTCATCGCGCCGGGCGCGGACGGCATGGGCTCCGTCGAGCTGGCCAACGTGGGACTCTACTCCTCGCTCATCAACCAGACCGTCGAGCTGCCCATGGACGGCGCGGCCTGGGAGAAGAAGCTGAACCAGCTCATCGCCGAGTCGAAGCACGAGAAGAAAGTCGTCGTGCAGGCGGCGGAGGATTTCACCAAGTCGTTCCGGCGCTGACGCCGCCGGCGCCAGCCTACTTCGCCCCCACAAACACCGCGCACACCGGCACGGGCACCGCGACGCTCTGGCCGGTGGCTGTCAGTTTGCCGGTCCTGGCGTCGATGCGGAAGACGACCACGGTGTCGGAGCCCTGGTTCTCCGCGAGCAGCCACTTGCCGCTCGGATCAATCGCGAAATGCCTCGGCGTGCTGCCCTGGGTGGGCTCGTGCCCGACAAGCGTGAGTTTGCCGCTCGCTGCGTCGATCGCGTAGGCGACGATGGTGTTGTGCCCGCGGTTCGAGCCGTAGAGGAACTTGCCGCCCGGGTGGACGATCACCTCCGCGGTGCTCTGGCCGCGTTGCACGGTCTCGCCCGGCGGCAGCGTCGAGATCAGCTGCACGTCGGCGAGCGCGCCGGATTTCGCGTCGACGGCGAACACCGCCATCGTGCACGTCAGCTCGTTGATCACGTAGGCGAACTTGCCGTCGGGCCGGAAGGCGATGTGCCGCGGGCCCGAGCCCGGCGGCAGCGTGGCGAAGGGCGGCGTCGCGGTGGCCAGCGTGGCCTTGGCCGGGTCGAGCTGGTAGATCATGACCTTGTCGATGCCGAGGTCGGGCACGTAGGCGAAGCGGTTGCCAGGCGCGATGGTCGAGGCGTGCGCGTGCGGTTCTTTCTGGCGGGCGGCGTTCACGCTGGAGCCCGCGTGGGTGAAGTGGGAGCGCGCCGGCCCGAGCTTGCCATCCGCGCCGATGGGCAGTGAGGCGACGCTGCCGCCCGAGTAGTTGGCGACCAGCAGGCACTGGCCCTTGGCGTCGACCTCGAGATGGCAAGGCCCGCGCGAGCCGATGCCCTGCTCGTTGAGCAACGTGAGCGCGCCGGTGCGCGGGTCGACCGCGTAGGCCGCGACGCCGCGGGCCGCGTCCTTCGTCGCATCCGCGCGCTCGTCGATCGCGTAGAGGAATTTCCCGTTCGGGTGCACCGCGAGGAATGACGGCGAGCCGCACTCGGCCGCGAGCTCCGCCGCGGTCAGCCGGCCCGTGGCCGGATCGAACTTCGATCGGTAGATGCCCTGGCTCTTCGGCCCCGTGTAGGTGCCGAAATAGACAAACGACTCCGCCGCCAGGGCGGGCGCGGCGAGCGAGGAAAGCGCGAGCAGGGGAAGGAGTTTTTTCATGGGCGGGCTAGCGGAGGAGAATCCGGGAAAAAGCGCCAGCCGTTTGCCACCGCGGAGCGGAAACGTTTTCTGGCCATCGGGCGCCGCCCGCGCTTTCCTCCCGCGCATCGTTGGAGAACCCCTTCCCCGCTCCCCCATGACCACCACCCTGCCCGTCTTGCGGCGGCTCCTGTCCGCCTGGCTTGCCGTCCTCCTCGCGCCCGCCGCGCTCCTCGCGCCCGCCGCGCTCCTCGCCGCCGACTCCGGCGGCACCATCACCGGCCAGATCGCCAACGCGTCCACCGGCAACTTGCTCGTCGGCGCCCGCGTCGAAATCGCCGCGCTGGGCGTGTCCGCGCTCACCGACGACTCCGGCCGCTACGAGCTCGCCGGCGTGCCCACCGGCACCCACGAGCTCACCGCCACCTACCTCGGCCTCGATCCGATGCGCCAGTCGCTCACCGTGGCGGCGGGCCAGCGCACGGTGCGCAACTTCGATCTCACCAGCGCGATCTACAAGCTCGACACCTTCAAGGTCACCGGCGAGCGCGAGGGCAACGCCGTCGCCATCACCGCCCAGCGCAACGCGCCCAACGTCATGAACGTTGTCGCCATCGATGCGTTCGGCAACCTGCCCAACATGAACGCGAGCGAGCTCGCGATCCTGCTCCCCGGCGTCGCCGGCAACGTCAACGACGAGGGCAACATCAACGCCATGACCATCCGTGGCATGGGCCCCGGCCTCAACACGATCACGATCGACGGCGCCCTCATGGGCAGCCAGGGCGGCGCCGGCCGGCAGACGCGCATCCACACGATCACCGGCTCGATGTTCGATCAGCTCGAGCTCGTGAAGGGCCACCGCCCCGACCGTGGCATGGATTCGCTCGGCGGCACCATCAACCTGAAGAGCCGCTCCCCGCTCACCATGCGCGAGAAGCGCCGCACCACCTACAACGTCACCGCGCGCATGGCGCCGCCCGGCACGCAGCAGATCCCGATGCGCGAGGATCACCGCACGCACCCGACCGCCAACCTCGCGCACCAGGAGGTGTTCGATTTCCTCGGCGGCGATCGCAACCTGGGCGCCGCGGTCAACCTGTTCTACAGCGAGCAGGCCGTCGGGTATTTCAGCACGACGCGCGATTTCCAAAGCAACGCCGCGCCCGGCGCGCCCGCCTACCTCTGGGACTACAACACCCAGGACAATTACAACAACCGCAAGCAATCGAGCGTGAACGCCAAGTTCGACTGGCGCCTCGCCGCCAACACGAAGCTCTCGCTCAACACCATCTACAACGACGCGATGGAGCGCTTCCGCCTCCGCTACAACCTGCGCATGTTCACCGGCAACGCGACCACGGCGCCCAGCGCCACCAGCGGCATCGTGCCCGGCTTCACCAATCGCATCACCGAGGTGCGCGCCACGGCCGGCTCGACGATCGACATCACCTCGCAGATGTCGCAGTTCTACCATCGTCAGCGCCACATCTCGCTCGAGTTGGAGCACAAAATCGGGGCACTCGAGCTCGATGCCTTCTGGGCGCTGAGCGTCGACCGCATCGCCGGTGGCGGCGGCGACGGCGGCGTGCTCGTCAACCGCATCACCAACGTCGGCTGGCGCATCGACCGCACCGCCTCCGATCTCTACCCGCGCATCATCCAGACCGCCGGCCCCAGCTGGTCGAACCCGGCGAACTACCGGCCCAACAGCCTGAACTTCGCCGACACCCGCTCCTTCCACGAGCCGCGCGAGTGGCGCGCCAACGCCCGCTACAAGCTGCCGTTCTCCTTCCCGTTTGCGCTCAAGACCGGCTTTCGCCTCCGCGAGGAGCCGGTCGGCGACGAGAGTAAGTCGCGAGTCTTCACGTTCACCACCGACCCGCGGTTCAACTCCGCTTCCCTCCCCACCGATCCCACGCTCCAGACCTTTGGCGACCGCAAGACCGGCCTCGCCATTCCCGGCTGGAACGCCAACGCCGTTTCGCGCCGCCGTTCCCCGGTCGATCCGTCCCTGTGGACCGAGAACCGCGTGACCGCCGAGACCAACCGCTACACCGGCTCGCGCGGCACCACCGAGACCGTCACCGCGGTCTACGGGATGTTCGACGGCCGCGTCGGCCGCGTCGGCTTCCTCGGCGGCGTGCGCCAAGAGAAGACCGAGACCGAGAGCTGGGGCTACGTGCGCAACCGCACGCCCGTCGACAACGCGCTCCGCGCCTCCAACCTCCCGCTGGCCATCTCCCGCGAATACAGCCTGCGCGAGCTGCGCGGCGACTACACCAAGGCGTTCCCAAGCATGCACGTGACCTACGACTTCACGCCCGCGCTCAAGGGCCGCGTGAGCTGGTCCACGAGCTTCGGCCGCCCGCCGCTCAACAACCTCCAGCCCGCCGAGACCTACAACGTCACCGCCGACACGCTCACGATCAACAACCCCAGCCTGCGGCCGCAGACCTCGAAGAACTGGGACGTGGCGCTCGACTATTACTTCGAGCCCGTCGGCAACCTCTCGCTCGGCTGGTTTCGCAAGGACATCCGCGACTACTTCGTGAACGGCATTGAGGTCGGCCGGGTTGGCACCGGCATCGACAACGGCTACAACGGTGACTACGCCGGCGCGGTCATCCTCACGCGCTCGAACTTGGGCAACGCGACGGTCGACGGCTGGGAATTCAACTACCAGCAGCAGTTCACGTTTCTCCCCGGTGCCCTCAAGGGCCTCGGCGCCTCGCTCAACTACACGCTCCTCAGCACCGAGGGCAATTTCGGCGGCGGCGGCGTGCGCTCGACCGGCCAGGTCGCGGGCTTCATCCCGCGCGCGGGCAACGCGACGCTCTCGTGGCGCTACAAGCGCTTCGGCTCCCGGGTGGTCGTCAACCGCGTCGGCGAATACATCCGCAACTACACCGCGGTCGGGTCCGGCGCCAACCAGTTCACCCGCGAGCGCACGACCGTGAACGCGGGCATCGCCTACCAGTGGCGGCCTGCCCTCAGTTTCTCGATCGACGTGCAGAATCTCTTCAACGAGCCGCAGGTCTGGTATCGTGGCATCGCCGACAACATCTCGCAGATCTACATCCCGGGCCCGACGGTGACGTTCGGCGTCAGCGGACGATTCTAACTGAACCGTTACATCCGCTGCCGGTTGCAGCTTGAACAGGCACCCCGCATCCCCTTATTCCACCGCGCTCGCCAATTATTCAGTGACCAATCCCGCGACCCCTACAACCTCCCCCGAGTCGGAGCGCCTCAGGACTCTCCAGCACTACGCCATCCTCGATACTCCGGCCGAGCCGGCGTTTGACCGACTGGCGGCCGAGGCTGCGCGGATTTTCGGCGCAGCCGCTTCCGCGATCACCATTGTCGCCGAGGATCGCTGCTGGTTCAAGGCGCGCTTCGGCATCACCGAAGCCCAAATGCCGCGTCAGCAATCGCTCTGCGGCTATGCATTCCGCAGCAGCGGAATCTTCACCGTTCCCGACGCCCGGCTCGACGCCCGCTTCTGCGACACGCCGCTGGTCGCCCAAGGCGGCATCCGTTTCTACGTTGGCGTGCCGCTTCTCGTTCCTGAAGGGTGCTCCCTCGGCACTCTGTGCGTGCTCGACCCGGTCCCACGGCAACCGACCGCCCTCCAGATTGACAACCTCCGCGCGCTCGCCGGCGAGGTGGTCGATGCGCTTCTGGCCCGGCGCCGCCTGCGCCCGCCGCCGTCGCTGCCCTCCGCCAAGCCCAAGCGCACCGTCCTCATCGTGGACGACGAGGAGTCCGTCCGCACCTTGGTCCGCGTCCTAATCGAGCGCCGCGACGTCGAGACCATCGTCTCCCCCGACGGGCGCGACGCCCTGGCCAAACTTCGGGCACACGCCGGCGAAATCGGCGCCGTGCTTACCGACGTCCATATGCCCGAGATGAACGGCCTTGAGTTTATCCGCACGCTGCGCGCAAACGGGTGCTCGCTGCCCGTGGTGGTCATGTGCGGACGGGTGGACGATGCCCTCCTCGGCCAGCTCACGGAGCAAAAAGTCGCGTGTGTGCTGCACAAGCCGTTTTCCATGGCCGAACTCGAGGCCGTGATCGCGCTCCTGCCGGCCGCGCCTTAGCCCGCCATCACACCCGCGCCGCCCGCAGCACGCGCAGCGTGTTGCCGCCCCAGAGCTTCGCCAGGTCGGGCTCGCGCCAGCCGCGGGCGACGAGTGCCGCGGTGATGTTGGGGAAATCCGCCACATCTCGCAGCCCCTCGAGATACCCGCCGCCGCCATCCAGATCGCAGCCGATGCCCACGTGATCGATGCCGGCGACGGCGACCGTGTGCTCGATGTGCCGCACGAAGTCATCGAGCGTCACGCGCGGGTTGGGCCAGCCTTCGCACGCCACATCGTAGTCGCGGCTTTCAGCCGCCAGCGCTTCGGGCGTCGGCACGGTGTCCAGATAACGCATGAGCACCTCCGCGCA
Source organism: Opitutaceae bacterium (assembly GCA_016794665.1). Classification (GTDB taxonomy): domain Bacteria; phylum Verrucomicrobiota; class Verrucomicrobiia; order Opitutales; family Opitutaceae; genus ER46. Next base: position 21,091 of record JAEUHB010000445.1, read on the forward strand.
CGCCTGGGTGCGGCGGTTGCCCGGCGCATGCACGAGCGAGATCGGAAGCGCGTTGGTGTGCAGCACCCCGCCCTTTCGCGCCAGCTCGCGCAGCAGTTCGTCGCCGATGTTGCGCGGGTGATCCGCGCACGCGCGCGGCCCGCTGTGCGACAGCACCACCGGCGCCCGCGACACCTCCAGCAGATCGCGCAGCGCGTCGTCGCTCGCGTGCGAGGCATCGAGCACGATCCCGAGGCGGTTGCACTCGGCCACGACCTCGCGGCCAAACGGGCTCAGCCCGCCCCACTCCGCCCCGCGCGGATCCGTGGAGGAATCGGCGAGCTCGTTGTTCGCCATGTGCGTGAGGCCGAGCATGCGCAGGCCAAGCGCGTGGAATTTGGCAATGTTCGCCGCGTCGTGCCCGAGCGAGTAGGCGTTTTCGATGCTCAGGAAAATCGCGCGCCGGCCCTGCGCCTTGAGCGCGAGCGCATCGTCGGCCGTGAGCGCCAGCCCGCATTCCCGCGCGTTGGCGGCCAGCACGGCGCGCGTGCGCTCGAAACACCGCACCGCCCGCTCATGCACGACGCCCCACGCCTCGGGCGTGCGCGCCATCTGCCCGACATAGACCGCAAACACCATCGCATCCATCCCCCCCTCGCGCAGCCGCGGCAGGTCGACCTGCGAGCGGTCGACCACCGGGTCGTGCCGCGCCGCGAAGTCCCAGCCGGCGCGCGCGAGGCCGGCGGTCGGGGTGTCACTGTGCGTGTCGATCGTGAAGAGGCGCTCGTGGAGCGCGCGGACGTCGGGGGTCATAGCTCAGCTGGAGCCGCGGCGCCC
>JAEUHB010000469.1 GCA_016794665.1 Opitutaceae bacterium
CGGGGATTCGTTCCGCTGCCGGCGTCGTAGGCTTCGACCAGGACGTTGCCGCCGGCCGCGCCGCTGACTTGCGCGGTGTTGCCGCCTTCGCAATTGCGCATGAGCGCGGCGTCGAGACTGGTGGGCGTGAGCGGAAACGCGCCGAGGCTGGCGAAGGTCGCGCTGAGCGGCGCGCCCCCACCCCAGTTGTCGTTTTCCGTGAGCATGGTGGCATCCTTGAAGAGAAGGACCTTGGGGTCGGGCATCGTGCCGGGCACCCCGAAGTTGGCGAGGCCGGGACCGACAGCGCGGAGGAGGACGGGCTTGCCACCACCCTGCATGGTGAAGCCGACGATGAGCGTCTGCGCCGCGGCGAGCGTCGTGCGCACGGAAACGTTGCTGATGCGACTCGTCGGACCGGACGCGACGGGAGTCACTGTGAGGCTGGCCCCACTGCTCGTGACAGAGGCAACGGTGTTGGTCGCTACGCAGGTGTAGGCGCCGGCATCGGCAGACTGCACATTAGCCAACGTGAGGGTCGGACCGTTTTGGCCGGAAAGCGCCACGCCGTCCTTGCGCCACTGCAACGCGGGCGCCGGCGATCCCGTGACGGCCACGGTAAACGACACGCTGGTGCCGGCGTTGACGGTCTGCGCGGTTGGCTGCGTCGTGAACACGGGCGCGGCGTCGGGCACCGGCACGGCATTGATGGTGAGATTGGCGACTGCGCTGGTCGCCGTCCCGGAGGCGTTGGTGGCGACACACGTGTAGGCGCCGGCGTTGGCCGCCTGCGCATTCGCGATGACAAGTGTCGCTCCCGTTTGTCCGGCGAGGTTAGCGCCGTCGCGACGCCATTGCAGCGTGGGTGCCGGCGAGCCACTAGCCACGACGGTGAAGGTGGCGGTGGCACCGGCATTCACCGCCTGAGACACCGGCTGGGTGGTGAACGCGGGCGCGGTGGCGATGGGCGTGACGGTGAGGGTCGCGGTCGAACTGACGACCGCTCCGGAGGCATTGGTGGCGACGCACGTGTAGGCCCCTCCGTCGGCGACCTGAACGTTGGTCAGCGCGAGGGACGCAGCCGTCTGGCCGGCGATCGCCGCGCCGTTCTTGCGCCATTGGAGCGTGGGCGCTGGCGAGCCCGTCACCACAACGGTGAGGGCGACATTGGTGCCGGCATTGACGGTTTGGGTGGCGGGTTGCGTGGTGAAGACGGGCGCGGCGGCGGTGAGTGCAAGCGTGGCGGTCGAACTGGTGGCCGTGCCGGTAGCGTTGGTGGCGACGCAAGCGTAGTCCGCTGCGTCCGTCGGCTGGACGTTGGAGATCGTGAGAATCGCGCCAGTCTGGCCCGCGATGGCGACGCCGCCCTTCTGCCATTGCAGCGTCGGTGTCGGCGTGCCCGTGACGACGACGGTGAACGTGGCGGTGGCGCCCGCAGCGACCGTTTGCGAGACCGGCTGAGTGGTGAACGCAGGTGCGACCGGCGCCGCGGTGATGGTGAGCGTCGCGGCATTGCTCGTGGCGGAACCGGCGGAGTTCGTCGCGACACAGGTGTAGCTCGCGGCGTCGGCTACGGCGACGTTGGCGAGTGTCAGCGAGGCAGTGGTCTGACCGGCGATGGCGCCTCCGTTCTTTTGCCACTGCAGCGTGGGCGTCGGCGAGCCAGTCACAACGACGGTGAATGTGACACTCGCGCCCGTGAGCGCAGTCTGCGAAGCGGGCTGAGTCGTGAAGGCGGGTGCGATCGCCGCGGGGTTGACCGTGAGCGTCGCGGCATTGCTCGTGGCGGAGCCGGCGGAGTTCGTCGCGACGCACGTGTAGCTCGCGGCGTCCACGGCCTGCACGTTGCTCAGCGACAGCGAGGACCCGGTCTGACCGCCGATCGGACTGCCGTTCTTTCGCCATTGGAGCGTCGGTGAGGGCGAACCGGTGGCGGCAATCGTAAACGTGACGTTTGTGCCTGCTGTCACGGCCTGAGACGTCGGTTGCGTGGTGAAGGAGGGCACGACCGCCGCGGGGTTCACCGTAAGCGTCGCGGCATTGCTGGTGGCTGAACCGGCGGTGTTGGTCGCGACGCAGGTGTAGCTCGCGGCATCGCCGGCCTGCACGTTACTCAGCGAGAGCGAGGCACCGGTCTGCCCCGGAATCGCGCCGCCGTTCTTCTGCCATTGGAGCGTCGGCGTAGGCGACCCGGCGGCGACGACCGTGAAGGTCACACTCGCGCCGGCCGTCACGGTCTGCGACGTCGGCTGCGTGCTGAATGACGGAATGGTCGCGGGCGCTCCGCCCGTCACGGTGATGGTGTGGGACCAAAGCGGGGAGCTGGCACCGCCGGCGTTGGGTTTTTCCCATGCACGCAGCGAGAGGACATAGGTGCCCGCCGTCGTCGGTGTGCCCGAAAGGGTGAGGACACCGTTCGGTCGGTTTATCGTCCCGCTGGTCACTCCGCCATTGAACGTCATGCCAGGCGGAACCGTTCCGCCGACGACCCACGATTCGCCGGGGCTCTCGGCACCGACCGCGGTGAACAAAATCGTCTTCGCCACGCCGACGGTCGCCGCATTCGCGGGAGCCGGCGAGGCGGCGGTGCTCAGCGTTGTGGCGCCAGCCAGCGTGTGCATCGCGCCAAGCGCACCGAACGCCGAGACGGTGGACTTCAGCAAGCTGGAAGCAGGGGAGCGCAGCACAAACTCGCTGGCATTGGTAATGGCTCGCAAGACAGGCGTCCGTTGGAGCAGGGCGATCAACACCGCACCCGAAAAATTGAGCCAGTGCAGGGAGCGGATGGAATAAGCGGAGACGTTCATGGTCGTGACGGGTTGGAAATGGGCAGGGAGGACCCCACGCGGTGGCTTTCCACCGCGGGATTGTTTGGGATGAGGCGAATGATTCGGGTCAGTTGCAGCCGCAGCCGCTGCCACCGACTCCGCGACCGCCGGTCGCGGCCTCTCGAGAAAAATAAGTGTGTTCCGCCAGCGCCGTGTGCAGCGGATCGCGATCAGGTCGCATGACGTAATCCGTCAGCGTGGCGCGCTCCCACGGTTGCACGCGCACGAGCCGCGTGCTGCCGCAACCGGTGAGTGCCGCCGCGGCGCCCATGAGCAGGAAAATTCGAAGAGTCCGGGGTGTAATGTTCATGGCGTCGTTTCGGGTGATTTTGTCAGACATGACAGAGGTGCTCAGAAATGGATCCACGGGTGTGAGGGATGGCGCCGACTTCACGGAGTTTTCTCTGCGAGCAACGCGTCGATGTCGGAACGGAGGCGGCGCTCGCTCGCCTCGCCGTGAAATCCACTGTGGACAAACCGCACACGCCCCTGGCGATCCACGACGTAGGTGGTCGGCATCGTCGGCACCTGCACGGCGCGCACGAGATTCTGCTTCGCATCGTGAAAGGCGGGAAACGCCGGGGGCGTCTTTTTCAGAAACGTCGCATACGCCGCCGCGCTCTCGTCCACGCTCACGCCGATCAGCACGACATCACGCGTGGCGTAGTCCGAGGAGATTTTGCCCAGCGCCGGAAACGACGCCTTGCACGGCGCGCACCACGAGGCCCAAAAATCGACGACCAGGATCTTTCCGGCCGTCGCCGGCACGGCGCCTCCCGCGAGCTGGGCCGTGGCCAGCGCGGGAAACACGTCGCCTACCTTCACGCCGGCCAGCGCGGCCGAAACGACGACGAGAGCAGCCCATGCTCCGCCAAAAACGCGAGCGGAGCCAAGGAACGACAGAGATTTTTTGAGCACGAGACGTGTGGGGTTCAGGTTGCGGTGAAGATCAGCGGCTGAGTCGAGCGCCCACCGTGAAGGTGGTAGCCCGGATATAGGCACTGTCCGGTGTCACGCCGTCGCGACCGCGCATCACGTAACGCTCCACGGCGGCGTCGAGTTTCATCCACGGGGTCGCATCCCAAATGAGTTTCACGGCGAGGTTGGTCGTGCGCATTTTTGAAAGGCGGAAGTCCGAGGAATATTTCGGCGTAGTGTCGACCGGCCGGCGCACCGGCACGATCCCCGTCGGATTGAGATCATAGAAATAGAAATCCGCCGCGCTTTGCTGGTAGAGTCGGATACCCGGGCTCAAGATGAGCTTGCTGCCGAGACGCTGGAGCCAGGTCGCCTCGAGCGTGTGGGCGGTGATGCCGAAGGAGTCGCGGTAGATCCGGTAGCTGGCATCGAGCGCGCCGCGCATCTCTGAAAACGCCCGGTTGACCGCGAGGAGCGCGAGGCCCTTGTTGCGTTCACCCGGGCGATTCTCGCCAAACGTGCGTGTCAGGAAAATCCCGGGGAGAAACTCCTCGTCGACCTGCACGACCTTGTAAGGATCGCTCATGTAGCCGGTCGCTCGGCCCAGCGTGACATTGAACGTCAGGGAAGTGTGGCGGTCCAGCAGCTGCGTGACGCCGACGATGACATCGTTCGTGCGCTTCTTCGCCGGATCGGGCTGGAAGCGGACTTTCACGTCGTCAAACGTGCCAGCCACACCCGTGAGGAGCGTGGTGTTCTTCTGGTTGAAATCGGTGACGGCGTTGAGCGCCCAGCCGTTGGAAACATAGTCGCTCTCCCGGGAATTGCCGAAGCCGACGCCAAGGTTGACGCGCGAGAACTGCCGCGAGAAATCGGCCGTCCAGGCCTTGCGGCGGTCGTGGAGCGTGGAGAGCGGCACCTGATCGCTGCCGGCCGGCGCGGGCTGGCCGTTGGGCGTCGCGCCCGCGATGGCGTCGATGGTGCCCGTGATTTTCGCGTGCCACGCAAGGCCGATGTCCGATTGGAGCAGGGCGGACTGCGTCGCGACGGTGACGCGGCCACCGGATTCACGATAATCGGAATACTTGTAGGCGACCGCTTGCTCCGCACGAGCGGCACGCGGCGTCGCGAGCACGAGCAGAATCGTGAGCGAAAAACAGCGGAGCGAATTTGGGCGGGATTTCATCTGATGGAGAAACCGAGTGACGGACAGGCAGTGATCACAAGCGCGCTGTCCGCAAAATCCCGTAAGAGTTCCAGACCGCAGTCCAACAAGGGACAACATGCCGCACCAGCTAGGTTCAATTGCACCGCCAAATCAGATACAGCAGAACCAACCGTCCCGCCCAAGGCAGGACGACGCCGCCAAGCCGCCGCGCCGCTAGGAACGGCCGCGCCGGCTGCGCACGTAAAGCGCCACGGCTTGCGCGCGATTCCTCACCTCAAGCTTCTCAAAGACGTTTACGAGGTAGTTGCGGACCGTGAAAGGGCTGAGCCCAAGCCGCACCGCCGCTTCCTTCGTCCCCAGGCCCTCCGCGACGGCCTCGAGCACGCGTTTCTCCTGCGGCGAAAGCTGCGCCACCCGATCTTCAAACGGGGCCGCGGAACGTTCGCGCAAGACTCGCACGATCGCGGAATTGACGTCGGTGCTCACCACAGGCCGTCCGGCTGCCGCAGCCACAATCGCCGCGGCGAGGTCGACGGGGTCAATTTCCTTCAGCAGGTATCCGTGGGCCCCTGCGAGGAACGAGTCGTAAACCAAGTCATCATCGGCGAAGGCAGTCAGCATGATGACCCGCGGCGCACGGGGCGCGGAGAGAAGCTCGCGGCAAACCTCGACGCCCGAGCGCCCGGGCAAGCGCGCATCGAGCAGGACGACATCGGGCTGCAAGCGCTCGCACTCGGCAACCGCCCCGTCAGCATGGGCGGCCTCGCCGACGACCAAAATGCCGTGACGCCCGGCATGCGGCGCAAGCACGGAGCGCACTCCGTGCCGAGTAAGCGCGCTGTCATCCACCACCAACACCTTGATTGTCTCGTTCATCATGCTGTTTCCTTGGTAAGGTAAGGCGCACGAGGGTTCCCCCGCCCGGAGTAGAGTCGATTTTCAAGTCCGCCCCAAGCGCACACGCGCGCTCCGCGAGATTGCGGAGGCCGCGCCCGGCCGCAACGACCTGCAAGTCAAACCCGACGCCGTCGTCCACGATCTCGAGGCATGATCCTTCGCCCAAGTCCCTTAGACGCAGGGTCAGGCAAGTCGCCCGTGCGTGGCGAATGACGTTGCCGACGCACTCCCGCGCGAACTGCAAGAGTTGCGCACGCCAGGCGAGCACAAGTCCCGCCGCCAGCGTCTCATCGACGTCGATCTCGGTGCGAAGCTGCGGATTCGCCGCCCGGGCGGCCTGCAACAATGCCGCGCAAACCTCGCCGAACGAGCGCTTCGTGGCGGCATCAGGGGCTGAACCAGCGAGCATCGCCCGAACCTCGGCGAGCATGCCGGTCAGCTGGCCATGGACAAGGCCCAGCAGGCGCTCGGCTTCGTGCGGCCTCTCGCGCACGACCGCGCGAGCCTGCGCCAGGCCCAGGCCTGAAGAGTGGATTGCCTGAATCACACCATCGTGGAGATCGCGGTCCAACCGCGCGCGTTCTTCGAGCGCGACGCGCAGGGCGGCACGGTTCGCGAGGAGATCCCGGACAAGGTCGGCGAGCCGCCCAAAATCACCTCCGGAACGAAGGAGCGGCTCGAGCGGCGCGGGATCCTCGCTCACCAAGCTGCGGTGCATCATGCCCGCTGGCCGGATCACCCAAAACCAAAGGCACACCGCCAAAAGAACCAGCGTCACCCCCGCGAAGATCGACATGACGAGCGTGCGCAGGTGCGTGGCCGCGGAAATTACCGCCAGCTCATCGGGTGTGTAGGAGAGCCGCAGGCGCTGCACTGGAACGCCATCGTGTCCCAGCAGGAGCCGATCAATCCGGATCGGAGCGTCGTCCGGCGGACCGCCCCCCTGGATCGGGTGAAGTGAAATCCGCCCTTCAATTGGCAAGGCCGGCGGGTTCAATGCCTCAAGATCGAGCCGGCAGGCCGCGATCAGCCAGCCGCGCGGCGAATCCGGCGAGCGGCCGTCGGCCAAAAGGCGCCGTCCGCTGAGCTCAAAAACGACACCTTCATGCACAAAATGATAACGCAAGCGGTCTGAGCGGCGCTCAGGCACCGGCAATGCTGGCATGGGCACGGGGACCAAGTCATCGCGCGTCACCTGAATTCTCAGCTTGTCGTCCGCTTCCACCACCCAGACGTGATCGACTTCGAAGCTGCGCGCGCCGGCTGAAAGCATGCTCCGGGCCTCGCGGACATCGCCCGCCCTGGTCAGCGACGTGCGCCTTGCATAGGTCTCCGTGAACATCAAAAGCGGTCTGCCGGCCAGTCGAAGCGCGCCGTCAAGCAGGCGGCCATGCTCCTTCACTTCGTCGTCCAAGATCTCGGACGTGACCTGCCGCTCCACGGCTGCGAGTCCGGCAAGGGCAATCGCAAAAATCGCGAGCAGCGCCCCGAGAAAAACGGCAACGCGGCTAAAAACCTGACGCGGAGGAATGGAGTGCAACGGGCCAAAGCGGAGGCGAACCGCCGGGGCGCTTCAAGCCCCGACTATCCGGCCACTGTTTCCCGCAACGCCACCGCCCCACTCTCAGAACTTCACTCCAATCGCCGCGATGATCGTGCGCGGCTCGCCGTATTGGAAAGTGCCGTTCAGGTAGTCCTTGTCGGCGAGGTTGCGCACGTTCACGCGCGCGTCCACGGGCAGATCGCCGATCTTCGTGGTGTAGCCGACGACCGCGTCGATGAGCGCGACCGTCTCGCTGCGCACAGGGATCGTCCAGCTCGGGTGCGCATAGGTTTCGCCGAGGACATTCACCCCGCCACCAACGTAGAAGCCGCGCAGGCGCCCGGTGGTGAAGGTGTATTTGTTCCAGACGTTGACGTTGAAGCGCGGCACGGACTCGAGGTGCGAGCCGACCTCGCGCGGCTCGGAGGGATTCGAGACCTCGTTTTTCTTGAAGAAGTAGCTCGCGCTGAAAAGCGCCTGGTAGTTCAGGCGCGGCGTCCACACCCACTCGGTCTCGACCCCGCGCGTCTGCGTGCGGCCCGCGGCGACGCGCACCGTGGCACCCGGGAGCTGATAGAGGACCTGGTTGGCGATATCGACGTCGAGGCGCGAGGACTCCTCGTTGGCGAAGTAGCTGAACGTCGCGAGCAGCGCACCGTCGCCAAAGTCGAGCTTGGCCCCGACTTCGCGGCCGCGCCCGAGCAGATCGGCGGCGAGGAACTTGACCGGGATGACCGCCGGCGGACGGTAGCCGGACGAGGCGGGATCACCCTGCGAGGCGCGGATCGCGTCGAGGTCGGCGGTTTGCTGGCGCTGCGGGACAAAGGTGCGGCTGATGCTGCCGTAGAGGCTGAGCTGCGGGGTCAACCGGAAGAGCGCGCCGAACTGCGGGAGGAGCTTGCTGGTCTTGAAACCCTCGTCGCGGCCGTCGCGGTTGTCGTCGATCGGGCGGTGGTTGGTGATGTGCCGGCCGCCGGCGAGCGTGCGCAGGCGGTCGCCGAAGAACGACGACTGCAGCACGCCGTAGCCGGAATTCGAATGCGCCCCGCCCTTGCGGCGGACGCCGGGCTCGGTGTAGCCCGCGCCGTATTGGTCGCGCAGGAGCTGGGCGAGGCCGAGCGTGGGCGCCGTGCGCGGGTCGATGGTGACGATGCGCGTCGTGGCGATGGTGATGGGGCTGATCACGTCCTTTGCCCCGTCGTGCTGCACGCCGGCGAGGAGGTCGTGTTTCCCGAAGGCGGCGAGGTCGTGCTTCGCCACGCCCTCGAGCTTGGCGGAGAACGTGACGCCGCCCGGCTTGAAGTCAGAGATGGAGCTGCGAAGCCGCTGGCCGGCGACCGGGCGGAGGCCGTTGAACTCGCGGCGCATGCGGTGGCTGTCCACCTGCTGGAACTGCCCGCGCAGCGCAAACTCGCGCGAGACGATCCACTCGGCCTCGAGGCCGCTGGTTTTGTTGGCGTAGTTATCGCGGCCGTCGGGGCCGTTGTAGTTGTAGGAGCGGCTCGGGAAAACGTCGAAGGTGTAGATGCCCGGATAGGGCGGGACGTTGGCGCCGAGCGTGCGGGCGATGAAGGCATCGGTGCCCTCGGGCACGGCACGTCCGGTGTTGATGGGGTTGCCGGCGGCGTCGCGCACGGCGCCATTCTCCAGCTGCGGATAAACGGCCGGACGCGCGAGGCCGCGGCGGTCGAAGAGCTCGATGGCCTCGCGATCGCGCTGCTGGTAGAGCGGGTGGCTCACCACCGTGTGCGGACGGCGGCCGGCCTCACGGTCGAGCTCGGCGTAGCGCGCGGTGACCGTGAGATTGGGCAGCGGGCGAAACAGGAGGGCGCCGCTGTAGAACGTCTCGTCGGTGAAGACATGGTCGATGGAGCTGCCCTCGTCCGTCCGGCCAAAGGTGAGGCTATAGGCGACGCGGTCGCGCACCACGGGGCCCGTCGATCGGAACACGGCCCGCTTGTGGTCGTAAGAGCCGTAGCTCACGTCGAGCGAATGGCGCGGGGCAAAGCTGGGCTTTTGCTTAATCAGGTTCACCGTGCCGCCGGGGTTGGAGATGCCGGCGAAGACCGCATTGGGCCCCTTCACGACTTCGACGCGGTCGACGTCGTAAAGCGTGAGGCCCGCTCCGGCGGGAAGGCCGTTCACGAACTGCGGGCCCGTGTAGCCGCGAATCAGGATCATGAACTCGTCCTTCACCTGCAGGGCCACGGAGCTGGCGGCGCGCAGCACGTCGATGAGCTGGTTGCCCGCCTGATCATGAATCATCTCCTGTGACACGATGCTGATGTTGAGCGGCGTGTCCTTGATGAGACCGGCCGTGCCTGTGCCGGTGATCGCGGCGCCGACGCGGTAGCCGTGATCCCGCGGGGTGCTGACCTCGAACGGGCTCAGCACGACCGGCGGGGCCGCCGGGGCGGCGCGCAGGACTACACCCATGGAACACAAAACGAGCGGCAGAAATTGGCGCATAGTGCCGGGGAGTCTTACGACGGCCGGGCGCGCCGCCAGCAAAACCGGACGCAAATCCGAGGCCCTGCGCGGCGACAAGTCACCGGGGCCCGACAATGCGTTTGACGCAAGGCACGCATCCACGGGGACTGCGCCTCAGGGCAACGGGAGCAAACGACGGCGTGGTGGAGCACGGCCCCTTATTGTCCGCACGTCCATCGCACCCTGCCCTCCGCCATCCGGGCTTGCCGCCCCCTGCTTCCCCCTTCCCTTTCTTCGTGCCCATCCGTCATCCGACCTACCCCATGCAGCCCCCGCGCCGCCCGAGCCGTGTTGTTTTCACCGCATTCGCCCTGCTCCTTGGCACAATGGCGGCGAACGCGGCGGCCACTACTCCGCCCAATTTCCTCCTCATAATCGCCGACGACTGCACCTACCGTGATCTCGGGGTCTACGGTGGCCAAGCCAGGACCCCGCACCTCGACCGCCTTGCCGCGGAGGGCATGAAATTCACCCGCTGCTTCCAGGCCGCGCCCATGTGCTCGCCCACCCGGCACGCGCTCTACACCGGACTCTACCCGGTCAAGTCCGGCGCGTATCCCAATCACACCTTCGCCCACGACTGGGTGAGGAGCATCGCCCACTACCTTGCGCCCGCAGGCTACACGTCGCATCTCAGCGGCAAAACCCACGTTGCCCCCGAATCCGTCTTCCCTTTCGCCCGCACTCGCCTTGCCGCCGATCCCGATCCCAATCCCGACCCTGCCGCCTTCGCCGCCGTCCTCCGCGACTCCGCCGCCGCGAAGAAGCCTTGGCTTTTCATCGCCGCGTCCAACGAGCCCCACTCGCCCTGGAACAAGGGAAACCCCGCCGCCTATCCGCCCGGCCGCGTCGAGCTCCCGCCCGTCCTCGTCGACGCGCCGGACCAACGCGACGCCTTCTCCCGCTACCTCGCCGAGATCACCTACTTTGACTCCCAGGTCGGCCAGCTCCTCGCGGAGCTCGACCGCTCGGGCCAGCGCGACAACACCGTCGTCGTCGTCCTCAGCGAGCAGGGCAACTCGTTCCCATTCGCGAAGTGGACCTGCTACGACGCCGGCCTCGCCTCCGGCTGCATCGTGCGCTGGCCCGGCCGCGTCGCCCCCGGCTCGGTCACCCACGCCTTGGTTGAATACGTCGATGTCGTGCCGACGTTCCTCGAGGCCGCCGGCCTGCCCCGCCCCGGGATCCTGGACGGCCGATCCTTCCTGCCGGTCCTCACCGGCCGGGCCACCTCGCACAAATCCCACGTCTTCGGCCTCATGACCACGCGCGGGATCAACAACGGTTCTCCCTACTACGGGATCCGATCCATCCGCGACATTCGCTACCGCTACATCCTGAACTTCACGCCCGAGGCCATCTTCGAGAACGCCGCTACCGCCGACTCCACCTTCAAGACGTGGGAAAAAATGGCCGCGGCCGGCGACGCTCGCGCCCGCCGACTAGTCGAGGACTACCGCCGCCGCCCCGCCGAGGAACTCTACGACTGCGAGGCCGATCCTTGGAATCGCAACAACCTCATCGCCGACCCGCGCCTCGCCGCCGTCCGCGCCGACCTCCGCTCACGCCTCGACACGTGGATGAGAGCCCAGGGCGACGAGGGCCAGGTCACCGAGATGAAAGCCCTTGAGCGCATGCCCAAACGGGGCGGCGCCGACGGCGAAGGCACCGCCAAGAAGAAAAAGAAGCAATCCGCCAACTAAGCCCCTGACACCCGTGTGCCCTCGCCTGCTCGGGTCTCTTCCTTCCGCCCTGCTCCTCTCGCTTCGCTCGGCCACCGTCTCCACCGCATCGCGCCCCCAACCTCGTCGTCATCATGGCCGAAGATCTCAGCCTTTCCAATCTCGCTCCTTGCGGCGGCGAGATCGGCATGACTCACCTCAACGGCCTCGCCCGCGAGGGCCTCGCGTTTCACTTGTTTCAAAACACCCGCCGCTGCTGCCCCACACGCACCGCCCTCATGACGGGCCTGTATCCACACCAATCTGGCATCAGCCCCACCGCGTGGCCCGCGCACGCGGCTTCGGCCGCTCCGTCCTCGGAATCGACCGCGCGCACTTCAGCAGCGCGCCGTTCCGCAAAACGAAAAAGTTCAAAACACGAGGGCGGCATCAGTTCGCCCTGCATCGCGTGGTGGCCCGCCGGCATCCCGGCAATCTCCGCGGACAATGGGTAATCACGCCCCGCCACGTCATCGACACCAAGGCCGCGGGCGTCCTCCCGTGGTTCAATCTCCCGCCCGCTGGCGCCGGCAAGGGCAGCCAAAAGAAATAGTGGCCGCCCCTGCGGCGCTCACTTGAGCTTGGTCACAACGGCGTAGTAGGCGCCGACTTCATGGCCGTCGGCGGTGCGAAAAACCGGAGCGAGTTGATGCGATCCGGCGGCGAGCTCAGTCGTGAATGTGACGGCGACATCGGTCGCACGCACAGGGGCCGACGCGACATCGCGACCGCCGATTCGGAGCGTGGCGGTGGCCGCGGGAATCGCCACCCCGGGGCGCGCGCGGAAGGCGACGCTCGCGCCGGGGACGTTGGCGCCCGGCGGCAACGGGGCCGTGATCGGGTGGTTCGCTTCGACGGGCCAGCGGCGCACGCTAATCTCGTAGCGTCCCGCGGTGACGACCTTGACCGCCCAGTGGCCGGTATGGACGGACTTCGCGGCGGGAACAGCGGTCGCGTCCGCCTTCGACTTCTTGCCCTTGCCGGCGCCGACCCGGGCCGGCGCGAAGCCGTCCGCCGCCCGAATGTGCTGCTGGTTCCAGGGTGGCAGCGCCTCCTGTATCCAGTCGTGACCGGTGAGGATCACGACGGGATGCTCAGGATGGCCGAGGTAGATTTCGGTGGTCTGCGCAAAGGTCGGCTCGAGCTCGGCCCACCAGGCCTCGTAGAATGCGCGCATCCTCGCGGCCTGGGCGGGATGGTCCGCGATGATGTTCCGCCGCTGGCCGGGATCAGCCTTGATGTCGTAGAGTTCGCGCCCGTTGATCAGGCGCCAGGTGCCGGACATGACGGCGCTCTGCTTCCACTTCACCGGGTCGCGCTCCCGCTGCGAATCGGTGACGAGCATGCGATCGTGCGGCCACCCCGCGGGGCCGGCGGCGGGGTCGAGGAGGGGCCGGATTGAGCGGCCGTCGAACTTCAGGCTGGCGGGCGCAGCGGCGCCGGCGACGTCGAGCAGCGTGGGCACGATGTCCACGGCGTGGGTGAGCATGGCGTTGGCGTGTGGCCTGGTCCAGCCGGCGGCCGGCCAGTGGGCCAGGAGCGGCACGCGGTGGCCGCCCTCGTATTCACTGCCTTTCTTGCCGCGCATGCCGGCGTTGTAGACACCCTCGCCGGAGGCGGTGCCGTTGTCCGTGGTGAAAATGAAGAGCGTGTTGTCCGCGATGCCGAGTTCGCGCAGGAGCGCGCGGGTGGCGCCCACCTGATCGTCGATGTTGGAGATCATGCCGTAGAACGACGCGAGCTCGGGTGTCTGCCGCGGGTAGAGATCGAGGTATCTCTGCGGCGCGTGGAACGGGCTGTGCGGCGCGTTGGGCGCGATGTAGGCGAGGAAGGGCTTCCGCGCGGCAGCCTGCTTGCGGATGAAACGGTGCGCCTCGCGGAAAAACACATCGGTGCAAAAGCCCTCCGCCGCGACGACGCGGCCGTTGTGAAAATAGCGGCCGTCGAAATAGGAGTTGTCCCAGAGGTCGGGCGTCTGCCCCACCCCGCCGCCACCGTGGCGGTAGACCTCGGTGAAGCCGCGGTCCTCGGCACGGTAGGGGTAGTTGTCGCCGAGGTGCCACTTACCGAACATGCCGGTCGCGTAGCCGTGGGCCTTGAGCAGCTGGCCGAGGGTGATTTCGTTTTCGCGGAGCATCGAGCGGCCGTTGACCGTGTGCCACACGCCCGTGCGGTTGGTCCAGTGGCCGGTGAGCAACGCGGAGCGCGTGGGCGAGCAGGTGGGCGCGACGTGGTAGTCCGTGAGCTGCGATGATTCGGCCGCTAGCCGGTCGATGTGCGGCGTCTTCACGACGGGGTTGCCGGTGAACCCGAGGTCGCCGTAGCCCTGGTCGTCGGTGATGACGAAGACGATGTTGGGCCTCGTCGCCGGCGCGGCGGCGGCCGCCGACAGGACGGGAAGGAGTGAAAGCGAGACGGGGAGAAAAACGCGGAGGGAGCGCATGGGGAATCGGGGCGAAGGCGCAGGCCTTCTCAGGGTTTCGCCTTCTTCCTGGCTGCCTTCGCCGGCGTCTCGGCCGGCGGCGTCAGGCCGTCGCCGGGCTGGTTCCACAGGCGCCAGGGGTCGTCGAGGCGGCGCATCTCCGCGAGGAGCAAGGCCTCCATCTCGGCGAGCTTCGCCGCGTGGCGCGGATCGGCGGCGAGGTTGCGCTGGGACGCGGCGGGCGTGACGCCCGTGAGCGCGACGACGGCGGGCGCATGGTGCTGTTCGAGGAACTCATGCGGGTTCTCCCGGAGGTTGAAGAGCTGGGTCTCGCGAACCGCGCCGTCCATCACGTCGAACTTCACCAGTTTCCAGTCGCCCTGCTTGACGCTGCGCATGCCCGGCTTGGTGCCACCGTTGTAGACGCCATAAAGCGTGTCGCGCACGGTGGGCTTCTTGCCTTCGAGCACGGGGCGGAGGCTCAGGCCTTCGTTGGTCGCGGGGGCGGCGATGCCCGCGAAGTCGCAGAGCGTGGCGAGCACATCGAGCAGGTAGGCATTCCCCTCGGCGCGGGAGCCGGGCTTGATGCCGGGACCCTTGGCGATGAAGGGGACACGCCAGGTGTGCTGGTAGAGATTCTGTTTTCCCTGCAGGCCGTGGCGGCCGATCGCCATGCCGTGGTCGGCCGTGTAGAAGATGTAGGTGTGGTCGAGTTCGCCCATCGCCTCGAGCTTCGCGAGGACGCGGCCGATTTGGACGTCGATGGCTTCGGAGCAGGCGAACTGCCGGCCGATTTCGTTGCGAATCGTGCGCTCGTCGCGGCGCTCCCAGACGCCGCTCACCGCGACCTCATCGCGGAGGCCGGGATGACCGTGGGGAAACGGATGCGCGGGCAGGTAGTTTTCGGGCAACGCCGGCTGCTTCGGGTGCGCCGGCGGCGGCGTCGTTTGGTCCGTGTGATTGGTCGCGCCGTATTTCGCGAGGAGCTCGGGCCGGCCGTCGCGGGTGTCGTGAGGGTGGGAGAAGCCGAAATAGATAAGGAAGGGGTCCCGGTCCTGCGTGGCCGCACGGTCTTGGAGATACGCGAGCACCTGCTCACCGTGCCACGGGCTGCCGGTCTCGTCGGTGCCGCCGCGCTTGGTGGCGTCTTTGCGGACGGCGAAGAGTTTGTTGGCGGCCTCGTAGCTGTTGCCGACCTTGCAAGTGCGCATGGTGTCGTAGCCGGCGCGGTTGAAGACAGCGGGGATCGTGTTCTGCTCGAGATTGGGCGGGCAATGCGCGGCGGCGCCGGGACCGATCGGCAGGTGCCACACGGAGCGACCGCTCATGATCATGTGGCGCGACGGCGTGCAGACGCCGCCGATGAACGCGCCCATGTGATAGGCGCCATCAAGCACCATGCCCTGCGCCGCGAGCCGATCGAGGTGCGGAGCGTGGAGCGCGGATTTCGGATTGTAGGCCTTCAGGTCGAACGGCGACTGATCATCGACGAGGATGAAAAGGATATTCGGCCGGCGCACCTCGCCGGCGAAAGCGATCGGGCCAAAAGCGAATAGAAACGCGAAGAGGAGAAAGTGGCGACGGCGATTCACGGGCATGTTGGGAGCGTAGAGCGCAAAGGGGCGGGCCGACAAAAATGCGCCTTTGAGGCCAAAGGTCCAGATCGAGCCGCCGGTGATGCGCCAGGGGCCTCCACGGATGCGGGCCGGACAACTTGCAGTTCCACACCCGCAACGAGGGTGCGCCTGCCTCTTGCCCGTAGTGAGTCTGTCACAGGAACGGCGGCCGCCCGTTGCCCGGACCCACGCTCGAATCAGCGCCAGTCGATGCGGGCTTGCTTGGTGGCGAGGTCGACCCACACGGACGCATGGGCGAATTCGCGGGCGGCGGTGAGGCCATCCCATTTCGCGTCGGCCTTCGGCGGGCCGAGCGGGCGGTCGAGCTCGGCATACGTCTCGAGCATCCCGTGGCGATCAGTGTAGCCCCACGAGTAGCAAAAATGGGAACCCGGCTGCGCGGCCACGAGGAAGCATGCGAGCGGAAACGTGATTCGTTCACGGGAGAGCCGCAGCAGCTCGGCATAGGGGCGCTGCATCAGTTCCGGTTCGGTGAAGTTGAAGCCTGGCCAGCCTTTCAGGACAACGAACTTCCCCTTGCTCGCCGCGAGCGCAATGGAATCGAGGTCGGATTTGAGGGCGTCGGCCGAGTCGGTCTTGAAGGCGCCAAAGTGCTCGATCATCACGCCGTCGATCCCCTCCCAGTCGAGGATCTCGCGAAAATCCGTCGTGCGGATGCCGTTGACGAGCACGACCCGGTCCGGGCCGAGCTTGCGCTTGGTGAGCGCCAGCATCTCGCGCAGGCCGGCCGCGATCGCGCGGGCTTTCTCAGGCCCGACTTGCCGGGCGAGCGCGGGCGCGAGGGCCTGCGGCAGCGCGTCGACAAACACGCCACCGAGCGGAGCCGAGCGATGGGCCTTCGCCACAACCTCGGACCACCACTCGCGGAACTCCGCGTTGGAAGGATCAGGCCGCGGGGTGCCGGACGGGTGCGTGACGATTTCGCCGGCGGCGGTGCGCAGCGTCCACTCGGGGCGATAGGTCTTGAAGGCGTCGTAGCCGGGCCAGTTGATGAAGGCGTTGAAATAGAAGAGCACCGTGGCCGCGGGATTGCGCTGCACGATTCGTCGCGCGGAGTCCGCGATGCCGGCCTCCGTGCTGCCGTGAGGCGTCACACCGTGGCCTTTTTCCAGCACGATCAAGTTGCTGCGGCGCGCGACGAAATCTACCTCGGCGTCGCTGAGGTCGCCGGTGCGCTTGGCGAAGTGGAGGTTGAGCGGCACGCGATCCCATGAGAACCCGGGGAGAACGGGGCTGACCCGGGGCGGCGTGGAGGGCATGGTCGCGGCGACATGCTGGAGTTCCGAACTGAGCGTGAGGCCATCGACGGCGAGGTTGAAATAGTAGGCGGATGTGCCGGCCGGCACGGCAGCCGAGGCGACGGCACGACCGGACGGGGCCTCGAGCTTGGCCGGGAGCTGCTCCCATTCGGCGTCGCGCTTGAAGACGAGTGTCGCCCCGCGCGCCATGCGAGCGACTTCGAATTCGACGCGGACGACGCCGCCGTGGTTTTCATGCGCCACCTCACGCGCCCAAGGGCGGCCGGTTTCGACGACGGATTTTGCGAAGGCGTAGCTGTCGGGCGGGTTCCAGCCCGCCGGATGGCTGTGCTTCATGTCGAAAGGGATGGAGACCATCCGTGGCCCAACGGCGGCGCGATAGCTGGCCTGCTGCACCTCGAGCGGGAAATGGGCGTCGCGCGGCCCGGTGAGCCACAGCAGCGGCATCCTGGCACGCGGCAAACCGAGCAGCGGCTCCCAGACTTCGCGATAGAGGGCGAGATCACCAAGGGCGCGGCCGTATTGGTTCGGCGCTCGGTCGAGCGCGCCGCAGCCGTAAATCGGGACGCCGAAAGCGAAGCGCGAGTCGATCCCCACGACAGTCGCAGTGATGATGCCACCCCACGAGATGCCGCAAACGCCAACGCGGCTCGGATCAACGCCGGGCTGCGCCCGCAGCAGGGAATTCGCACGGATTACGACGGCGAGGGCGTGATACATCCACTGGTCGCCGAGCGGCTCGGCACTGTCGCCATAGATTCCGCTTCGGGCTGGGCCGGCATGATCATGACGCTTCCACTGCGCCCCGGCGGGGGCCCCGGGAATGCGCTCATCCGTCTGGCCCTCGAGCGCGACGGCGATCGCGGCGAAGCCCTGGGCGTTCCACTTCTGCACCCATTCCTTGAACGCCGTGCCGCCGCCGCCATGCACCAGCACGACCCCCGGAGCCGGCGCGGCGGCCGCATGCCCCGAAGGCAGGCCGAGCCACGCATAGGCGCGGGTGGGCGTTCCCTTCCATCTTGGCCCGTCAAAGAAAAGAGGCCTCACGCCGCCGCCGTCGTCGAAGCCATCGACCGCGTGGACTCGGGGCGGCGCCGTGTCCTCGCCGAGCGCCGCAATTTGGGCGCGAAGCGCCGCGTAGTGCGCGGCCGTTGCAGCGACCGCGGGCGCAAGCGCGGCCAATGCGGCCAAGCTTCCCAAGCGCGCGGACCGCGACACCCAGGCTCTGGCGCTTGAGACCATCACGGCTTCCGCGCCGGGCCGCTAAACCAGACCGCGTTGGGAGCATCCGAACGCGCCGCCGCCACGTCGGCCCAGCCATCTCCGTCGAGATCGCCAAGCGCGAGGCCATAAACGGCCCCTTGGCCGTCGCCCCAGGACCCCTCGGTGAAATCAAAATTACGCGCGGCGCCGAGGTTGAAGAAGACCGAGCCGCGCGCCTCTTGCCGGCCCACGACGATGTCAGGCTTGCCGTCGCGATTCATGTCCGCGATGCCGATGGAATAGGGCGCGCCCGATCTTTCGCCGAGGGGGACGGGCTCGGCGAAGCCACGGCGCCCTTGGCCCCGGTAGAGAAACATGCCCGTCTTGGCATCTCCTACGACCAGATCGGCGATGCCATCGCCGTCGAGGTCGGCGGCGCCGGCAGCTCGCACCGAGGACGACTTGGGGCCGACTGGCACGGGCCCCGCAGTGAACTTTCCCGTGCCGTCGTTCCAGAAAATCAGGCTTTGGCCGCCGTCCCGATGCGGGATGAAGAGGTCGATCTTGCCGTCGCGGTCCAGGTCGGCGGCGACGATGATCGTGGCGGACTGGGTGGGTAGCGGAATCTCGGTGGGAAATCCGCCTTTGCCGTCATTGAGGCAAACGAAGCACGGCACGGGTTTCTCCGGATTGCTCGAGCGATTAGCGACGACGATGTCGGGCCGGCCGTCGCCGTTGAGATCGGCGACGGTGATGTAGCGCGTGGACCACTCGGGCCGGCCGAAGGTGCCGGCGAGGCGAAACACGCCGCGACCGTCGTTCAGGTAGATCACTTTCTTGTCCGGCCGATCGTTGCTGACGACGAGATCGAGCGAGCCGTCGCCGTCGAGGTCGGCGAGGGCGGCCGAGTAGGTGCGGTCGGCATTGGCGGGCAATTTCGAGTGGGTGAAGGTGCCCTTGCCGTCGTTACGCAGAATCAGGTTGTCGAGCGGCCAATGCCGGCCCTTGGCGAGGATGAGGTCGAGGTCGCCGTCGCCGTCGATGTCGCCAAGGCTAACGCTGGCGGAGGTCTCGCCTTTGGGTTCGAGGAGCTGCACACGGTCGAAGGATCTCAGATCGGCGGACCAAACCGGACCGACCGTGACGAGGAGCGCGAGCAGGGACGCGGCCGGAAGACGCCGGGAGCGAAACAGGTGAGTGATCGGAAAGATGGCGCGAAGGGTCATGGGGTATTGCTGCTCGATGGCGGGTGCTGAAGGTAGGGGCGCGCCTCGTGCGCGCCCGCGGGCGTGGACGAGCTATGCCACTACGCGGAGATTTTGTTTCAGAAGCTCTTTTTCAGCGTCAGGTAGACGAAGCGCTGAATCGGATCGCTGAGCGGGCTGTAGTAGAGCCCGGCGATGCCGGTGTTGGCGATGCCGGTGAAGTAGAACGGCACGTCGCGATCGAGCACGTTGCTCGCGCCGATCGTGACCTTGGTGCGGTCCAGCCAGCGAAACGGCCCGGACCGCCCGCGGCCGGCCGCAAAGTTGTAGCTCATCTGGACGTCGAACTCCGACGCGCTGGGCACGCGGCCACCGCTGACAAGATCAACGGCGGGCGACGTCGTGATCCGGTAGGAGTCGAGGTAGCGCCAGGTCACGCCCGCCATGAACGCCTGGCGGGTCCAGAAGACGCGGGCGTTGCCGCGGCGCTTGAGCGGGGCGTTCGCCGTCCGATAGGGCCAGCCGACGTCCTCGCGCGAGGGTTGGCCCGTGGCCAACTGGGTCTTGTAGGAATCCACAAACGTTCCGACCGCGGTCAACTCGAAGCGGTTTTCGCCGAGTTCGAACCGATAGCTTGCGTTCAGGTCCATTCCCTCCGTCTCGAGTTCGGTCGAGTTGATCGGGGTGGTGTCGAGGAATGTAACCACGCCGGGCCGGCCGGCGGCGACGTCGGCGGCGGTGGGAGTGGCCCGCGTTATCCGTGCGGCGGGAAAGAGTGCTTCGTTCGCCAGCAGGGTCGCCGCGGTCAGGTTGACGATGCGGTCCTGCTTCTTGATGCGGTAAAAGTCCGCGCTGATCCGGAAGCCGGTGAACCAGCGAGGCTGGAAGACGAATCCGTAGTTGAAGCTTTGCGACGTTTCCGGCGCGAGGCCCGGGTTGCCGCCGCTGACGGTGTCGGCCACCGTGTAGGATTGGTTGCGGCGCGGGTCGGTGATGGTCACCGGAAGCTCGCCGGGGAGCGCAGGCCCGATGCTGCCCACAGACGGCGGGGTGAAGCCCTCGCCATAGCTCGCGCGAAACGTAAGGCCGGTGATCGGCTCGAAGCGCAGGCCCGTCGCGGTGGTGGTGCTGGCGTAGGAGCCCTTTCTCCGGGCCCGGGCGGCGCCATCGACTTCGCCGGACTGGTGTTCGTAGCGCACCGACCCCATGACTTCCAGGCGCTGCGCGAAGGGCCGCGGGCGCTTCGCGTCGATCAACGGCACGGTCGCTCCGGCGTAGGTGGCGTAGGTCTCGCGCGTGATGTCGGGCGTGGAGGTCGCGGTGGGCGGGCTGTTGGTGCCGACCACGATGTCGCCGTTAAGGCCGTTGAACGCCGAGTCGGTGCGCCACTGGACCCCACCCGAGAGCTGCGGCTCGACCAGCGGCAGAAACCGGATCGGCCCGGCGACCCGCAGGGCGCTCGACCACATCGCGGTGCTGGCACCCTGGACGTTGATGCGGCTGATCTCGGCGACCATGGCCGGGTCGTTGCGGAGGCCGCTGGCGGGTCCGATGAACGGATTGTAGAATTTGCCGACGAATCCCGGCAAGGTGCCGGCGAGGGCCTGGGTCACGCGCGAGGCGACGACCGTATCCAACCGGCGGCTCTGGGTGGCGTGACCGTAGGAGACGTCGCCGTTCCAGCGCCAGTCTCCGGGCAGCCGGCCCTTCAACGAACTCAGCACGTTCCACGTTTGGGTCTTGGTGTTGCGCGGGGTGTTGGCGGTGTCGTGCAGGCGCGTCGTGATCAGCACCGGCACACCGGCCGTGCCGAGCGCGGCGGTGCCGAAGGGATTGAAGGGGTTGGCGGCCGGCACCGAAGACTGGAGAAACTCCCCGTCGAAAACGAACGCCGTGTTTTCGGCGAGATTCACCTGGAGCGTGGCCTCCGTCTCCTTCGTGAAGCGGTGCGTCAACTCGGTCATGAGGGCGCGGATGCCCTGCTCCTGCCGCGTCCAGTTCTGGCCGCCGCCGCCGCGCGCGCCCCAACCTTCCGTGGCGTTGTTGTCGAGTTGGGGAATGAGCTGCGCGGCCGTCAGGAGGCCGTTCGACGTGCGCGGGACGGACGCGTAGGGGACGTTGAGGATCGGGAGGTTCGTGGTGGCGCCCGTCGCGCGCTGGATGTTGAGGTTCGAGCCGATGGCCGGAAACGCCAGCCCGGTGAAGAGCGAGGGGTTGCGCTCGAGCACGCGCGTCCGCATGCGGGCGTAAAATCCGCCCTCGTTGTTAGACATGCCGTTGTTGTGCGAGTAATTCGCCGACATCATCAACTGGGTCCGGCCCTGGTTGAACACCATGCCGCCCGCGAGCGAGAGCCCCACCCGGGCGGCGTCGCCCGCACTCGTGCGATTGCCATAGGTGGTGGAAACCTCGAAGCCGCGATAGTCGCTGCGCAAAATGATATTCACCACGCCGCCGGTGGCGTTGGCGCCGGAGATCGCGCCCGCCGAGCTGGGCAGGAATGCGATGCGTTCGACGGCCGCGAGCGGGATGGTGTTGAGGTCGGCCTGGCCGGACGCGGTGGACGAGGCCGACCCGCTGGGCAGGCGCCGGCCGTTGACCAGGACGAGCGTATCGGCCGCGCCGAGGCCCCGGGAGTTGATCA
>JAEUHB010000472.1 GCA_016794665.1 Opitutaceae bacterium
CAAGGTCCCCGGCTCCGCCGCCGACCTCAACCAGTCGCTCGAACAGGCCGGCCGCGTGGCCGACTTCATCGAGCTCGGCGAACTCATGTGCCGCGATGCCCTCACCCGCGAGGAGAGCTGCGGTGGCCATTTCCGCGAGGAGCACCAATACCCCGACGGCGAGTGCAAGCGCGACGACGCCAACTTCGGCCACGTCGCCGCCTGGGAATTCCAAGGCGAGGGCAAAACCCCGCTCCGCAACATCGAGGCGCTCAACTACGAGTTCACCAAGATGAGCGTGCGGAATTACAAGTGAGGCGCAGCCGTGATGAACAAGAACCCAGATGCCATGACGACTGCCCAGGTCGCGGCTCGCATCCGTGTCCTTCGCGGCCGCGCGGTGCTTTTTGCCTCGGACATCGCGGCGCTTTATGGCCTGAGCGAAGCGGACATCTCATCCGTTGTTGAGTCGCAGCCGGACGTTTTCCCTGCGGATTTCATCACCCGCCGGCCTCAGGGTGAATGGGTGTTCAACGAGCAGGGTGCCTCAATGCTCGCGGCGCTTCTCAGCAACACGCACCGCGTTGATGTCAGCATCGCCATCATGCGCGCTTTTGTGCTTCTCCGGCGCAAGCACCCGCCTGCTCAGATCGAGGCTGCCGCGATACGCACCAAGCGCCATCGCTCTGCGGGCCACACGCACAAAGGCGGCCGGCGTAGAAATCGAGAATCCAAAATCTAAAATCAAAAATTTCCCCATGGTCGCCGCCGCCAATTCCACTTCCCCCATCTCGATCACGCTCCGCGTCTGGCGCCAGGCCGGGCCGAAGGCCCCGGGCAAGTTCGTCGACTACCAGTCGGCGAACCTCAGCCCCAACATGTCGTTCCTCGAGATGCTCGATGTCGTGAACGACGAGCTCACCCTCAAGGGCGAGGATCCGATCGCGTTTGCGCACGACTGCCGCGAGGGCATCTGCGGCACCTGCTCCTGCACGATCAACGGCAAGCCCCACGGCCCCGGCAAGGGCGTGGCCACCTGCCAGGTCTACATGCGCGCCTTCCGCGACGGCGACGTGATCACCGTGGAGCCGTTCCGCGCCGAGGCCTTCCCCATCATCAAGGATCTCGTCGTCGATCGCTCGGCCTTCGATCGCATCCAGCAGGCGGGCGGTTTCATCACGGCACGCGCCGGTTCCGCGCCCGATGCCAACGCCCTGCCCGTGCCGAAGCCCGACGCCGACCTCGCGATGGACGCGGCGACCTGCATCGGCTGCGGCGCATGCGTCGCGGCGTGCAAGAACGCCAGCGCGATGCTCTTTGTCGCCGCCAAGGTGGGTCACCTCGGGCTCCTGCCGCAGGGCCAGGCCGAGCGCGACAAGCGCGTGCTCGCCATGGTCTCGGTGATGGACGCCGAGGGCTTCGGCAACTGCACCAACCAATACGAGTGCAGCGCCGCGTGCCCCAAGCTGATCTCGCACGACTTCATCGCGCGCATGAACCGCGACTACCTCGGCGCGACGATGCGCGCGGCCTTCAAGGCCGAGCCCGCCAGCACCGGCGGCGGCGCGGGCTGAGTGCGGCGGCTATTTCGCCAGAAACAGCGGCGCACCCGGCCCCATCGGCCAGCCCGCTGCGATCCAAGCTATCAGCAGCAGGGTCCACACGATCAGGAACACGATTGAATAGGGCAACATCGTCGCGATGAGCGTGCCGATGCCGGCCTTGGGCTCATAGCGGTGCACGAACGTCAGGATGAGCGGAAA
This sequence comes from Opitutaceae bacterium, assembly GCA_016794665.1. Classification (GTDB taxonomy): domain Bacteria; phylum Verrucomicrobiota; class Verrucomicrobiia; order Opitutales; family Opitutaceae; genus ER46. The sequence goes on from JAEUHB010000472.1 coordinate 1,743, forward strand.
ATAGCTCATTAGCGGCGTGATGATGTTCGTGCAGCTGTCACCCACGCGGAACGCTCCCTGCACCAGTTCCGGCGAGTAGCCGAGCAGCATGAACATCGGCACGAACACCGGCGCGAGCAGCGCCCACTTGGCCGAGGCGCTCGAGATCAGGATGTTCACCACGCTCGCGAAGAGCACCAGCGCCACCATCAGCAGGATCGGCTGGTTCTGGAGGTTCAGGTGCTGGATCGCCTGGGCGCCCTTCACGGCCGTGATCACGCCGAGGTTCGTCCAGTTGAAATATGAGATGAACTGAGCCGCGAAGAACGCCAGGACGATGAACGAGCCCATCGACTTCATCGTCGCGGTCATTCCGTCCATCACGTCGTGGTCGTTCTTGAACGTGCCCGCGGCGAAGCCATAGGCGAGGCCCGGCAACAGGCCGAACAGGAAGATGAACGTCACGAGCCCCTGCATGAAGGCCGACTTCGCAAACGCTCCGTCCTTCGGATCAATCAGGAAGCCTTTTTCCGGGAGCACACCCCACAGCACGACGGCGGTGAGCGCGAGCGTCGTCAGGGCCGCCGCCCAGAGTCCGCGGCGCTCGCGCGCGTCGAGCGCGGTGAGCGGCTCGCGCTTGGCGTCGCCCGCGTAGGCACCGAGCCGCGGCGCCACGATTTTCTCCGTCACCCACGTGCCGGCGGCCGTGAGGACAAACGTGGAGACGAACATGAAGTAGTAGTTGGCTGTGGCCGCGACGGCGTATTTCGGATCGATGATGTGCGCCGCAGCCTGCGTGAGGCCGGCGAGCAGGGCGTCCACGGAACCGAGCAGCAAGTTGGCGCTGTAGCCGCCCGAGACGCCGGCGAACGCCGCCGCGAGCCCGAGCACCGGATGCCGCCCAATCGTGTGGTAGAGGGCGGCGGCCAGCGGCGTGAGCATCACGTAGCCGACCTCGCTCCCGGCGTTGGACATCACGCCGGCAAACACGACCATCGGGGTGATGAGCTTCCGCGGCGCCGCCAGCACGAAGAGCCGCAGGCACGCGCCGATGAGCCCAGACACCTCCGCGATGCCGAGGCCGAGCAGGCACATCAGCGAGATGCCGAGGGGCGGATAGCCGAGAAAGTTCTTCGCCGCCTCGTTGAGCATCCGCTGCCCGCCCTCGACCGAGAGGAGATTGACGACGTTCACCACCTTGCCGGTAGCGGGATTGGTCACGCTCACCCCGGCCGTGTGCAGCGCCCACGAAAGAAAAACCACCAGCGCCGCGAGGCCGACGAAGAGCGTCGCCGGGTGTGGCAGGGCGTTGCCAGCGCGCTCGACGTGGGCGAGAAACCGCTGGAAGAGCGAGCGCGGGGCGGGAGCGGCGGGAGCAGGAGTCATGGCGCGCGTCATTTCGCCAGATACAGCCCGGCGCCCGGCCCCATGGGCAACCCGATCACAATCCATGCGATGAGCATCAGCGTCCAAGAAAGGATGAACGCGATCGAATAGGGCAGCATCGTGGCAATCATCGTGCCGATGCCCGTCTCCTTCACGTAGCGGCTGGCGAAGCCAAGGATGAGCGGGAAATACTGCATCAGCGGCGTGACGATGTTGGTGCACGAATCGCCCACGCGATAGGCGCCCTGCACGAGCTCCGGCGTGTAGCCGAGCAGCATGAACATCGGCACGAAGATGGGCGCCATCAGCGTCCACTTCGCCGAGGCGCTGCCGATGATGAGGTTGATGACCGCGGTCAGCCCCACGAGGGCGACCATCAGCAGCACCGGGCTGTCCTGCAAGCCGAGGGACTTGATGCCCTGCGCACCCTTGACCGCGAGCACGGTGCCGAGGTTGGTCCAGTTGAAATACGCGAGGAATTGCGCTGCGAAGAAGGCCATCACGATGTAGGAGGCCATCGTCGCCATCGAGGCGTCCATGCCGCGCACCACATCGTTGTCATTCTTGATCGTCCGCGCCCCGAGGCCGTAGCCAAGGCCCGCCACCAGCCCGTAGAGGAAGATGATGAAAATCATCCCGCGCATGAAATACGACGCGAGAAAAGTCGGGTTCTTCGGATCGAGCAGGAAGCCGTCCCCGGGCAGCACGCCGATCAAAACGACGGCGGTGAGCGCGAGGACGCCGACGAAAGCAAACCACAGGCCCCGTTTCTCCAGCACCGTGAGCTGCTTCAGTTCCTCGCGCGGTGCGTCGCCAGTGTAGGCGCCGAGCCGGGGCTCGATTATCTTTTCCGTCACCCACGTGCCGACGGCCACGAGCAGGAACGTCGCCGCCACGAGGAAGTAGTAGTTGGCGGTGGGGTGGACGACCACGCCCGGCTTCACGCCGCTCGCCGCCGCCTGCGTGATGCCAGCCAGAAGCGGATCGATCGTGCTCAAAAGCAGATTGGCGCTAAAGCCGCCCGACACCCCCGCAAACGCCGCCGCGAGCCCCGCGACCGGATGCCGCCCCACCGTGTGGAAAATCGCCGCGCCCAGCGGGATCATCAGCACGTAGCCCACGTCGCCGCCCGAGTGCGACATGATGCCGCCGAAGATCACGATCGGCGCCAGCAGCCGCCGCGGCGCCGCCAGCACGATCATCCTCAGCAACGCGGCGATGAGGCCCGTGCGCTCCGCGACCGCGATGCCGATCAGCGTCGCCAGCACCGTGCCGAGAGGGGGAAACGCCACGAAGTTCGGCACCACGTTCGCGATCATGCGGTGCAGGCCCTCAAGCGAGAGCAAGTTCACGATGGCAATCGTCTGGCCGTTGGCGGGGTGGACGACCGAGACACCCTGCGCGCTCAGCCAGCCGGAGAGCAGCACGATGAGCCCGGCGAGGCCGGCGAAGAGCGTCGACGGATTCGGCAGGAGGTTGCCGATGCGTTCGACGAGATTGAGAAACCGCTGGAACAGCGTGGCGCGCGCGGGGGCATCGGGCATGGCCCCACTACGGCAAAACCCGCCCCGCGCCGTCAATGCCCACTGACTAGAATATCGCCAGCGCCCGCGCGCTCTCGACCGCCACCCAAGCCCCGCCGCCGAGCAGCGCGAACCAGAGCGCGAGCTTCATCATCCTCCGCCCCTGCAGCGCGGCGTCGCGCAAATCCGTGTCGAAGCGCCGGCGGTTCTGCTGGGCCATGAAGCTCGCGAAACGCGCCCCTTGCAGGGACCCGTGCCGGGGCCGCGACCGCCCCCGGAGGAACGGCAGATGACCACAGAGATTGATGAGCGCGCGCAGCACAGTGCGCAGGCGATAGTTTGGGGTGGTTTTTTCAATCCGAAAGCCGCTAGCGTCCGCTCTTTCGCGCCCAGCACCCGACCTCCCGCCTTTTCCCCCCGCCCATGCATCATTTCCACTACTCCGGCCCCGCCCTCCATTGCGAATCCGTCGATCTCGCCGGCATTGCCAAGCTCTATGGCACGCCGACCTACGTCTACAGCGCGGCCACGATGGAGGACAACTACCGCCGCCTCGAGCGCGGCCTCGCCGGCCTGGATGCGCAGCTTTGCTACGCGATGAAGGCCAACTCAAACCTCGCGATCCTGCGCCACTTCTCGAACCTCGGCGCGGGCTTCGATCTCGTGAGCGGCGGCGAGGTCCGCCGCGTGCTGGCCGCGGGGGGCAACGTCAAGTCGAGCGTCTTCGCCGGCGTCGGCAAGACCGAGGCCGAGATCAAGCTGGCGCTGGAGAACGGCATCTTCTCCTTCCACGTCGAGAGCGAGCCCGAGCTCGCGCGCATCAACCACGTCGCCGGCCAGCTCGGCGTGAAGGCGCCCATCGCCATCCGCGTCAACCCGGACGTCGACGCGCACACCCACGCCAAGATCACCACCGGCAAGAGCGACAACAAGTTTGGCATCCCGCTCAAGCACGCCGCCGCCGCCTACGAGGCCGCCGCGAAATACCCCCACCTCCAGATCAAGGGCGTGCAGATGCACATCGGCTCGCAGCTCACCTCCGTGGCGCCATTCGTCGAGGCGGTGCAGAAAGTCGGGCCCTTTGCCGCCGAGCTGAAGGCGAAATACGGCATCACTTATTTCTCCATCGGCGGCGGCATGGGCATCATCTACAAGGACGCCCTCGCCAGCGGCCAGCAGGCGTGGTGGGACGCGCAGCCCGCCGCCCAGCGCCCGCTCACGCCCGAGACCTATGGCGCCGCCCTGGTGCCGTTGCTGAAGCCGCTCGGCCTGAAAATCCTGCTCGAGCACGGTCGTTTCATGGTCGGCAACTCCGGCGTGCTGCTTGCCCGCGTCGAGCACCTGAAGCGGGGCGCGAGCAAGAACTTCCTGATCGTCGACGCCGCGATGAACGACCTCGTGCGCCCCGCGATGTATGACAGCTACCACGAGATTGTGCCGCTGCACCGCGACACCACGCGCCGCGCCCTGACCGCCGACATCGTCGGCCCCATCTGCGAGAGCGGCGACTGCTTCGCCAAGGATCGCCAGCTTCAGGAGGTCGGCGAGGGCGAGCTGATCGCGTTCATGAGCGCCGGCGCCTACGGCTACACCATGGCCAGCCGCTACAACACCCGCGGCATGGCCGCCGAGGTGCTCGTGAAGGACGCCAAGTTCGAGCTCATCAACGCGCGCGAGACCTTCGAGCAGATGATCGCGGGCGAGAAGGTGCCAGCGTTTCTAAAATAAGTCGGAATCGAGGGGATCAGCGACAACCGGGCGTCTTTTTCCGTGTCTTCCGCGTGTTCCGTGGGCAAACCGTCCAACATGAACTTCGCGGTCATCGGCGCCGGCGCCTGGGGCACGGCGTTTGCCCTGCACCTCGCGCGCCTCGGCCGAGAGGTGACGCTCGTGCCGCGGCGCGCGGCCCAGGCCGCGGAACTGGCGACGCGCCGCGAGAACGCCGACTACCTCCCGGGCATCGCCCTCCCTCCCGCCCTCCGCATCACCTCCGAGCTCCCGGCCGAGGTCGCGTCCGCCGATGTGGTCCTGCTCGCCTGCCCGGCGCAGGCCTTGCGCGAGACCTGCGCGCGCTTCCCGGCGGCAAAGACCGTCGTGAGCCTGGCCAAGGGCCTCGAACTCGGCACGCACCTGCGGCCGTCCGAGGTGATCGCCGCCACGTTGCCCGGTGCGGCGGTCGGCGCGCTCACCGGACCCACCAACGCCCTCGGCGTCGCCCGGGGCGATCCTTCCGCCATGGTGCTCGCGACGAACGGCACCGATGCCTTGCCGCTGCAGGCGGCGCTCAGCGGCCCGGCCCTGCGCATCTACACGAGCGATGATCTCGCAGGCGTGGAGTTCGGCGGTTGCCTGAAGAACATCTACGCGATTGCGGCCGGGTGCTGCGACGGCCTCAAGCTCGGCGACAACACCAAGGCCGCCCTCCTCACCCGCGCGCTCGCCGAGATGGTTCGCGTGGGCGCGGCGCTCGGCGCGCGCGCGGAGACGTTCTACGGCCTCGGCGGCTTCGGCGACCTCGTAGCCACGTGCTACGGCGGGTGGAGCCGCAACCGGGAGTTCGGCCAGCAGCTCGGCGAGGGCCGCCGGGTCGCCGATCTGATCACGCACCGCAAGACGGTCGTCGAGGGCTACAAGACCGCGGAGTCGTTCGCTGAGCTTTGCACGCAACGCCAGATCGACGCGCCCATCCTGCGTGAGGTGCGCGCCGTTCTGTTCGACGACAAGCATCCCGCCGCTGCGCTCGCCGCGTTGATGTCGCGCGAGCTCAAGCGCGAGCACACCGCCCGCCCATGAAAGCCACCGGCCGCGTCGTCGTCTTTGGCAGCCTGAATATCGATTTGTTTCTCGAAGTGCCGTCGCTGCCGGGACCGGGGCAGACAATCATCGCCACGGGCGCCCAGAAGCAGTTTGGGGGCAAAGGCGCCAATCAAGCGGTGGCCGCCGCGCGCCAAGGCACCGCCGTCGCGATGGTCGGCGCCGTGGGCGACGACGTCGACGGCCGGCGCTACCGCGAGCACCTCGCGCAGGAGGGGATCGCCATCGATGCGATCACAGTCGTGGCGGGCGTCGCCACCGGCTCCGCCCACATTTGCGTCGACCCCCAAGGCGAGAACCAAATCGCGGTTGATCCCGGGGCCAACGCCCGCCTCAAGGGCGCGGCGCTCGCGCGCGCGCTGCCCGGCGCCGCGGTGCTGCTCGCGCAGCTCGAGTGCCCGCTGCCCGAGGTGGTCTCGGCGCTCCAGCTCGCCGCCGCGTCGGGGGTCAGGGCGATCCTCAACGCCGCGCCCGCCACCGGCCACTTTCCGTGGGGCACCGTGGCGATCGACACTGTGATCGTGAACGAGCACGAGTGCCGCGAGTGCTTCGCGCACACTCCGGCGGCGATGGCGCGTTGGTCGGAAACGGAGCGTCGGGTTTTCTTCTCCGGCCTCAGGATCGGCCAATTGATCATCACGCAGGGCGCGGAGCCCACGCTCTACCTCAATCCGGAAACCGTGCGATCGATTCCGGCCCATCCGGTGCAACCGCGCGACACCGTCGGCGCCGGTGACATGTTTGCGGGCGCCTTGGCCGCGGAATTGGTCGCCGGTCGCGACTGGCCGTCGGCACTCCGCTACGCCAACGTCGCCGCCGCCCTCTCGACGCTCGAGCTTGGCGCCCAGACCGCGATGCCCCGGCGCGCGGCGGTTGAAGCGGCCATGCGGTAGGCGCGGACTCCGTTCCGCGCCCGTCCATTCACCACGGATGTCCGGCGGCGACCCGAGTCGCGCCGTGCCGCGACCAACCTTAATGCCCCGCGCCGGCTTGGTGCTCCTGGATGTATTCCTGTTTCAGGCCGAGCTTCTCGGGCGCGTGCAGCACGAGCATCTTCATGCGGATGTCGCCCGGCACCTGTGCCGCCGTCGCCTTCGAGACAACAATCATCAGGCCAATCGCGAGCGGCACGGTCCAGATCGCGGGTTGCTCGCAGAGGATGCGGAGCAGCGGGTGCTCGGCCCAGAAGGCGTTGAGCGGCGCGAAGCCGGCGAAAACCTTGCCCATGGGGCCCTTGTCGAGCGCGAGCGTGCCGAGGTTCGTCAGCGCCGCGGCGCCGAGCGCGCAGAGGCCGCCGGTCAGCATGCCGATGGCGGCGCCCTTCATCGTCATGCCGCGCCACCAGACGCTCATGAAGAGCAGCGGGAAATAACTCGCCGCCGCGATCGCGAAGGCCTGGCCGACCATGAAGTTGATCTCGAGCGGCTCGACGAAGCAGCCAAGTCCGATCGCGACGCCACCGATGATCACCGCCGCAATCTTGAAGGCGGCGAGCCGCTGCTCGGGCGTGGACTTCGGGCGGAGCATCCGACCGTAGACGTCGTGCGCGAGCGCGCCCGTCATCGAGACGAGCAGGCCGCTGAACGTGCTCATGAACGCGGCGAACGCTCCCGCGCACGTGATGCCGCTCAGGATCGAGCCGAGGACGCCGGCGTTGGCGCCGAGGAGCGTGGGCAGCTCGAGCACGACCTTGTCGGTGCCCTTGGCGCCGACGCCGGAATATAGCTCCGGCATGAGGTTGCGCCCGATGGCGCCGAAGACCGGCGGGAAAACGTAGAAGATGCCGATCAGAATCATCACCCACATCGTCGTGCGCTTGGCGGCGACGCCGTCGGGGTTCGTGTAGAAGCGCACGAGGATGTGCGGCAGCCCCGCCGTGCCACAGACGAGCGCGATGATCAGTGAATAGGTGTAGAGCAGGGAATACGGCTTCTGGTGTTCCTCCAGGTAGGCGGCGCGCTGCTCGACGGGCAGCGCGGCGGCGGCGGCGTTGACGGCCTTCGTCGTGAGCGGGCCAAACGGCGCGACCCACACCTCGTCCTTCGGCGCCTTTTCGACGAGCGGCTTGCGCGCGGAGTCGCCGAGCGTAGAGATGGGCGCCGCGGCCTCGCCGGGGGCTTTGTTGGCGCCGATGTGGCCGTTGTAGAACCCGACCACCGACATCAGCACGAAAACCGGCACGCTGATCGCGAACATCTTCATCCAATACTGGAACGCCTGCACCAGCGTGATGCCCTTCATGCCGCCGAGCGCGACATTGAACGTGATCACCGCGCCGACCACCACGACGCCCACCCAGTAGGGCATGCCGGGGAAAATGTAGGAGAGCGTCACGCCCGCGCCCTTCATCTGCGGCATCGTATAGAAGAACCCGATGAAGAGGACGAAACAGACGGCGATTTTCCGAAACAGCGGCGAGTCAAACCGGCCCTCGGCGAAATCCGGAATCGTGTAGGCGCCGAACCGCCGCAGCGGCCCCGCGATGAAGAGCAGCAGGAAAAGGTAGCCGCACGCATAACAGACGGGATACCACAGCGCGTCGTAGCCGCTCGACATCACCATGCCGGCGACGCCCATGAACGACGCGGCCGAAAGATACTCGCCGGAAATCGCGGAGGCGTTCCAGCCCACGGACACGGAGCGGCCGGCGACGAAGAAGTCACTCGCGGTCTTGGAGGTCTTCGCGGAGCGAAAGCCCATCCAGATCGTGACGACTACGGTGATGAGCGAGAACGCGAGGATCCACGGATCGACCTTGTCGAGCAGGGCGAGCGGGAGCGGGAGCGCGGACGCGAAGGAGGAGAAGGCGGCGGCAGTCATGGCTCAGCGGTTCTCCTTTCCCGCGCGGGAGCGCTCGGCCTCCGCCACCTCGTCCTCCTCGAGCGCGATCGAGCGTTTGATGAAGACGTAGGAGATGATCCAGACAAAGGGGAAAAAGAGCACGCCGAGGATGAGCCAGCTCAACGTGAAGCCCGCGACCCGCGTGGCCATAAGCGCGGGCGCGAAGTAGTTCAGGAGCGGCATGCCGAGCAGCGCGATCAGGAACATCGCCGCGCAGGCAATGGAGAGGCCGAGCTGGCGGCGCATGAGCGTGCGCAGAAACGGCTCGCTGTGCACCACATCGTCGTGGTCGGGGGCGGAAGGGGGCATGGGAACGCCGAGATTGGGAGTCGCTCCGGCCTGCGCAAGCCCGCCATCGGGGAAATTTGGCGGACGCTCGCCGGCGAGCCGCGTCTTGCACCGGCCGCGAAATCCAAGGACCGTCGGCCCTCTTTTGCCATGCCGCCCGCCACCGCACCGCTCCTCTACGAGATGCATTCGCACACACCCCTGTGCAAACACGCGCGCGGCGAGCCCGAGGACTACGCGGCCGTCGCCGAGGCTCGCGGGCTCAAGGGCCTCGTCATCACCTGCCACTGCCCGCTGCCCGACGGCATCTCGCACGCCGTGCGCATGGCGCCGGAGCAATACGAGGACTACGTGGCGCTGGTCGCGCGGGCACGGGAGAAATTCGCCGGCCGCGTCGACGTGCGCCTCGGGCTGGAGAGCGACTTCTACCCCGGCGTGGAGCCGTGGCTGGAAAAACTTCACGCGCGCGTGCCGTTACATCACGTGCTCGGCTCCGTGCACACGCAGGTGCCGGACTACCGCGCGTGGTATTTCCGCGGCGACTATTTCGCCTACCAGCAGGTTTATTTCGACCACCTCGCGCAATCGGCGGAGACCGGGCTCTTCGACACCCTCGCCCACCCTGACCTCGTGAAGAACGAGGCCCCCGAGGAGTGGCACTACGCGCGCATCGAGCCCTTCATTTTGCGCGCGCTCGATCGCATCGCAAAGACGGGCGTGGCGATGGAACTCAACACCTCTGGTGTGAACAAAGCCCTGCCCGAGATGAATCCCGGCGACCGCATCCTCGCCGAGATCCTCGCCCGCGGCATTCCCGTCGTCATCGGCGCCGACGCGCACCGACCGGAGCGCGTGGGCGACGGCTACGCGGTCGCGCTGCACAAGCTGGCGGCGCTCGGTTTCCGCGAGGTGAGCTACTTCCTCGACCGCAAACGCCACAGCGTGCCGATCATCAAGGCGCTGGCTACGTTGCGGTAGCCGACATTCGGGGTCCTGACCCACTCCGAATCCGCCGCCCAGTCCGTCCGCTTGACTAAAAGGTCTCCGGTGGGATTATCCCACCGTGATCCTCACCCTCGACACCAAGCGCCGCCTCACGCTGCCCGCCTCGCTCGTGCCCACGCGCCCGGGCGATCACTTCAAGGCGGAGTTTCATCCCGATGACGACACGCTCGTCTTTCGCCGCGTCGCGGCCAAGGGCAACTGGCTCGACGTGCTCAAGGCCTGCCCGGTGTCGATGGATGACTTGCCCGCGCGACGCCGCGCGTTGCCCAAGCGCCGCAAGCTATGAGCTGGCTGCTCGACGCCGATGTCCTGAGCCAGCCGGCCAAGAAGCACGGCGACCCGCGCGTCATCGCGTGGCTCGAACGAGAGCAGGACGAGTGCTACACGAGTGCCGTGGTGATCGCCCAACTCGCACTTTGGGTTCGCACCAAGGAGGGGCGCCAGCGCGAGGCGCTACAGGCGTGGCTTACCCGGCTCGTCGATGCGATGCACGGCCGCATTATCGGTTTCAACGTCACGGTCGCCCATGTCTGGGCCGAGCAGCAGATCCTCCTGAAGTCCGCCGGCCAGACAATGCCGGTCGAGGATAGCTACATCGCCGCCACCGCGCGCCGCCACCAGCTCACCATCGTCACCGGCAACGAGAAGGATTTCCGCCGGCCGGGCCTGAAGGTGTTCAACCCGTTCCGGGAGCTGCCCTGACCCAGCAGCTCGCGGCTGGACCGGACCTGCGGCGATACCCCAAGGCGCAACGCGCCGCGCTCAGGCGCGCGCCACGGCCAGGGCCGCGAGCGCGAGGCCGATCAGGCCGGCTGTGGACCCGCCGTCCGGGACTCCCATGTTGGAAATATTGCGCAATTGCATGGCGTTGAGAGACGAGCCTTGGGCCAAGGTCACGACCTGCGTCGAGCCATCGGCGACAAACGTGCCGATGGCGAACTGCCCGAGGCCGCCGCTCGCATTGGTGGTGCTGGCGTCCAACGTGACAGAATTTCCGGCAGTAGCTGTTGCGAAGGCAGCGCTGACGAAATTGGCGTCGCTTACCCACCACTGGATTCGCGTTTTAGGAAAAAGCCGGCGGCGCGAACGGCGCTCTCGGGCCCCTTGTCCGCCTCACGGCATCTACGTTACCGATCGTGGATCGCGCCGTCGGGGAACCGCAGGCCGGCCCAGGGTTTGGGCGTGTAGGGGTATTTCTTGGCTTCGTCCTCATTGAGCTCGAGGCCGAGGCCGGGGCGCTCGGGCGGGAGCGCGAAACCATCTTTGTAGGTCATGCGGCGGCCGAAAAACAAATCGTCCCAGCGCGGCAGCTCGCTCGTCGAGGTCTCGAGCACGGTCGCGTTGGGCGTGCTCAGGCAGAGGTGCACGGAGGCAAACGTGCAGACCCGGCTGTTGGGATTGTGCGGCAGCACCTCGACGCGGAAGGCGTCGGCGATGGCGGCGATTTTCTTCACCTCGGTCAGGCCGCCGCAGTGGACGATGTCGGGCTGCACGTAGTCCACCAGGTGGCGCGCGCAGATTTCGGCGAAGGGATATTTCGTCGTGATGCGCTCGCCGGTGGCGAGCGGGACCTTGGTGTGCGCGCGCACGTGCGCGAGTTCGCCGAGGTCCTCGAGCTGCGTGGGCTCCTCGATGCAGAAGGGCCGGTAGGGCTCGGCTCGGTTGCAAAAATCGACGGCCATCGGCGTGGTGAGCTGGCCGTGCACGTCGATGTGGATGTCAAAGTCCGGGCCGACCGCGTCACGCATGCGGCGCAGCAGATCGATGCCGCGGCGGATGGCCTTGGGAAAATCCATGGTGCCGTCGCGCGGGATGTCGAGGAACGAGGATTTCGATCCCGACCACCCGTCCTTCTTGATGCCGACCCAGCGGGCGATGAGCTTGTCCTCGTCGCTCAGCCGCGGGTCGATGGGCTGGAGCGTGTGCTTCACGTAGACCTTCACCTTGTCGCGCGCGCGACCGCCGAGGAGTTTCCAGATCGGCACGCCGAGCGCCTGGCCGAGGATATCCCAGAGCGCCACGTCGATCGCGCCGAGCGCCGACATGAGGATCGGTCCGCCGCGGTAGCGCGGGCCGCGAAACATCGCCTGCCAGAGATACTCGATGTCGGTCGGGTCCTTGCCGACGAGGTAGCGCTCGTGCTCCTCGATGGCGGTGGCGACGGTCTTGCACTTGCCGGTCATCGTGCCCTCGCCGAGGCCGACGATGCCCTTGTTCGTGTAGATTTTGACGAAGACGTAGTTCTCGTCGCGGTCGGGGCCGGTATCGACGAGGAAGGTTTTCAGTCCCGTGATTTTCAGGCCGAGGGCCTTGGCGGCGTCGGTGGCCGCGGCGCCGATCGCGCGCGGCGCGGAGGCGGACGCGGCAAGTCCGGCGGTGGCGAACGTGGCGGCGCGAGAAAGGAAGCCGCGGCGCGAACAGGGTGGGGGCGGGTTCACGCGCGGAGCGTGGCACGAAATTGCCACGCGTGACGAGCCCGCGCGGCGTCGGACGCTGCAACACGAACGTTACACGCGCACTCGCATAAAAATTTCCATCGCGCCCACGCCCCCGTAGAACGATTCAACCGATGAACCGTCTCCCCCGGCAACCCCCTCCCCCCATGCGTGCCTTCCCCCGCCTCCCCGGTGCGCGCGTCGCGGCGCTTGTCGCCACGTTCGCGCTCGCCGCTTGCCTCGCCTCCGCGGCGACCATCACCGGTCGTGTCCGCGATGCCAGCTCCAGTGCCTACCTGCTCGGCGCAACCGTCACCTTGCGCGAGCTCAGCCGCGACACCGCCACGGGCACCGACGGCGCGTTCACGTTTCATGACGTGCCCAACGGCACCTACACGCTCGTCGCGACCTCGCTCGGCTACGGCGAGAAAGCGGAGACCGTGAGCGTCTCCGCCGCCGGCGCTCGCACGGTCGAGTTCGCACTCGCCTCGGATGTGCTGAAACTCGGCGCCTTCGTCGTCGAAGGCGCGCGCGAGGGCCAGGCCCGCGCGCTCCAGCAGAAGCGCACCGAGAACTCGATCATGGACGCCGTCGCGGCCGACGCCGTCGGCAAGTTTCCCGACGGCAACGCCGCCGAGGCCCTGCGCCGCGTGCCCGGCGTCTCGCTCGAGATTGACCAGAGCGAGGGGCGCTTCGTTGTCATCCGCGGCATCGATGCCTCCCTCAACAACGTCACGCTCGACGGCCAGCAGGTGGGCTCGCCCGCCGAACAGGGCCGCCGCGGGCTCTCGATGGACTCCGTGCCCGCGGACCTCATCTCGCGCCTCGAGGTGGTCAAGGCCGTCACGCCCGACCGCGACCACAACTCCATCGGCGGCACGGTGAACATTGTCACGCAGAGTGCATTCGACCGCGCGGAGCCGTTTGCCTTCGGCTCGCTCAGCCTCGGCTACAACGATTTCGCCGGCGAGTGGGGCTGGCGCGGCGCGAGCGCGACGGCCGGCCGCGTGTTTGGAGCCGACCGCACGTGGGGCGTCATCGGCGGCTTCAGCTATTCGAGCCGCGAGTATGCGTCGCAAACCTCGGATGCGCTCGATTGGACCCCGGTGAACGGCATATTCCGCCCACAGACGCAGGAATCCTTCGACTACGAGATCGAGCGCACCCGGATCGGCGCCAATGTGGGCTTCGAATACCGCCCGCAGCCGGGCCAGCAATTCTACGTCCGCTACAACTTCAACGAATTCACCGACGAGGAAGGCCGCCAGAAAACCGGCTACAACTTCGCCCTCGGCACGCTCACCAACTTCACCGCCGCCGGCGGCGCCTACAGCCAGGGCCGCGCAACCAAGGAATTCCGCGATTACAAGCAGAAGCACCTCATCGACGCGCTCGCGGCCGGCGGTAGGCACGACCTCCCCGGCGAGTTTCAGCTCGAATGGAAAGCCGGCACCTCGACCGGCGAGCGCGACACGCCGCGCCGCGTCGACTGGGAATTTCGCTCCGCCGCCGGCGCGTTTCCCAACAGCTTCTCCCTCGGCGGCGGGATCCCGATCGTCACGCCCAGCGCCGCCTTCTACAATCCCGCCAGCTACCCCTTCCGCCGCGTGCGCTTCCGCACCGACCTCGAGCGCGAGGAGATCACCACCGCCTCGATCGATCTCCGCCGCCCGCTCACGATCGGCGGCGCCACGGGTTTCTGGAAAATCGGCGGCAAGGTGATCCAAAGCGAGAAGACGCAGGACCGCTCCAACACCAACTACAACCTCGCCGCCGGCGCCGCCAACGCCTTCACCCTCGCCGACGGCGGTCAGGCCGGCCCCGAGCCCGCCGGCTACATGCGCGGCCGCTATCGCTTCGGCCCGACCACGAATCTCGCCGCCATGCAGGCGTATTTCCGCGCGAACCCCAACCGCTTCGCGTTCGACGCCGCCTCCACGCTCAACAACTCCATCAGCGCCGACTTCGACGCCGAGGAGGAGATCATGTCCGGCTACGGCATGGCCAGCCTCAACCTCACGCCGCGGCTCGCGGTCGTCGGCGGCCTGCGCGTCGAGCGCACGGAGGCTTACTACGCTGGCAACGAGTTGCTCAACCGCGCCGGTGCCTTCACCGGCTTCAACCGCGTCGTCATCCCGCGGAGCTACACCAAGGCGCTTCCCGGCCTGCACCTCAACTGGCGCCCCAACCGGCAGGTCGCCCTCCGCGCCGCATTCACCAACACCTACGGCCGCACCAACTACACCGACCTCGCCCCGAGAAACGTCCTCGATGACATCGACCTCGGCGGCGGCGTCTTTGAGGGCAGCCTTTCCTCCGGGAATCCCCGCCTTGATCCCTTCGAGTCGCGCAATCTCGACGTCTCCGCGGAATATTACCTGCCCTCCGCCGGCATCGTCTCGGTCGGCCTCTTCCGCAAGGACATCGAGAACCCGGTCTACCGCCGCTCCTTCACGCTCGCCAACACCGTCTACAACGGCCGCACCTACCAGCGCCTCGCCGTGACGCGGCCCGAGAACGCCGGCGATGCGCGCGTGTCCGGCGTCGAGCTGAACTACCAGCAGTTTTTTCCCAAGCTCCCCGGCGCCCTCAGCGGCCTCGGCCTGGGCTTCAACTACACCCGCACGAATTCCTCCGTCACGGTCTTCGGCCGGACCGACACGCTGCCTTTCTTCAAGCAGTCGGATGAAATCGGCAACCTTGCCCTGCTGTATGAGAAATACGGCTTCGAGGCGCGCGTCGCGCTCTCGTTCAACAGCGCCTACCTCGAGGCCGTCGGCACCACCCGCAACGAGGACGAATACACCGACCGCCGCCGCCCGATCGACGTGAAGGTGAGCTACCGCATCAACCGCCGCCTCCGCGTCTTCGTCGACGTGCTCAACGCCAACAAGGAACCGCTCCGCAGCTACAGCGGCGAACCGGGCCACCCCAGCGGCTACGAGATCTACTCGTGGAACGCCAACATCGGCGTGAACTGGCGCCTGTGATTCGTAGGGCCGGACCCAGTGTCCGAGCCTCGCTCCCTCCCATGACTCCGCTCTTCCCCCTCCCTGGCGCAACGACGCCACTCAACCGCCGCACCTTCCTCGCCGGCTCCGCCTCGTTCGTCGCCGCCGCCCTGCTCTCCACCCGCGCGCGCGGCGCCGTCGCGGCTGCGCCCAAGTTCTCCGCCTATCCGTTCTCCCTCGGCGTCGCCTCCGGCGATCCGCTGCCGGATGGCATCGTGCTTTGGACGCGCCTCGCGCCCAATCCCCGCGAGCCCGGCGGCGGCCTCGCGCCCGAGCCCATCGAGGTCGCGTGGCAGGTCGCCGAGGACGAGGCGATGACGCGCGTCGTGCAACGCGGCACGGTCGCGGCGAACCCCGCGTGGGCTCACTCGGTCCACGTCGAGGTGAGCGGACTCCAGCCCGCGCGGTGGTATTGGTATCAATTCAAGGCCGGCAGCGAAACGAGCCCCAAAGGCCGCACGCGCACCGCGCCGCCCGCGGGCGCGACGCCTGACCGCCTGCGCTTCGCCTTCGCCTCCTGCCAGAATTTCGAGATCGGCCACTACACCGCCTACGAACACATGGCGCGCGAGGACCTCGATCTCGTCGTCCACCTCGGCGACTACATCTACGAGAAGGGCGACTCAGCCAAGGCCATCCGCCCGCACGGTCAGAAGGAAATTTTCACCGTCGACGACTACCGCGAGCGCTACGCCATCTACAAATCCGATCGCGCGCTGCAGGCCATGCACGCGCAAGCCCCTTGGATTGTGACGTGGGACGACCACGAGGTGAGCAACGACTACGCCGCCGAGATCGCCGAGAACCCCGACAAGCAGCCGCCGGCCGTCTTTCTCAAACGCCGCGCCGCCGCCTACCAGGCCTATTTCGAGCACATGCCGCTGCGCCGCGCGCAGCTCCCGAAAGGCCCGGACTTGCTGCTGCATCGCCGCGTGGAGTTCGGCCGCCTCGCGTCGTTCCACGTGCTCGACACGCGCCAATACCGCTCGGACCAGCTGCAACCGCTGCTCCAGCCGCCGAGCCCCGCGGCGCTCGATCCTCAGCGCACGATCCTCGGCGACCGCCAGCGCGAGTGGCTCTTCGACGGCCTTGCCCGCTCCAACGCCGGGTGGAACGTCCTGGCCCAGCAAGTGCCCGTCGCGCCCATCGACCGCACGCTCGGGCCGGAGGTTGGCGTCAGCATGGAAAAATGGCCCGGCTACGAGTTCGAGCGCCGCCGCCTGCTCCGCCATTTCCGCGACCGCAAGATCGCCAACCCGGTGGTGATCACCGGCGACGTGCACGCCAACTGGGCCAACGAGCTCCTAACGAATTTCGATCAGCCCGACTCACGCAACGTCGGCGTCGAGTTTGTCGGCACCTCGATCAGTTCCAAGGGCGACGGCACCGAGGCGACGAAGGACGCGGCGGCCTTCCGCGCGGAAAACCCCTTCGTAAAATTCTACAACGACGAGCGCGGCTACGTGAGCTGCGAGGTCACGCCGCAGGCGTGGCGCACGCACTACCGCACCGTGCCCTACGTCTCCCGCCGCGGCGCGCCGCTGCACACGCGCGCGACGTTTGTGGTCGAGACTGGCCGGCCGCAGCTCAACCTCGCATAAAATTTTCCCATGAGACTCGTCGCCGTCCTCCTCGCCTGTTCGGCGGCCGTCTTGGCAGCCGACGAGAAAATCACCCCGCCCATCGGCCAGCTCACGACGCCCGGCTGGGCCTACACCGAGGTCCGCCGCTTCAAGGCCCCCGAAGCCGGCCAGGGCGTCGCGGTTGATCAGGATCATTTCTATGCGATCAACAACCACACCATCGGAAAATACATGAAAAAGACCGGTGAGCGCGTCGCCGGCTGGGAAGGCGGCGCCGGCGGCGAGATCATCCACCTGAACGCCGGGTTCATCCGCGACGGCAAGCTGTTCACGATCCACTCCAACTATCCCGGCGTGCCGATGCTCAGCTCGCTGGAGATCTTTGATCCCTCCACGCTCAAGCACATCGGCACGCACAGCTTTGGCCGCATGGACGGATCGTTCACGTGGCTCGACCGCGCGCCGCGCACCGCGACGCCCGCCGCGGCCGGCAAATGGATTGCGTGCTTCGTCCACTACGGCAACCGCGCCGCCGAGCCCAACCGCGACGCGACCTGGACGCAGATTCTCGCGCTCGACGCCGAGTGGCGCCGCACCGCCGGCTGGGCGCTGCCGCCCGATCTGTTCGCGCGTTTCGGCGGCCGCGGCTACAGCGCCTCGGGCGGCGCGTTCGGCCCCGGCGGCTACCTCTACCTCTCCGGCCACGACAACACCGAGCTCTATGTCGTCGATTTTCCCAAAGCCGGCTCCGTGCTCAAATGGATCGCGACGATGCCGTTCCCCTCCGAAGGCCAGGCGTTCTGCTGGGACCCGCACGAGCCCGGCATCCTCTGGTCGATCATCAAGAAGACCAAGGAAGTGATCCGCGGCCGCGTCTCAATCCCGCAGCGGAACTAGCCGGGAAACAACTCCGCGATCTTCTTCGCGCGGAAATCGAACACGGTCGCGAGCTGCCCGCGAATCCACAGCGCATCGACCAGACCGCCGATCGGCCCCCACCCGGGATCGTAGGTGACGCTGTCGGTCATCGTCACTCCGCCTGGCGCGGGCGCAAAGCGGTGCTCGTGGTGCCACAGTTTGTAGGGCCCCAACCGCTGCTCATCGACGAAAAACTCCGTCTCGCGGACCTGTGTGATCTCGGTGAGCCAGCGCACGGTGACGCCCGGCAGCAGCCCGATGTGATACGCGATCAGCTGGCCGGCATACATCCGCTCCGGCACGGCGCCGATGATGCGGAACCGCAGCGTCGGCGGCGTGAGGGCGTCGAGGTTGCGCGGCGTCGCAAAAAAGGCCCAGATGCGCGCCAAATCGCCCGGGATGAACTGCTCGCGGTGCAGATGACACAACATGATGGACTGATGCTACGCGCCGGCCCGCGCTACGGATTCACCGGGCGCACAAAATGGTAGGCGGAGACGTGCATCCGCTCGCGGAAATAGAAGCGGTGCGCCTGCGCGCGCTGCACGCCGGAATCGAGCTCGAAGTTGTCGCAGCCCTGCACCCGCGCCTGCTCCAACAGCCACGCCAGCAGCGCGCGACCGTGCCCGCGCGAGCGCGCCGCGGGGTCGGTGACCAGATCGTCGACGTAGAGGTTTTTTCCCGAGAAGAGCTTCTCGTGATAACGGTAGCCCGCGACCGCGCGCACCACGCCGGCCTCCTCGAGAAACGCGAGGCGAAAGCCCTCGCGCTGCATTCGCCGCACGCGCGCGACGAAATCCGCCGCCACGAGATGGGGCCGCAGCTGGTGCATGACGGGGAAACACCGCGCGATGTCGGCGTCGGTCTCGGCGAGGGCGATGTTCATGGGGACGGGATTCAGGCGGGCTTCGGGACGCGGGTTTTTTGCACCGTGATGATCGCGACGGCCCCGACGATAATCACGGCCGCGATGGCGATGTGGACGGTGAGCGGCTCGTCGAGGATCGCCCAGCCGAGGACCACGGCGACGATCGGGTTCACGTAGGAATAGGTCGAGACCTTGGCCGGTGTGCTGTTCTTCAGCAGCCACGCATAGACGGGAAACGCGATCAACGAGCCGGCCACGACGAGGTAGGCCCACGCGAGCCAGGAGCGCGCCGTGATCGCGCCGAGGTTGACGCGCGGCGCCTCGCCGATCGCGAGCCCGATCAGCAGCATCACGGCCCCGCCGCAGAGCATCTGGAGTGTGGCCGCCAGCATGGGCGCGGCCCCGCTCCGCGTGTATTTCGCAAACAGTGATCCGCCCCACCAGCTGATGCTCGCGAAGAACAGCGCGATCAGCCCCGCCGCCGGCGGGCGGACATCTTCCGGCAGCGCTCCGGGGCCGAGCAGCACCGCAAGCCCGAGGATGCCCGTGCCGAAGCCCACCCACAGCATGAGCGTCGGCCGCGTGCCGCCGGGCCGCAGCCACTCCATCAGCACCATCACGAGCGGCGATGCGCCGAGAATGAGCGTGGTCAGACCGGAGGGCACCGACTGCTCCGCCCACGCCACGACCCCGTTGCCACCCCCGAGCAGGCAGGCCCCGATGATCGCCTGATCGCGCCACTGCGCCCCCGTCGGCCAGGGCGCGCCGCGGAGCTTCAGGAAGGCCAGCAGCACCACGCCGGCAAAGACGAAGCGCACGCCCGACATGATGAACGGCGGCATCGTCTCCACCGCCACGCGGATGCCGAGGTAGGTGCTGCCCCAGATCAGGTAGATCGCGGCAAAAGCGAGGACAAGGGCGGTGCGGGAGGGCGGGCTCACAGCTGCTTCCTCGCCAGCTCGCCGAGCGTGCGCACCGCGGTCTCGATGGCGTCGCTCCACGGGACGCCGCAGTTCATGCGGAGGCAGTTCCTGTAGCGGTCCTTCACCGAGAAGAGCGCGCCGGGAGCGGTGGTGATGTGGTGCTTCAGCGCGTCGCGATGCAGGCGCAAGGTGTCCACTCCCGGCGGCAGCTCGATCCAGAGCACGAAGCCGCCCTCGGGCCGGCTGAGGCGGGTGCCTTCGGGGAAATGCCGCAGGATCGCCTGCGAGAAGAGGTGCAGCTGGTGGTGGTAGGCGCGCCGGATCGAGCGGAGGTGGTGATCGTAGCCGCCGTTGCGCAGGAAGTCGGACACCGTTTTCTGCAGCACCACCGGCGTGCCAAGGGTATTGGTGAACTTCAGGCGCCGCACGCGTTCAAGATAGCGGCCGGGCGCGCACCATCCCACGCGCAACGAGGGCGCGAGGGTTTTGCTGAACGAGCTGCAGAGCAGGACGCGTCCATCGGTATCCCAGGCCTTGAGCGGCTTGGGCCGCCGCTCGCCGAAGTGGAGGTCGCCATAGATGTCGTCCTCGATCACCGGCACGTCGAACTCGGCCAGGAGGCGGTAGAGCTGCTCCTTGTTCTCGTCGGGCATGTTCGAGCCGAGCGGGTTGGAAAAACTCGGCATGACCATGAGGGCCTGGATGTCGTTGGCGGCGAAGGCGGCGCGCGTCGCCTCGAGGCAGATGCCGGTCCGCGGGCCGGTCGGGATTTCGACGACCCGCAGATTAAGGCTCTGGATCATCTCGAGGAACCCGAAGTAGGTCGGCGACTCGACCGCGACCGTGTCGCCGGGTTTGGTGACGGCGCGCAGGGCAAGGGTGAGCGCCTCCGTGCAGCCGCAGGTGATGAGCAGCTCGTCGTGCGCGAGCGGGCAGCCGGCCTGCAGGTAGCGGCGCGCGACCTCGCGCGCGAGCGGGTCGTAGGCGGACGACATCGCGTAGCGGCCCAGCAGCGAGGGATCGTTGCGGCCGACGGCGGCGAGGATGCGCGCCAGCTTCTTGGTGGGAAACAGCGAGTGGTCCGGGCACGCCGCGCCAAACGGCACGTAGCGCGGATCGCTGGCGAGCGAGAGCACCTCGGCGGTGAGGTCGTTGACGCCCACGGCGCTGGGCTTGGCCATGGGCTTGGCCATGCGGGGCTCGGGCGCGTCCATCGGCAGCCGCGGCCGCACGTAGTAGCCGGACTGCGGCCGCGCCTCGATCCAGCCGCGGTTCTCGAGGAGCGTGTAGGCTTGGAGCACCGTCGAGATGCTCACGTCGCGCTGCAGCGACATGCGGCGCACCGACGGGAGCCTGTGGCCGGGGCGCAGCGTGCCCTGCTCGATCAGCTGCTCGAGGGAACGCGCGAGCTCGACGTAGAGCGGCGCGGGGGCGGGCGAGGCGAGTGTCTGGATCATGGGAAATGGAAAAGGCGGGCCGAAGATAAGGCAAAGCAGCACCCCGGGGCAGGAGTAGCAGGTAGAGTTTGAAACCAGCACAGTTTCTACACATGGCGATGTGTGACCATGACAATTTCCGGGGCCGCCGCGGCGATTGACAGCCTGCGCCCATTGCGGCGGGCTGCGCCGCCATGAGCGATGGTGCGGAGGAGTTTCCCGAAATCGTGGGCGCGGTGCTGCGGCGGTTCTGTGCACAGAACGCCCAGCCATCCCCGCCGGCCGCGGAAGTCGCGGCGTTCGCCGCCCGGCTGCGGGCGCTCGTCGCCGAGCGCGGCCTGCCCCGCCCGCTGGCCCCCGGCGAGATTGGCGCGCCCGGCGGCATGGCGGAGGCGGAATGCGCGCCGCTGGTCGCGCGCGTCGCCGGCGCCGGCGCGCCGCCCCTGCTGGCGGAAGCGGCGCGGCAGCTCGTGAAGGCGTGTTTCTACCCGGAGTTCACCGTGTGCCGCGATTCGTATCGCGAGACGGGTGCGGACGGCTCCTGCCGCCGGCAGGAGCTGGCGCGGGCGCGCGGACGCGTGAGCGGCAGCCACTGCGTGGATTGCCCGCACTTCGTCGCGCTGGAGCCGGCGGCACACTTGGCCCTGCTTGATCGGGCATGGCGCGGCGACCCCGCACGGCTCCACACCCACCGCGAAATATTCCTGCCTGAGGATTTCCGCGCGCTGCGCCGCTGGCTGCACCGGGCAGCCCGCCGGACGGGCTGAAACGAGTGTCGCGCTTTTTTTACCGGAAAGGCCGCGGTTGTGGCCTACATTTTCGGCGCCGGGACCGATTAACGCTACGTATCCCGCAATGCGAAAAATCCGCGCCGTTCTCATCGAAGACGAAACCATGTTTCGTCAGTTGATCCTGCTGACCCTCGCCAAGGTGAAGGACCTGCAGGTGATCGGCGAGTTTGGCCACGGCCGGCCCGGCCTCGATCTCGTCCTCCGCGAGAAGCCCGAGCTGTTGATCGTGGATTTGATGCTGCCCGACATGAACGGCATGGAAATCGCGCGCGAAGTGCGCAAGGCCCTGCCCGAAACCAAGATTCTCGTGATCACCGCCCACCCGAGCGATCGGCTTCCGGCCGACCTGATGGTCATGGGCGTCAACGGCTACGTCGACAAGACGGAGCCCATCGACTTTGTGATAAGTGCGGTGGAGACGGTGCGTGAGGGCGGCATGTTTTTCGCCAGCCGCGTGCGCGCCAAGGGTGGCGCAGCCCCGGGTCTCGCCATCACCCGCCCGATCCTGCAGGTGCCGCTCACCGACCGGGAACAGGAGATCGCACGCCTCGTCGCTGGCGGCCAGATGTCCAAGGAAATTGCGGCCGCGCTCAACCTGAGCGTGCGCACGGTCGAGAAGCACCGCGCCAACATCATGGAAAAAGTGGGCGTGCGCGAGGTCGCGAGCCTCACGCGCTGGTGCATCCAGGCGGGTCTCGTCGACGCCTGAGAGCGGCGCTACGCCAAGTCCTTTTCTTGACCACGCGGGCGGCGCACGAGCGGCGCCTTTTTCGTTTGGGTTGAAGCCGCTCGCGACGTCAGGCGCCGCTCGCCGCGAAAGCCTGCAGCTCCCGCGCGGCGGCTTCAAAGTCCGCGTCCAGCCCCGCCAAATCCACAGGGGCAAGATCGCCACCGCCGTCCGCCATCCGGTCCTCCAGCTCCGCGAGCCGTTGCGAGAGACCAACCGCACCCATGAGCCGTGCATTGCTCTTGAGGCTGTGCACCAGACGGTGGCGCACTGGCCGTGTGCCCCCGCCGAGTTCGCGAAGGGCCACCGGCCAATCGCGGAGAAAAGTTCGCACCAACGTGCGGACATTGTCCTCACCAAGGACCGATGCGAGTTCGGCAAGCGAGCGGTTGGGCGGCATACGGGTTTGATTTCATCGCTTCCCGCGTGGTTTCCGCACGAACATTCTGCGGTGGAAAACCACCATCGCGAGGTGGTTGTTACCGATAGCGCGCGAGCGCGTCGCCGGTGAGCCGGCAGATTTGCCACTCACGCATCCGCCGCGCGCCGATCGACTCGTAGAAGGCGATGGCGGGCGCGTTCCAGTCGAGCACCGTCCACTCCATGCGACCGCAGCCCCGGGCGTTGGCGAGCTTGGCAAGATGAAGCAGCAGGGCCTTGCCAATGCCGCGCCCCCGCAGATGCGGAAACACGAACAGATCCTCAAGGTAGAGCCCGGGCTTCGCCAGGAAGGTCGAATAGTTGGTGAAGAACAGCGCAAAGCCCGCCGGCTCGCCATCCTGCTCCGCGATCACGCATTCCGCCGCGGGGCGGCCCTGAACAGGGAACAGCGTCGCGCGCAGCTTCTCCTCCGTAGCCTCGACCTCGTGCGTGAGTTTCTCGTAGTCGGCGAGTCCGCGGATGAACGTGAGGATGAGCGGCACGTCGGCCGCGGCGGCGAGGCGGATGGAGGGAGGCATCCGCGCACTGTATCGAATCCGCGCGCCGCGATGCACGGCGGATTTTTGCGTGGCGCGCGGCGCGGCCCGCGGCCACGGTCGGGTTGATGCGCCGGCTTCCCCTGCCCCGTCTCTGGCTCGCCCTGTCGATTTTCGCCGCGACCCTTTGTGCCGGCGAAGCACCGCTGCGGGCGAGCAAGCCCGAGGTGAAAAAAGAAATCGTCACCGTGATCGAGGCGCAGCTCGCGGCTTTTCGGGCCGGCGATGCGGCGCGCGCCCACACCTTCGCCGCCGCCGAGCTGCGCGCGCAAAAGCCCCTGGCCGCCTTCGCCGCCATCGTGGAGCAGAGCTACCCGGAGATCTGGCGCAGCGAACGCGCGGAGTTCGGCATCGTGCGCGACGACGGCGCCCGCGCGACCGTGACCGTGCAGGTCTTTGCCAAGGACAACGCCGCCGCCTACGACTACACCCTCACTCGCGAAACCGCCGGCTGGCGCATCATCGGCGTGCTGCGCCACCCGCCCCGGAAGGCGGGCAAGGCCTGAGCCCATGAAACTCCCACTGCATTTGTTGCTCAGTTTGTTCGTCGCCGTTGCCACGGCCCGCGCGGCCTTGCCGCCGGAGGCCGGCCCCCGTTCGCCCGCCGTGAACCTCTCGGGCTACGCCACCGTGAGCTACGTCGATGCCACCCGCGGCGACGACATCACGGGCGACGGCTCGCGCGAGAGACCGTGGGCTTCGCTCCCGCCGGCACTCGAGCACGCCGCGCCCGCCGCCGGCACGCGCGCCGCGATCCTTGTCTCCGCGGGGCGCTACGCGCCGCCGACCTTCGCGCTCAAGCCCCGGGTCGATCTCTACGGCGGTTTCGCGGCGCCCGGCGGGCCGCGCGACGTGCTCGCGCACCCCACCGTGCTCGACGGCGGCGAGGCGCAGCGGATCGCGTTCGGCGCGGACGACACGCGCATTGACGGTTTCCATTTCGTGCGTGCGCGCGTCCGCGGCAAGGGTGCCGCGCTCCTCTGCGACGGCGTGTCGCCGGTGATCGCAAACTGCGTCTTCGCCCACAACCGCACGCTCCGCCCCGCGCCGTGGGCGCCCGCGCACCTGCATGAGACCGCGCACGACGGCGGCGCGATCTTCTGCACCAACGGCGCGGCCCCGCGCATCGAGCACTGCCTTTTCTACGACAACACCACCGAGTGCGGCCGCGGCGCGGCCCTCGCCGCCGACCGCCGCGCCGCGCCGCGCATCCGCGCAAGTGTCTTCGCCAACAACCGCGCCGGCCTCGATGATCCGATGCGCAGCAGCGACGGGGGCGCGATTTCCTTCTTCGACTGGAGCGGCGGCGAACTGATCGGCTGTGTCATTTCCGCCAACACCGCGCTCACGCGCAACGACGCCGGCGGCGTCTTCGTCGCGCTCTGGTCGTCACCGCGCATCGCGGACTGCGTCTTCACCGCCAACGACGCGGGCGACGACGCCGGCGCGCTCTTCATCGGCGGCCAGGAGCACCGCTACGGCGCCCCGCTCGATCCGGTGCCGCCCGCGGAGAAGTTCAACGTCCTCGTCGAGCGCTGCGTCTTCGCCGGCAACTCGAACTCCGTGAAAAACTCCGGCGCGATGCGCATCACGATGGAGTCGCGTGCCGCGCTTCGCGACAACGTCATCGCCGAGAACCACGGTGGCTTCTACCTCCAGCGCTCCGAGATCGTCGCGGAGCGCAACACCGTCTGGCAGGACTGGCGCTTCGTGGAGGACAAAGCGTCGCTCGGCCCGAGCCGCCTCACGGGCAACATCCTCCGCGGCCCGCTCGCCGGCCCCGTCGAGGCACGCGTCACGCTCGCGGGCAACATGGCCGAGCCCGCCCTCGGCGGCGACACGGTGGCTGTCGCCGACATCTTCGTCGACGACAGCATCGAGGGTCGCATCACCGCGATGCGTTTCGACCCCGCAACGATGACCACCACCATCACCACCGCCGCCGACCTCGTGAAGCCCGCGGCCCTCGCCGGCCGGCCCGTCGGTCTCGGCAACGGGAAGAACTCCCAGTGGCGCGTGATCCAGCACGCCACCTCGCGCACGCTCGTAATCTGGGGCCGGCTCGAAGCCGAGACCAACTCGGCCACCCAGTTCAACGTCCTGCGCACGTTTACCCCAAAACCCACCGCGCCCTCCGGCCTCGGGGCCCGGCGCTCTTCACCATGATCCGCTCCCGTCCCATCCTCGCCTCCATCCTGTTTTTCTCGGTTGTTTCTGTTCTCCCGTCGCCCGCGCACGCGGCGGCGGCGCCCGCCAAACCCACTCGCATCAACAAGGCCATCGAGCTCCTCGCCGCCGGCCAGCCTGTCTACTACGACTATGGCCGCGGCGGCTACGACGAGGGCAAGGCGGCCGCCGCGGGCTGGGCCGACCTGCTCATGTATGACATGGAGGGCGCCGCGCTCGATTTCACGCGGCTGCGCGCGTTCATGAAAGGACTCGCCGAC
>JAEUHB010000482.1 GCA_016794665.1 Opitutaceae bacterium
GCGAGGAGCTTGTTGATCGGATCGACGATCTCGAGATCGGGGCGGACGCGGGAGGACTGGCGGTAGGTGGCGGAGGTGACGATGAGGCGGTGCAGCGCTTTCATGCTCCACTTCTGCGCGGCGAACTCGGTCGCAAGCCAGTCGAGCAGCTCCGGGTGGCTGGGCGGCAGGCCTTGCGTGCCGAAGTCGTTCTCCGTCTCCACGAGGCCGCGGCCGAAATATTGCTGCCAGATGCGATTCACCATCACGCGGGCCGTCAGCGGGTGCGCGGGATCGAAGAGCCAGCGCGCGAGGTCGAGGCGCGTGGGCTTCTCGACGGCCGGCAGCGGCGGCAGGATGGCGGGCGTGCCGGGCGTGACGGTTTCGCCGCGGCGGGTGAAGTCGCCCTTGATGAACAGAAAACTCTCCCGCGGCTTGGGCAGCTCCTGCATCACGAGCGTGGTGACGAGCCGGGACTCGTTGCGCTCGAGGGTGAAGAGCTTGCCGTTGAGCGCGCGGAACTCGGCGTCCATGGGCCGCGCGGCGGCGAAGACGGCGCGGCGCTGGCGGAAATCCTGTTTCTCCCACGGAATCTCGACGGCGGAGCGAAGGCTGTTGGGGCGGAGCTTGCCCTTTTGCTCGTCGGTGAGGGCGGCCATCCATTTCGCGGCCTCGGCGCCGTGGGTGTTGATGTGGCGCTCGACCGCGAGGCGCGCCTCCTCGAGGTCGGCGGGGAGCGTGGCGGTGCCGTCCTTCTCGTTGGGAAACGAGAGCGTGCCGCCGGGCGTGCTCTTGCCGTGGCCATCCTCGACGGTGCTGTTGAAGAATGCGAACAGCTGGTAGTAGTCGCGCTGCGTGAGCGGATCGAACTTGTGGTCGTGGCACTGCGCGCAGCCCATCGTGAGGCCGAGGAACGCGGTGCCGAACGTGTTCACGCGGTCGAGGACGGACTCGATGCGGAACTGCTCGGGGTCGATGCCGCCCTCCTGGTTGATCTGCGTGTTGCGGTTGAAGCCGGTCGCGGTCTTTTGCTCGGGCGTGGCGCCCGGCAGCAAATCGCCGGCGAGCTGCTCGATGACAAATTGATCGTAGGGCTGGTCGCGGTTGAGCGCGGCGACGACCCAGTCGCGGTATTTCCAAATCTGCCGCGGGGCGTCGATCGAGTAGCCGTTGGAGTCGGCGTAGCGCGCGACATCGAGCCACGGGCGCGCCCAGCGTTCGCCGTGGTGCGGCGACGCGAGCAGGCGATCGACCGCGCGCTCGTAGGCATCGGGCGCGCGGTCGGCGAAGAAGGCCGCCACTTCGGCGGGCGTGGGCGGGAGGCCGGTAAGGTCGAGGCTCACGCGCCGCAGCAACGTGGTGCGATCGGCCTCGGGTGCCGGGGCGATCTTTTCCTTTTCGAGGCGGGCGAGGACGAAGCGGTCGACGGCGTTGCGCGACCAGCCGGCCTTGGCGACCGCGGGCGCCTCGGGGCGCACGGGAGCGACAAACGCCCAGTGGATGGCCTTGTCCGGCTCCTCGTTGGCGGGCGCAGGCGCGCCGGCGTCGATCCAAGCGCGGATTCTGGCGATCTCGGCGTCGGCGAGCGCGGGCTTCTTGTAAGGCATCCGCGAGATGTCGTCGTGCGTGCCGAGGAGGGCCTGGACGAGGACGCTCGCCTTGGAGTCGCCGGGCTTGAGCGCGGCGCCCGCGTCGCCGCCCTCCTTGAGAAACGCCACGGTGTCGGCGCGCATGCCGCCCTTTTGCTGCGAGGCGCCATGGCAGCGGTAGCAGTGCTGCGCGAGGAGGGGCTTCACGTCGCGGAGGTAGTCCACCTGGGCCGAGGCGAGCGAGGCCGAGCTGGCGAGGAGGAGGGAGGCGGGGAGCAACCGCGAAAGCATACAGGGAGGCTACTTGGCGCCGCGGACGGCGAAAGGTTATTTTCGATTTTGAGCCTCGCCCGTTTGGGCGAGGCGCATTCGTGGCTCGACCTGACGCATGGATTCCGAAGAACGTCACGCGCCTCCCCCGCACTTTTCCCCTTATGAAGAAATACAACGTCGCCATCATCGGATATGGTTGGGTCGCCACTGCGCACATCCAGGCCATCAACGCCACCCCGCACGCGCAGGTCGTCGCCGTCTATTCGTCACGCCCGCAGGACAACGCCGCGCTAAGCGCGCGTCACGGCGGCAAGATCGAGGCTTACACGGACCTCGACGCCATGCTGAAGCGCAAAGACATCCATGTGGTCTCCATTTGCAGCTACCCGAGCCAGCACGCGGGGCACGTCATCGCCGCCGCCAAGGCCGGCAAGCAGATTATCCTCGAGAAGCCGCTCACGCTCTCGCTCGCCGACGCCAAGGCCGCCACCGCCGCGGTGAAGAAGGCCGGGGTGAAGACCTGTGTGTGCTTCGAGTGCCGTTTCTCCAGCCAGTTTCAGGTCACCAAGTCGGTCATCGATGCTGGCATCCTCGGCACCATCCACTACGGCGAGGTGGACTACTACCACGGCATCGGCCCGTGGTATGGCCAGTTCCGCTGGAACACCGGCAAGGCCAACGGCGGCAGCTCCCTGCTCTCCGCCGGCTGCCATGCGATGGACGCGCTGCTCCTCTGCATGGGCGGCGAGGTCGAGGCCGTGACGAGCTACGCGACGCGCTCACAGAACAAGACCTTCGCCCAATACGAATATGCCACCACGAGTGTCACGATTTTGAAGTTCTCCGGCGGTCGCGTCGGCAAGGTCGCCTC
The DNA here is from genome assembly GCA_016794665.1 of Opitutaceae bacterium. Classification (GTDB taxonomy): domain Bacteria; phylum Verrucomicrobiota; class Verrucomicrobiia; order Opitutales; family Opitutaceae; genus ER46. The sequence continues at coordinate 2,713 of JAEUHB010000482.1, forward strand.
GGTGATCGACTGCCTCCAACCCTACTATTTCCACACGCACCTCGTCGGCAGCGAGGGCTCGCTCCTCGACAACAAATTCCACTCGAACCAACTCAAGGGTCTCAACAAGCACGGCTGGAGCAACCTCTCGATGAAGATGCTCGATTCCGGCGACGTGTCGGACCACCCGTATCAGAGCCAGTTCGAGGCGTTTTTCGCGGCGCTGGAGCGTGGTGAGGACATGCCGCTCACGAGCCTCGCCGAAAGCATGAAGTCGCACCGCGCGGTCCTCGCGGCGGACATGTCGGCGGCATTGGGGCGCGAGGTGAAGATGAGTGAGGTGAAGTAGTGAACCCCATTCGCGTTCAGTTTCGCTTTTCCCGTGAGGAACTGGAAAACGCTGGGGCGGCGCTTGCGCGAAGCATGTCGATTGGGGGGCGCGGGCTGACGTGGATCGGGGCTGTGATCATGCTTATGTGCATCGTATTGGTGGCATCTGGGCGCTTCAGTTTATCCAGTGTCATTCCGCCCTTCATGCTCGCGGCGCTGTTATCGTTTTTGCCGTCTTTGGTGAAACGGTGGATATCCTCGCTGGTCTGGAAAAAAATCCAACTAGAAGGTAAAGAATTCACATGGATGATCTCAGACGAGGAACTCGACTGTCATGTCGATGCGGAGCGAACGGTGATAGGGTGGGACAAGATCATCAAAGGGCATGAAGACAAACTAGGGGTTCTTTTGTTTACCGCTCCACTACTCGCGCATTGGCTGCCGAAGCGCGGGTTTGTTTCCTCTGATGCCGTTGAAGCGCTGCGGTCGATCGTGCGTCGAAAAGGGATCGTGCTCAGAGTCGCCTGACAACACCTTACTCTCGAGCACGAAGCGTGCGCTCGATCCGTTCGGGCGAAAAGCGAGTATAGAGCACGCCCACTATCACGGCGTGCTTGTCGGTGAGCCGGTAATAGAGGGAATACGGAAAGCGGCCGACGAAGATGCGATGATAGTGCTGAAAGACACGTTGATGCGTCACCATGCCGCTCTCAACTTCGGCCTCCGCACGGCTGAAATCGGCGTCGAACTTGAGCGCGGCTGTCGGCGACAGCGCTTCGTAATATCCAAATGCGTCCCCGTAGTCGCGGGCGACTTCCGGCAGGTATAGCAACGCGCGGTTCACTGCCGGAGCGCGGCAATGCGGGAGCGAAACTGCTCTTTCGTCAGGGCGCGGCTGGGATCCGTCTCAAACGCGCTCCAGCGACGATTGAGTTCGGCGCGATGCGCCAAGGGCGGAGGTAACGACTCCGGGGAGCGCAGCGAACCGAGGATTTCGTCGGCTAGCGCGAGCCGTTGCGCATCAGTCAAGCGGTCGAAATTCGGGATCTCCGTCGCGTGCATGAGAGCTACGTTACTTTAGCGAAGGCCGATGGCAACCGGGATTTGGCAGGCTTGCAGGCGAGGAAAGGACCGGTGCAACTCACACCCGGAATATCGCCCCGAGTTTTTTCCCGAGCAGCACGGTCATGCCGACGATGGTGACGCCGAGGAATGCCATCGCCCACACGCCCAGCGCGCTCGCGATGAACTTCCCGTCACCGAGCAGCTGGAACAGCTCCATGATCGCCTTGGTGATCGGGTAGAACGCCTGCTTCTGCGCGAGAATGAGCGAGTCGCTCACCTCCAGCATCGCGAAGGCAAACGCCAGCAGCCCGCCCGCGATCACGTTGGCCATGATGAGAGGCAGCGTGACCTTGATGACGGCCTTCAGCGGCGGGGCGCCCATGTTTTGCGCGGCCTCCTCGAGGGTCTCGCTCGTCTGCTGGAAACCCGCCGCCGCCGAGCGCACGACGTAGGGCAGCCGGCGAACCGAGTAGGCGATGATGAGCAAGATGGTTGGATCGCGCGTGGGGTTCAGGAAGGCGAAGAACTTCCCATCCTGGGCCATCGCGAGATAGCCGAACGCCAGCACGAGCCCGGGCACCGCGAGCGGCAGCATGGCGAGGAAGTCGAGCACCTGCCGCCCACGCACGCGGCTCCGCACCACGACGTAGGCGATGGCGAGTCCGAGCACGAGGTCGATGAGCGTGGAGATGCTCGCGAACTTCAGGCTGTTGGCGATCGCGGGCACGGTGAGGTCGTGGCCGAGGGCGAGCTGGAAGTTGCCGAGCGTCCACTCGTGCGGCACGACCGTGCCATACCAGTCGCGCGAGAAGGCCACGAGAATTACGCCGAGGTGCGGCAGCACGGCGAGAAAGGTGACGCCGCCGAACAGCAGCGTGCAGAGCCACGCCTGGCCGCGGGGCAGGGCGCGTGGGCCACCGGAGGACGTGGCCTTGGCCATCATGGCGTGGCTGGAGCGGCCGAAGAGGAACTTGCTCGCGGCATAGAGCGCGACCGAGCAGGCGAGCATCACCGCGACGAGCGCGAAGGGAAACGGGTTGGCGCCGATGTCCTTCAGCCCATGGTAAATCTGCACGCTCGTGACGCGATCGTAGTCAAACACGAGCGGCGTGCCGAGCTCGGTGAAGGCCCAGATGAACACGATGGTGCCGCCCGCGAAGAGCCCGGGCCGGATGAGCGGCAGCGTGATTTTCCAGAAGCGGCGCAGACCCGTGCAGCCGAGGTTCTGCGCGGCCTCCTCGAGCGCGGGGTCGATGTTGGCGAGCGCCGCGACCGCATTGAGGTAGATGATCGGGTAGAGCGCGAGCGCCTCGACGATGGCGATGCCCCAGAACTGGTTCGCCGCGAACCAGTCGATTGTGGCGCCGGGGGCGAGCAGTCCCACGTGGTGGAGCAGGGCGTTGAGCGCGCCGTATTGCCCGAAGATCTGCTTGATGCCGATGGCGCCGACAAACGGCGGCAGGATCATCGGCACCAGGATGACCGAGCCGAGCAGGGCTTTGCCGGGAAAAAGAAAACGGTCGCTCACCACCGCCAGCGGCACCGCGATGAGCGCGGCGAGCGTGGTCGCGGCGCAGGCGAGCAGGAAGGAATTGCGCAACCCGCCGAGATAGGTCGGATCGCCGAGCAGCGCGCGAAGGTAGTCGAGGGTCAGGCGGCCATCGGCATCCACAAAGCCGCCCTCGAGGATTTGCCAGACGGGCCACAGGAAAAACGCGGCGAAAAACACGACCGTGCCGGCGAAAACCACGCGCGCGAGGGACTGCGACATCGCCGCGAGTCTGCGAGGCTGGCGCGCGGCGGGGCAAGCGCGATGTCGGGCGGAGGTCCGGAGAATTTTCTGGCCGACGCGCCTCGCTTCGCCGGATGCTCGCCGGATGAACCAGCGCCTCCTCCTCGGCCTCCTCGGAATCGTCGTGGCGGCGTCCGCCCTCCGCGCGCAGGTGACCGAGACGCCGGCGACCGTCGAGCCCGGGAAGTTTTTCCTGCGCATGGACGCGGTGACGGTCGGCGTGAACCGTGACAAGGCGGAGCCCATGCGCTTCACGGCGCTGGGTCTGGCCTCGTCCATCCTGTCGATTGGGATGACGCAAAACGTCGACGTGCAGATCGGCGCGCAGTTCTTTGTGCGTGAAACGGTGCAGTTGGGCGGCGGCGCACGCGACTCTCGCTCGGGGTGGGGCGACACCGCGGTGCGCGCGAAGTGGCGATTCTGGAGCGACAATGCCCTCGGCGCCTCGGCGGCCGTGATTCCCTACGTGAAGATCCCCTCGAAGACGACCGGCGTGGGCAACAACCATGTCGAGGGCGGCTTCATCGTGCCGTGGGCCATGAAGCTCGCGCTGGGCACCGAGATCGGCGCCATGGGCCAGTGGGAGCTGAAGCGCAACGACGCCAACAACGGCTACGACTCACGCTGGTATGCGAGCGGGTTCGTGCGGCAGGCGCTCGTCGCGGGGTTCGGGGTGTATGGCGAGGCGACGCTAGCCGCCTCGTCCGCCAGCTCGTCGAGCTTCGTCGGCGGCGCGGGTGGCGGCGTGACGTGGGATTTCTCGAAGTTCCTCCAGTTCGACTACGGCGTCAGCCGCGGCCTTGGCGGCCGCGCGACCGACTGGACCAACGTGCTGCGACTGCGGTGGTCGTTCTAGTCCGCCGGGGCGACGAGAATGCTCCCGGCCGCCGCGAGGCTCACCGCCACCGTGCGCGCACCGGACATCTTCAACGTGAGCAGGCCCGCCGCGAGGTTGCGGTCGGCGACGCGCACGCTGGCGCCCGGCCGCAGGCCGCGCTCCTCGGCGAACTGCAGGAATTCCCCCGATTGTTCCGTGATGCGCACGATCCGCAGAGGCTTGGCGAGGACGCAGGTCGCGAGCGTGGCATAGACTTGGGAATCGAGCTTTCCCTGCCGCGTCGGAATCGGGTCGCCGTGGGGGTCCGTGGCGGGGTGGCCGAGCAGGGCGTCGAGGCGATCTAGGACGGCATCGGAGATGGCGTGCTCGAGCAATTCCGCCTCGGCGTGGACCTCCGTCCAGTCCATCTTCAGCACCTCGACGAGAAAGGTCTCGATCAGCCGGTGGCGGCGCAGCACGCCGAGCGCGACGCGCCGGCCCTCCGCCGTCAGGCGCACGCCGTAGCGCGGCCGGTGCGAGACCAGCCCCTCGGCGGCGAGGGCCTTTACCATCGTGGTCGCGGTGCCCGGCACGACATCGAGCGCGGCGGCGAGCTCGCCCATCGGGACGAGGTCGTCCGCGCCCTCCGAGAGGAGCAGCACGTGCTTGAGATAGTTCTCGACCGCGATGGTGGCCATGGCGGGAGCGATAGCCGGCGCCGTGTTTGAAGCAACCAAGGATTTATTTTGACTAATCAAAATAGCGCCGCTGGATTCAGACCCACCATGACTGCGCGCCCGCCTTCCGTTCTCCGGTTGCTTTCGTTCCTGCTGCTGGCTCCGTCGCTCGCCCTCGCGGCGCCGGCCAAGAAACGCGTCGTCACCACGTTCACCATCATCCAGGACATGGCGCAGAACGTCGCCGGTGACGCCGCCATCGTTGAATCGATCACGAAGCCCGGCGCCGAGATCCATGGCTACGAGCCCACGCCGCAGGACATCGTGAAGGCGCAGAAGGCCGATTTGGTGCTCTGGAACGGCCTCAACCTCGAGCGCTGGTTCGAGCGCTTTTTTGGCAATCTCAAGAATGTGCCGAGCGCCGTGCTCACCGAGGGCATCACGCCCATCGGCATCGACGAGGGGCCCTACTCGGGAAAGCCGAATCCCCACGCGTGGATGTCGCCGCGCAATGCCGTCATCTACGTGGAGAACATCCGCCGGGCCCTCGTGAAACTGGATCCCGCCAACGCCGCGGCCTACAACGCCAACGCCGCGGCCTACGCGACGAAGTTTGCCGCGCTTGAGACGATGGTCAGCACTGAGCTCGCGAAAATCCCCGCCGATCGCCGCTGGCTTGTCACCAGCGAGGGGGCGTTTCCCTATCTCGCGCGCAACTTCGGCCTGAAGGAGCTGTTCCTGTGGGCTGTGAACGCCGATCAGCAGGGCACGCCGCAGCAGGTGCAGAAGGTGATCGACGGCGTCCGGAAAAACAAAGTGCCGGTGGTATTCAGCGAGAGCACCGTGAGCGACAAGGCCGCGCGGCAGGTCGCGCGCGAGACGGGCGCGCGCTACGGCGGCGTGCTCTACGTCGATTCGCTCACCGACGCAAAGGGCCCGGCGCCGACCTACCTGCGCCTGATGGAATATAACGCGCAGACGGTGGTGAAGGGGTTCGCCGGCAAATGATCGCCGCACTGCCGGACTGCTCGGTCGATGTCGGTGGCGTGACGGTGAGCTACGCCAATGGCCATGTCGCGCTACGCGATGCGTCGTTCCAGCTCGGGCCCGGCTCAATCTGCGCGCTCGTGGGCATCAACGGCAGCGGCAAGTCCACGCTCTTCAAGGCCATCATGGGCATCGTGGAGCCCGTTGCGGGCGCGGTGCGCATCGGCGGCCGCCCGGTGCGCGCGGCGCTCAGGGAGAACCTGGTCGCCTATGTCCCGCAGGCCGAGGAGGTCGACTGGAGTTTCCCGGTGAGCGTGTGGGATGTCGTGTTGATGGGCCGCTACGGCTACATGAATTTCCTGCGCATCCCGCGCGCCGAGGACCGCCGCATCGCGGAGGAAAGCCTCCGCCGCGTCGGCATGCTCGAGTTTCGCGACCGCCAGATCGGCGAGCTTTCCGGCGGGCAGCGCAAACGCGTCTTTCTGGCCCGCGCCCTCGCGCAGCAGGGCCGCGTGATCCTGCTCGACGAGCCGTTCACCGGCGTCGATGTCACGACCGAAGCCGCCATCATCGCGCTCCTGCGCGAGCTGCGCGCCGACGGGCACATCATGCTCGTGTCGACGCACAACCTCGGCTCCGTCCCGGAATTCTGCGACCATGTCGTCCTCGTGAACCGGACCGTGCTCGCGGCGGGGCCAACGCTCGAGGTTTTCACGGAGCAGAATCTCCAGCGCGCATTCGGCGGCGCGCTGCGGCATTTCCGTTTCGACGAATCCACCGTGCAGCAGCACGACGGCCGCGCCGTCACGCTGCTGACCGACGACGAGCGCCCCCTGGTCTTTGGCAAGGGCGGCCATCTCGAATACAGCAAGCGCGAGGGCCGCGAGGACGTCGTCGAGAAACGCGCGGAACACGAGGGGGACAAGTGATCGAGACCCTGCTCACGCCCCTGCACTACGACTACATGCTCAAGGCCATCGGCGTGAGCGCGCTGATCGGCGGCGTGTGCGCGTTCCTGTCGTGCTTCATCACGCTCAAGGGCTGGTCGCTCATGGGCGACGCGCTCTCGCACTCCGTCGTGCCTGGCGTCGCGGTCGCCTACTATCTCGGGCTGCCGTTTGCCGCGGGCGCGTTCGTCACCGGCCTGCTCGCCGCGGTGGGCATGGGCTTCGTGAAGGCGAAGACGCGACTGCGCGAGGATGCGGTGATAGGAGTGGTGTTCACCGCGTTCTTCGCGCTCGGGCTGTTCCTGATTTCGCTCTACCCGAGCCAGGTCGACCTGCGCTCGATCGTGTTCGGCAATATCCTCGGCATCGCGGACTCCGACATCGTGCAGATCCTGATCATCTCCGCGGGCACGCTTGTGGTGCTCGGGCTGAAATGGCGCGACCTGCTCCTCTACTGCTTCGACCCGAGCCAGGCGCGCGCGCTCGGGCTCAACACCACCGTCCTCCATTTCACGCTTCTCACGCTGCTCTCCGCGACCGCCGTCGCCGCGTTGCAGACCGTGGGGGCGTGCCTGGTGGTCGCGATGCTCGTGACGCCCGGCGCGACGGCCTATCTGCTCACCGATCGCTTTGGGCGGATGATCGGCCTTGCGGTCGCGATGGGCACGCTCACCTCGATCGTCGGCGCGTATGCGAGCTACTTTTTCGACGGCTCGACCGGCGGGTGCATCGTCACGCTGCAGAGCGCGTTGTTCGTCGCCGCGCTCGTGTTTGGCCGGAAGCACGGCCTGCTCGCTGCGCGCGCGCGCCGTCGGGCCGCAGGGGAGGGCGCCGCATGAGCGTGCATCGTCTTGGTGTAGCCCGCCTCGTGAGAGGCGGGACGAACCGCGTATACGTTTCCGAACCTTCCCTGCTCTCACGAGCAGGGCTACCCCAAGCCCCGTATTCCCACGCCGCATGAGCCGCCTGCTCGAGCCCTTCCAATACGGCTTCATGGTCGACGCCCTGATCGTGGGTGTGGCCGTGGGGGCGGTGTGCGCGGTGTTGTCGTGCTACCTCGTGCTCAAGGGTTGGTCGCTCATGGGTGACGCGATCTCGCACGCGGTGCTGCCAGGCATCGTGCTCGCCTATGCGGTCGGGGTGCCGCTCGCGGTCGGCGCGTTTGGCTCCGGCCTGCTGTGCGCTGTTCTCACCGGCTACATCAAGGCCAACAGCCGAGTGAAGGAAGACACCGTGATGGGTGTGGTGTTCACCGGCCTCTTCGCCCTCGGGCTGGTGCTGTTCACGAAGATCAAGAGCGACCTGCACCTCGACCACATCCTCTTTGGCAACATCCTCGGTCTCGAGGCCGGCGACCTGCGCGACACCTTGATCGTGGGCGGCGGCACGCTCGCCGTGGTGCTCGCGCTGCGGCGCGATCTGCTGCTCTTCTGTTTCGATCCGAGCCAGGCGCGCACCATCGGCCTGCGCACGCAGTTGCTCTACTACCTGCTGCTTTCGCTGCTCGCGGTGACCATCGTCGTCTCGCTCAAGGCCGTCGGCATCATCCTCGTGATCGCGATGCTCGTTACCCCCGGCTGCATCGGCTACCTGCTCACGGATCGGTTCAACGTGATGCTCGCCATCGCGGTCGCGAGCGCCGTGGGGTCGAGCGCAGCGGGCGTCTACGTGAGCTTCTTCCTCAACGCCTCGACGGGCGCGTGCATCGTCTTGCTGCAAGCCGTGATTTTCCTTGCCGCGCTCCTCTGGGCGCCGAAGCACGGCTTGCTGGCGGCCCGACGCCAGCGCCGGGCGGCCGCCAAGGCTGCCTGACTGCGCGGCCGGACCGGGCTTGGGGGAGCTCAGGCCAGCCGCTTCACGAGCACCTTCGCATTGCGTCCGCTGTCCTCGTAGAGCTTCAGCCGCGCGTCGGGCAGGGCGTCCTTCGTCGCCTCCTCGAAGCCGACGACGTTGGTGAAGAAGCCGAAGCTCTGCGTGGAAAGCGCGATCACGGTCGTCGCGCCGCGCTCCTTCGCGACCATGCACGCGTAGTCCACCATCTTTTTCCCGATGCCGCGGTTGTGGTAGAACGGCATCACGTAAAGCGAGCCGACCTCGGCCACCTGTGGCTTGTCGGGGTAAAAATAGAGCGTCACGCACGCGATGATGTTCTCGTCGATCTCGAAGACGAAGAACTGGTCGATGTTCTTCTCGATCGCCTGCTGCGTGCGGTGGATCAGCTCCTCGCGGCGCACGGCGGCGCGCGTGAGGTTGTAGATCATGCGCACGTCGCCCTTCTTCGCTTTCCGAATCTGGGCGTAGTCGTTGCCGTAGACGAGCGAGCCGACGCCCTCGTTGGAGAAGATCTCGTTGAGCAGGCCGTCGAAGATGCGGCCGTCGAGGATGTGCACGCGGGGCGTGCCCGTCTCGATGGCCTTGAGCGCGTGCACGGCCTTGCTGCGGCTGGCTTCGTCGACGCGCTCGGGCTGCTCGGCGAGGATCTTCTGCAGCGCCTCAAACGAGATCTCGCGGCGGATCTCGCCGTCGATCTCGAGGCCCGGGGCGGGCGTGAGGTAGATGATCTTGGTCGCCTGCAAGGCCTCGGCGAGCTCGGCGGCCAGCAAGTCCGAGTTCACGCGGAGCGACTTGCCATCCGGGCCGAACGCAACGGGCGAGACCACGGGCACGACCTGGCGGTCGATGAGCTCGGTGAGGAAATCCTTGTCGATGCGCTCCACCTTGCCGGTGAACTGCTGGTCGATGCCCTTGATGATGCCGAGGGGCAGGGCGCGGACGGCGTTGGTCGTGGCGCATTTCAGCGCGTTCTGCGTGAGGCCCTCGACGAGGGCGTGCGAGACCCGCGACGAGGCCCGGATGGCGAGGTCAAGCGTCGCCGCGTCCGTGACGCCCGTGCCATCGGAATTGGTGATGGCGATGCCGCGCATCGCCGAGAGCTCCTTGAGCTGGTGGCTGATGCCATGCACGAGCACGACCTTGATTGCGAGCGAGCGGAGCACCGCGAGATCGACGAGCAGGTTGCCGAAATTATCATCGGCCACCACCGCGCCGTCCAGGGCGATGACGAAGATCTGCCCTTGGAAGCGCGGCACGTATTTCAGGATGCCGCGGAGATCGGTCGGCTTGATCGTGGTGGCGTTGGCGGTGGGCGAAGCCGATCCGTTGCTGGTGCTCATCGAGTGGTGACGAGCGTTGTTGTCGGGCAACCGCCGCGGCGCGTCAATAGCCGCGGCATCACTTCACGTCGAGCGGCCACATGCGGGAGGTGCGCTCGCCCGCGAGGGTGACGGTGTAGCGGCCCGGCTTGAGGACGCCCGCGGGAATGGTGAGCAGCGCGACGGTCTGTGGCGAGCGCGCGGCCAGTCCGCCGCCCACGTGCTCGAGGGTTGGCGTGATCACGACCGTGTCGCCGCGGAGATAGATGTCCGCGCCCGCGATTTGCTGGTTCTCGGCGGGGAGGGTGCAGGTCAGATGGATGGGGTAGGCCTGCTGGAAAGCGAGGGCAGGCGCGGCGGTGACACTCAGGATTTCCGCCGGGAGGAGAAGTGGCGCGACGAGTGTCGTGCGCAGCTCCTCGGGCAGGCCTCCAGGTGCGGTGGCGATCGAGGCACCGCCCTTGGGCAGCGCGCTGTCGGCGGGGCGTTGGGCGACGATGGGCAGGCGTTGGTAGCCGGCGTCGAGCAGCCGCTTCACGTTGGCCCGGTTCTTCATATCCTCGTAGGGCTGAAAGGCCGGGCCGGGCTTCCGATAGACGAACGTAATGATCGTGTAGGGCACGATCATCGCGAGGATCGCGACCACGATCCATTTCATCGGCCATGGGCGGCGCGGGGTGGAAGCTGAGGACATAAAGGGTCGATTGCACGGGGCCGCGGTGGCGCCCGCAAATAAATTTGCTCCGACCCGCGCCGGCTGATTCGGTGCCCGGCTCCATGAAACTCTGGTCGCAGTTTTTTGTCCCGACACTGAAGGAAAGCCCGGCGGACGCGGAGATCGCGTCGCACAAGCTGCTCGTGCGCGCGGGGCTCGTGCGCAAACTCGGCGGCGGGCTCTACACCTACATGCCGCTCGGCCTGCGGACGATTCAGAAGATCACGCAGATCTGCCGCGAGGAAATGGACGGCTCCGGCGCCATCGAGCTGTGGATGCCGCACGTGCATCCGGTCGAAAACTGGCAGCAAGGCCCGCGCTGGGCCGCGGCGCGCGAGATCATGTTCCGCGCCGACAGCGCGGGTGATGGCAAGCGCCCTTCGCGCGAGCCTGAGTTCGTGCTCGGGCCCACGCACGAGGAAGTGATCACTCCGCTCGTGAAGGCGGAGATCACAAGCTACCGCGACCTGCCGAAGAACTTCTACCAAATCGCGACCAAGTTCCGGAACGAGATCCGCCCGCGCTTCGGCCTGATGCGCGCGCGCGAGTTCATCATGATGGACGCCTACTCATTCGACACGACCGATGACGGCGCGGTGAAGAGCTACCACGCGATGAAGGACGCCTACGTGCGCTTCTTCCGGCGGATCGGCGTGCAGGCCATCGCGGTCGAGGCCGACACCGGCGTGATGGGCGGCAGCTTCTCGCACGAGTTCATGGTGCCGGCGGAAATCGGCGACGACGACGTCATCTACAACGAGGCCAGCGGCTACGCGGCCAACCGGGAGAAGGCCACGAGCGCGCTCGTGCCCGCCGACCTGCGGGACGCGGCGCCGGGCGGCGCGGTGGAGGAGTTTGCGACACCGGGCGTCATTACGATCGCGGCGCTTGAGGCGGCGCCCTACTCGGTGCCGGCCGATCAGCAGTTCAAGACGCTAGTCTATGTGGGAGACGGGAAACCCTTCCTGGTGATCCTGCGGGGGTGCGATGAGCTCGAGGAAGCGAAGCTCGGCGCGCTGGGCTTTGGGCTTTTCCGTCCGGCGACACCGGAGGAAATCGCACCCGTGATGGGCGCGAAGCCCGGCAGCCTCGGCGCCGTGAAGGGCACGATCAAGGACGCGGGGGCGCTGGCCGGTGTGTTTGCCGACCATGCGATTCGCCTGATTGGCAACGGCACGACCGGGGCGAACAAGGACGGCTTCCACCTGCGCCACGTGAACGTCGCGCGCGATCTCGCGGTGACAAAGTTCGGCGACTTCCGACGGGTGCGTGCCGGCGAACCCGACGTGAAGTCGGGCCAGCCGCTGCAAGTGCGGCGCGGCATCGAGGTCGGACACATCTTCAAGCTGGGCACGAAATACTCGGAGAAGTTCGGCGCGGTGTTCACCGACGACCAGAAGCAGTCGCACCTGATGGTGATGGGCTGCTACGGCATCGGCGTCAGCCGCACGATGCAGGCCGTGATTGAGCAGAGCCACGACGCGGATGGAATCATCTGGCCGTGGAACTGCGCGCCGTTCCAAGTGCTGATTTGCGTGCTCGATCCGCAGCTCGCCGAGGCGATGGACCTCGCGAAGAAAATCGCGGGCGCCGCCGAGCGCGCGGGTGCCGATGTGCTGATCGACGACCGCGCGGAGCGGCCGGGCGTGAAGTTCAAGGACGCCGACCTGATCGGCCTGCCGCTGCGGCTCACAATCGGCGGGAAGGGCCTGAAGGAGGGCATCGTCGAGCTGAAGTGGCGCGCGCAAAAGGACGTCGCCAAGGTGCCTGTGGCCGAGATTGAGGCGCGGGTCGCTGCTGCGGTCGCCGAGGCTCAGGCGAAGGCGAGGGCGTGAACCGCCCCGCGGCGCCGGCCGTGGCTACTCGCGCACCTTGGAATCGATCGCGATGGTGACGGGGCCGTCGTTGACGAGAGCGACGTCCATCATGGCGGCGAAGCGGCCGGTCGCGACTGGCCGGCCGAGGGCGGCGGAGGCGAAGCGGTTGAAAGCCTCGTAGAGCGGGATCGCGAGGTCGGGCTTGGCGGCGTCGTTGAACGAGGGGCGCGTGCCCTTGCGCGTGCTGGCGAAGAGCGTGAACTGGCTGACGACCAGGATGCCGCCGCCGAGGTCGACGACGGAGCGATTCATCTTCTGTGCGTCGTCTTCAAAGATGCGCAGCGCGCAAATTTTCTCGGCCAGCCATTGCGCATCGGCCTCGGTGTCGGTCTGCGCGACGCCGAGGAGCACGAGCAAGCCTGGGCCGATCTCGCCGGTGATATCGCCGGCGACGGTGACGCGGGCGGAGGAGACACGTTGGATGACGGCACGCATGCTTAAAAAATCCCAAACGCCAAAACTCCAAACGCCAAAGAAGGCCCAGTGATCAAATTCCAATTCCAGCCGAGCCGTCCGTGCGTTGATCGGTTTGGCGTTTGGAGTTTGGCGTTTGGGATTTCCCCTGCTCGTCAGAGCATGGGCCGATGCGGTTCGGTCTCGGCCTCGTAGTTGATGCCGGCGACGCCGAAGCCGAAGAGCTTAAGGAACTCGGTGCGATAGCCGGCGATGTCGGTCTCGGTGGCGAGGTTCTCCGTGGTGACGCCGGGCCAGATCTGGCGGACGGCGCTCTGGATTTCCGGGCGCATTTCCCAGTCGTCGATGCGCACGCGGCCGGCCTCGTCGAACTTGGGCGTGTGGCCGTTATACATCTGCGTGGCGAAGAGCCGCTGGATTTGCTCGATGCAGCCCTCGTGGGTGCCGGCGGCCTTCATGATCTTGTAGAGGATCGCGATGTAGAGGGGGACGACGGGGATGGCCGAGCTGGCCTGCGTGACGAGCGCCTTGTTCACCGAGATGAACGCGCGGCCGCCGCCGTTGAGCTTGAGCAGCGAGTCGATGTGCTTGGCGGCACGCTCGAGATCGTTCTTCGCGAGGCCAATGGTGCCGTTCTTGTAAATGGCCCAGGTGACCTCGGGCCCGATGTAGGAATACGCGACGGATTGTGCGCCGGGCGCGAGGAGCTTGGCGTCGGACAGCGCCTGCATCCACATTTCCCAATCCTCGCCGCCCATCACGACGGTGGTGTCGGCGACTTCCTGCTCGTTCGCCGGCTCAATGGTGACGGAGCTGACGACGCCTTTGTCGGTGTCGACGGTCTTGTTGGTGTAGGACTGGCCGACGGGCTTGAGGACGGACTTGTGGACCGCGCCCGTCTTCGGGTGCGTGCGGCGCGGGGAAGCGAGCGAATAGACGACGAGATCCACCTGCCCGAGGTCGGCGCGGATGGCGTCGAGCGCCTGGCGCTTGATGTCGTCCGAGAAGGCGTCGCCGTTGAAGTTCCTGGCGTAGAGGCCCGCGGCGCGCGCGGCCTGGGTGAAGCCGATGGTGTTATACCAACCGGGGGTGGCGGGCCGGCCCTCTTCGGAGGGGCGTTCGAAAAACGCGCCGATCGTCGCTGCGCCGGAGCCGAAGGCCGCGGTGATGCGGGAGGCGAGGCCGTAGCCCGTGGATGATCCGATCACGAGGACGCGCTTGGGGCCGCCATTGATCGGCCCGCGGGACTTCACGTGGTCAATCCACTCCTGCACGTGGGCGAAGCAGCCCTCGGGATGAGAGGTGATGCAGACGAAGCCGCGGACCTTGGGTTTGATGATCATGCGCCGTTCATTTTCGCGCGCGGCGCGCGCGAGTGGCAAGTGCGGTTTTGGGACCGCGAGCGGCTCACTTGCCCAGCAGCACGAAGGGCCCCTCGGCCTTGGGCACGCCGCCCTTGCGCTCAAGGGTGACGGCAAAGGCCGCGACCGAGCTGACGGGCTGCTTGGCCTTGTAGGCGATCTTCTGCGCGCCCGTCTGCGGGTCCACGGTGAAGACGCCGCCATCCACCGGATTCGGATACTGCGGATCGACGATCCAGAGCTGGTAGTCCTGGTTGGCGGCGAGGGCGGGCAGCTTGTCGACCTTGAGCACGCCTTCCTGTTTCGCCGGGTCCCAGATTGTGGCGGCCACCGCCTTGGGGGCGCCCTCGAGCATCGAGACGAGGGCCGTCACTTGGTAGCGCGCGATGTCGCCCTGCACGCGGAGATCTTCGGAGAGGCGGGCGACCTGCTGGCGTGCGTCGGCCAGCTGGCGCTCGAAGCCGGTGGCGCTCTCCGTGAGCGCCGCGATGCGCGTGGTGAGCGTCGAGACCTGGGTGTCGCGCGCGGTGAGCTGCGCCTGCGCGGTGCCGAGCTCGGTGGTGGCGGCGGCTAGTTTTTGCGCGGCTTCGTCGAGCCGCTTGCTCGATACCGCGCGCTCGATCTCGAGCTGTTGGAGAGCGGTTTTGAGCGAGACCTCGGCGAGGGCCTGCTGGTTGCGGAGGTTGTTGGTCTCGGTGCGCTCGGTGAGGTAGCCTTGGCCGAGCCAAAGGGCGCAGAGCGCGAAGCAAGCGGCGGCAGCCCACGGCAGGATTTGCCATACGCCGAAGCCCGGGCGGATGACGTTGTCCGGAGCAGCTCCGGCGGCCGTGGAATCCAGGCGATCGATGCTGGCAAAGATGCGTTCCTTGAGCGCGGCGGGCGCAGGAACGGCGGGCGCGGTGTGTGCGAGCGAGGCGGCGGCGGCGCGCAACTCGGCGACGAGGGCCTGCAGCGCCGGATCGGCGGCGAGCGTCCTTTCAAACGCGGCGCGCTCCGCGCCCTCGAGCAGATCGAGGGCGTAGAGGGAGGCGAGTTCCTCGTGGCGTTCGTCGATCATGGGCGGGCCGCGAGCGAGTCGCGGAGCTTGAGCAGGCCGCGGCGGATGCGGGCCTTGACGGTGCCGAGCGGCTCGGCGAGCTGACGGGCGATTTCCTCCTGCGTGAGGCCGCCGAAGAACGCCAGCTCGACGGCGCGTTTTTGCTCGAGCGGCAGGGTCGCTACGGCCGCGCGGATGGCGCGGGCTTCGTCGCCTTGGGCGGCGGCTTCGCTGCCGCTGGCCTCGGTGGCGGCCTCCGCGTAGCCGAGATCGGTCGGGGCGGCCTCGCCGAGCAGCTCGGAACGGCGCCGGCGCATGCGCACGCGGTCGATGGCGCGGTTGCGGACGAGGGTGACCGCCCACGCGAAGGCGTTGCCGCGCGCGGTGTCAAAGGTGCCGGCCTTTTCCCACATCGCGACGAAGGCATCGTGCACCACGTCCTGGGACTCCGCCTGATCGCGGAGGATGCGGATGGCTGCGCCGAGCAACGGGCCGGAAAAACGATCATAGAGGTCGCCGAGGGCCCGCCGGTCCCCTGCAGCCATGCGCTGCACAAGCCGGGCGTCGATTTCCTCCCGTTCGCCGGGAGGGGGTGGCGTCACTGGGGTTTCGCCCGTCATGGACCGGGGCCGGCGCCCTGATGGCAAGCCCTCCGGCATGGCCACGGCGGCGAGGAAGCCGGTGGGCATGCAGGACAGGAGGGTGGGCATTTGCCAGTCATACGCGTGCGGCGGGCTAGGGGATGCAGCGGCCTGAGGCTTGGCGAGGATTTTTCCGCCCGGGCGTCCGGCAGGCTACAAGACGGCCATGCCGATCAATCCCAGCACGATGAGCAGGGCGATGACGGCGAGGGCGAGTTGCTCGCGCTTGGTGGTGGAAAAGGGCATCGCCGTCGGCCTCAGACCTTCACCTCGAACAACTCCGGGTGCATCGTGCCTTCGGCGACCTTGTTCACAGTTCCCGTCATCATGATCGAGAAACCGTCGCCAATGCCAATTCCGATCTGGCCGCCGGGCATGTGCACGGTGAGGTCGCGATCGACGAGACCGAGGCGGTGCGCGACGGCGGCGGCGGCGCTCGAGCTGCTACCGGACGCGAGGGTGTAGCCGGCGCCGCGCTCCCAGATCTCGATCTGGATGTTCTTCCGATCCAGGACGCGGAGGAACTGGACGTTGGTCTTGCGCGGGAAGTTGGAGTGGGTCTCGAGGTGCGGGCCGTATTTGTGGGCAAGCTCGGCCGAGAGATCCGCGACCGGGAGCACGCAATGCGGATTGCCAATCGTGGCGGCGCAATACGTGAACTCGCGGCCGAGAATCGTGATCTTCTCGTTGATCACCTCGCGCGCGGGGCCCGTGAGGGTGACGGGGATTTTTGTGCTGTCGAAGCTCACGCTGCCCATCGCGATGGTGAGGAGCTTCCCGCCGTCCTTGATCTCGACCTTCACGTGGCCGCCGGGCGTCTCGACCGTGAAATTGGGGTTTCGCACGAGCCCCTGGTCCCAAAGGAAACGCGAGAAGATCCGCAGGCCGTTGCCTGATTTCTCGGCCTCGGAGCCGTCGGGGTTGAAGATGCGCAGGCCGAACTCGCTCTGCTTCGACGGCAGCGGGCCCCACAGGATGCCGTCGGAGCCGACGCCAAAGTTGCGGTGGCACACGACGCGGATCTGGGCGACCGTCGGCGCGGGGGCCCAGGAGGGAAAGTCGTGCGGATCGAGGACGATGTAGTCGTTGCCGAGGGCGTGGTATTTGTGGAAGCGCATGATGGACGAGCCGCGGAAATTGCCGACGGAAGCGGCGGATGACACGGAAAATTTTATCAGAGAAAAGCGAACGCCTCGCGCAGCCGCTCCTTGGCGCCGGTCTCGAGGATCTTGCCGTGGCTCACGATGACGCGATCAAAGTCCCACGCGAGGAGGTGTTCGAGCGATCGGCGCAATGCGGCGCGGTCCTTGATGGTGGACTTGACCAACCGGGACGGGCCGAACCTGCAGTAGCAACCGTTGATGCGGAGCAGGACTTGGCTGAGCAGTGGCATCTCGGGCCCAACGTTGAACGCTAGATCGGTGAGAATCAGCGTGCGCGACGCGCGATGGAGAAAGACAACCTCATTGAGCCGCGGCATGCCGCGCAGCATGTGCTGATCAAACACGGCGGCCCATGCCGTGGCCGGCGTGTCGCCCAGCGTGTCCGTGAATTTCAGGTCGGGGCGGAATTTCGCGAAGCCCCTGGCGCCGTGGAACCGTGCCCCGGGCAGGGCTGCGAACCAGCCTTCGAGATAGGTATCGTGAATCGCATTGGGCGCGACGATGTGGGCGACCGGGCCGAGACGCGCGAGTTCCGCGGCGAGACCTGGGGAGTATTGGACGGGTGAGTGAAGCCAAAGGCAGCCATCGGTCAGCCGGCCGACGGTCATGCGATGCCCGATCGCCATCCCGAGCACGGTGAGCGGTGCATCCAGCTCCCAGAGGTCAGGCGCAAGGGGCGTCAGCATCGCAGCCGACGATGCGAGCTAGGCGAAGTTTGCCAATGCCGAGATTGGGCCGCCAAACGGCTGCTCAGGCGCAGCCGACGGAAACCCTCCGCCCGCGGGCTTAGCTCGCGGCGGGCATCTTCGCTTTCTCGCCCGTGTAGCCGAAGAGCTTCCGCTTCTTGATCGCGGCGGCCACGCTGGCCGGGACCATCGACTCCCACGCTGGATCGCCATCGCGGATGCGGCTGAGCACATCGCGCGAGAAGACACCCAGGACCTGCTCGTCGAAGCCAACGATGCAAGCGATGGAGTGGTTCTCCAGCAAGTGGGCGTAGAGGTTGCGCAGGTGGGCGGCGACCTGGACGTTTTTCGCCGTGATGAGGATGTTCGAGGCGAAGGCGTGCGAGACGTTGGCCTGCGGGGCGACATTGGCGATGTAGCGGTCGTAGGCATCCTGCCGCATCGGGTAGATGTAGAGGCGCACCGCGTGGCGGAAAAGCCGGCCGAACGACTCGAGGATGCCGCCCTCGAGGTTCTCGTAGTATTTCTCGTTGAAGACCTCGAGGAGGTTGTTGATGCCCATCGCGACCCCGATCATCTCCTTGGTATAGCGGCGGAAATGGGAGGTGAGGCGGTAATACTCCGAGTAGTTGGAAATGATCGCGGTGAGGCCGAGCTCGCCGAGCTGGTCGACGCGCTCGAGGAAATCGCGCGGGTCGAGCGTGCCGGACGAGAGCAAGTTGTTCATCGTGATCTCCATCAGCACGACGACTTCCTTGCCCTTCACGGCGGGCTCCTGCATGAACTGCGCGGTGGCGCAGTTGAGCATGTCGATGTTGACGTGCGTGACGGGGCGGAAGCTGCCGCGCTCGACGAGGATCGCCTTTTTGTAGAGGGCCTCCGAGGGCTGTAGCACTTCGCCTTTGGGGGAGAACATCACCGCGTTGGTGAGGCCGGCCTGCACGAGACGCAGCGCCATGATGCGGTTGTCGTAGCCCGCAAAGGCCGGGCCGGAGAACTTCAGCATGTCGATCTCGATCCGCTCGGTGCCGAGGTTGTCGGCGAGCGACTCGATGAAGCGTTTCGGGTCATCGCGGTGGTAGAACGCCGCGTAGATGAGATTGGTGCCCGCGATGCCCAGCGCCTCCTGCTCGAGCAGGGCATCCTTGTCCCACATGCGCACGTGCAGCACGACCTCGCTGGGTTCGCTGGCGGGATCAGTCTGGAAGCGGATGCCCATCCAGCCGTGGGCGTCGCCCGTGCCCTTGTAGCCCTTGGTGGCGACGGTGTCCGCGAACACAAAGAACGCGGTGCGTTCGCCGCGCGCCGGAGCTAGCCGCTCGTGGAGCAGCTTGTATTCGTGGTCGAGCATCATCCCGAGGCGCTCACGGGAGACGTAGCGCGGGGCCTTGCCGTAGATGGCGTCCGAGAACGTCATGTCGTAGGCCGAGATCGTCTTGGCCACTGTCTGGGATGCCGCGCCCGCCTGGAAGAAAACGCGCGCCACCTCCTGCCCGGCGCCGATCTCAGCGAACGTGCCGTATTTCTGCGCGTCGAGGTTGATCGTGAGCGCCTTGCGGTTCGTGGTGAGCAGTTCCTTTTTCTCGCTCATGGCGGTCGCGGAGTCTGGGACGAACGGAATCGGGCGCAACTCGGCGGTGGTTTTGGCGCTCATATGTTACCTCAACTAATCGTAACAAGCGCCGATGGGATGAGGAGATTCTGCGGAGCGGGCCTTTCGTCTGGTGCAGCGGGCGAAAGCGGCTAGCGTCCGCGCCACGCTATGAAGAACTTTTTCACGTCGATGCTCGGCGCGCTGGCGGCGCTCGTCGTTTTCTCCGTGTGCGGGGTGCTCCTGTGCATCGGCGTCCTCGTCGCGCTCGCCTCGCTGGGCGATAGTGTCGAAAAGTCCGGCCCCGCCGTGGAGCGTGGGGCCTACCTCGTGCTCGACCTGTCGACGAACATCACCGATGCGCCGCCGCCGATCGACCTCGGCCCGTTCGGTGGCGGGGACAACTCCGTGCAGCTCCGGACGATCACGCGCGCGTTGCACGCGGCGGCGGCGGACGAGCGGATCGCCGGGGTGTTCATCACGGGCGAGCTGTCGCCGGCGGCGTTTGGCTCCGGCTACGCGGCCCTCAAGGAGGTGCGTGGCGCGCTCGAGGCCTTCAAGGCCGCCGGCAAGCCTATCGCGTCCTACCTCGTCCACGCGACGACGCGCAGTTACTATCTCGCCTCGGCCGCCAACGATCTCGCGCTTGATCCCTACGGCATGATTATCATGCCGGGCCTCGCGAGCGAGCCGATGTTCTACGCCGGCACCTTCGAAAAATACGGCATCGGCGTGCAGGTGACTCGCGTCGGGAAATACAAGTCGGCGGTCGAGCCCTTCACCCGGCGCGACATGAGTCCGGAGAACCGTGAGGAGGTGCAGAAAATCCTCAATGACATCTGGGGTGATCTCATCGGCGACATCGCGCCCGGCCGTGATCTCACACCCGAGAAAATCCAGGCCATCGTCGACGCGGAGGGACTTATCCGCGCCGAGGCCGCCAAGGCTGCCGGCCTCATCGATCGCGTCGCCTACCGCGACGAGGTCTACGACTCGCTCAAGGCCAAGACCGGTCGCGCCGGCACCAAGGAGGCCTTCAAGCAAATCGCGCTTGCCGACTACGCGAAGCAGGCCAAGGACGTCGCCGACGCGCCCCGCAAGAAGGGTGCACCGGCACCCACCGGTTCCAGCCGTGGGCGCATCGCCGTGGTTTACGCCGAGGGCGAAATCGTCGATGGCGACGGTGACACCGGTGAGATCGGCGGTTCGCGCCTCTCGCGCGAGCTGCGCAAGCTCCGGCAGGATGAGAATGTGAAGGCCGTCGTCCTCCGCGTGAACAGCCCCGGCGGCAGCGCCACCGCCTCCGAGGTGATCGGTCGCGAGGTTCGCCTCATCAAGAAAGTGAAGCCCGTCGTCGTCTCGATGGGCTCCTACGCCGCCTCGGGTGGCTACTGGATCTCGGCTTTTGGCGACAAGATTTTCGCCGAGCCCACGACTATCACGGGCTCCATCGGGGTGTTCGGCCTTCAGTTCGACGTGAAGAAACTCGCGAACGATTTCGGCCTCACCTTTGACAGCGTGAAGACCGGCAAGTTTGCCGACGCGATCACGATCTCGCGGCCAAAGACCCCTGAGGAGCTGGCGGTGCTCCAGCGCATGGTCGATTGGATCTACGGCGAGTTCATCGGCAAAGTCGCCGAGGGCCGCGGCCTCACGCGCGAAAAGGTCGAGGAGATCGCCCAGGGCCGCGTGTGGTCCGGCCTGGAGGCGATGAAGGTCGGCCTCGTGGACGAGCTCGGCGGCCTCGACGACGCGATTGCGTTTGCCGCGGAGAAAGCCGGCCTCGGCGCCAATTACCGCCTGCAGGAATACCCGAGGCAAAAGGAACTCATGGAGGTCATCCAGGAACTCATCGACAAGGCCGGCCAGCGCTCCGTGCGCGCTCCCGGCATCGCGGCGAAGATCGCCGAGCGCATCGAGACGGAGCTGAAGACCCTCCGCGCCCTCAACGATCCGCAGGGCCTTTACGCGCGCTTGCCGTATTCTCTGCAGATCCGCTGACTGCGCGGATGGCGCAAACGCACACTCTCGACCGCGACATCCCGGTCACGCTCATCCCTGCCGGCAACGCCGCCACGCTCGCGCGCGGCACCGAGGTCTTCATCGTCCAAGCCCTCGGCGGCAACGTGACCGTCCGCACCGACGGCGGCCTGTTTCGCATAGCGCGTGAGGATGCCGCCGCGATCGCGGGCTACACCCCGGCGACGGACGCGGGCGGCGCCACTGCCGGCGAGTTCAGCGAGCAGGCCGTGTGGGACGCGCTCAAGACCTGCTTCGATCCGGAGATCCCGGTCAACATCGTGGACCTCGGCCTCATCTACGATCTCGCCATCGAGCCGGGGGAGGCTGGCGGCCGGGACGTCGAGGTGAAAATGACGCTCACGGCCCCCGGCTGCGGCATGGGCCCGGTGATCGCGGAGGACGCGCGCCAGAAGATCGCGGCTTTGCCGACGGTCGGCCGCGCGCGTGTGCACATCGTCTGGGACCCGCAGTGGACGCCGCAGATGATCTCGGAGGCCGGGCGCAAGGCGCTTGGCTTGGAGTAGGCGCCTGGCCGCTTCACGGCCTCCGCGGCGGAGGCGTGACAGCGAGGCGGCGGCGGGCATCGGCCGCCTCGATTTCGTCGCGCACGCGCTCGAGCGCGCGCTGCATCGAACGATTGAACGCGATCGCTCTGTCGTTGTCGGCCTTCTCGAGTTCAAGCTGGCGGAGCCGCTCGCGGTCGCGGGCCAGGTGCTGCTCGGTCTCGTCGCGTTCCACCCGGATTTCGGTGAGCCTGCGGCGGAGGGCGGCTTCGGCGGCGATGGCGGCCTCGAGGCGGGCGCGGTCGTCGGC
This sequence comes from Opitutaceae bacterium, assembly GCA_016794665.1. GTDB lineage: Bacteria > Verrucomicrobiota > Verrucomicrobiia > Opitutales > Opitutaceae > ER46. The sequence goes on from JAEUHB010000482.1 coordinate 24,778, forward strand.
GCGAGCCTGCCGCTCCGCTTCGGCCAGGCGCTTTTTCTCGGCGGCCTCGCGCCGGCGGGCCTCGGCGGCGGCGAGCGCCGCTTCACGCGCAGCTTCGCGGGCCGCAAGCTGCCTTCGTTGGCTCTCCTCGCGCTCGACGCCGCTGAGGCGGTGCGCTTCCGTCGCCCGCGCCGTGAAATCGCGGGCGTGACGCTGCTGGAGAAGGGCAAACACCACGAGGGCGGCAAGCGGGGCGATGAGGTAAGCCTTGTTCATGGCGACGCAAAGGATCACGCGCGGCGCGGCGAAAACTTAGGCGGCGGGCACGGTTTCGCCCTGACAAACGCCGCGCGCCCCGCCTACCGTGCGCCCGAATCCCCATCGAAACCATGAAGCATCACCTCCTCGCCCTTCTCCTCCTTACGTTTGCCGCCGCCGGCTTCGCCCAGCCCTACGGCGCCCCGATCTCGCTCTCCGACGCCAAACGCGTGCTCGCCGCGGCCCAGGCCGAGGCGACCAAGAACAATTGGAATGTCGTCATCGCCGTCGTGGACGCGGGCGGCCAGCTCGTCGCGCTTGAGCGCATGGACTCGACGCAGTATGGCAGCGTCGATGTGGCGCAGGAGAAGGCACGCACCGCAGTGGCGTTTCGCCGCTCGACCAAGGCGTTCCAGGACGGTGTCGCCGCCGGTGGCGAGGGGCTGCGAATCCTCCGGCTCCCGGGCGCTTTGCCGATCGAGGGTGGCCTGCCGCTCGTGGTCGGCGGAAAAATCGTTGGCGCTATCGGCGTCTCGGGCGTCACGTCCGCGCAGGACGGACAGATCGCGGCGGCGGGTGTGGCGGCGTTGAAGTAGCGGCGGACCGCCCAACATGAAACGGCTTCGCCTCGCATGCAGCGCGCTTGCGCTGGCGGCGGCGGCTCCGGCCGCGGAGCCGTTTTTCTTCATCCAGCTCAGCGATCCGCAGCTGGGCATGTTCACCAACAACGCCGACTTCGCCCAGGACGCCGCCAACTTCGAGTTTGCCGTCGCCGCCGTGAATCGGCTGCGGCCCGCGTTTGTGGTCATCACGGGCGATCTGGTGCACAAGCCCGGCGACGTCGCGCAAATCGCGGAATACCGCCGCATCGCCGCCCGGATCGACGCGAGCATCCCGGTGCATCACATCGCGGGCAACCATGATGTCGAGAATGTGCCGACCCCCGAGAGCCTCGCGGCCTACACGAGGGTGTTCGGCGCGGACCGGTTTGTGTTTCGCCACGGCGGGCTGGTCGGCATCGCGCTCAACTCGAGTTTGATTCACTCGCCGGACAAGGCGCCGGCCAAGCTCGCCGAGCAGGAGGACTGGCTGCGTGCGGAGTTGAAAAAGGCCCGTGATGAGGGGGCCCGGCACATCGTGATTTTCCAGCATCACCCTTGGTTCCTCGGCAGCGCGGCGGAGCCCGACCAATATTTCAACATCCCGCTGTCGCGGCGCGTGACCTATCTCTCGCTCTTCCGGGAGTTCGGCGTGAGGTATCTTTTCTGCGGCCACTATCATCGCAACGCCGAGGGCCGGGATGGCGCGCTCGAAAACATCACGAGCGGACCTGTGGGCAAGCCGCTCGGCGGAGCCAAGTCCGGCCTGCGCGTCGCCATCGTGCGCGACGCCGCCATCGAGCACCGTTACTATGATCTCGGCGATCTGCCGGTGAAGATCGACCTCGCGCCCGCGGCGGTGAAGCGAAAGTAGCCGCCGAGTTTGCGGTAGCCCGCCTCGTGAGAGGCGGGACGGACTACGTCGAGGCCCCCGCCGGTCCCTGCTCTCACGAGCAGGGCTACCAAAGTCGCGCGGCGAGGGCCTTGCCGCGATGCCGGCATTGAGTTTTGGGACGCGCCGTTACCGATCCGCGTAGCCGCGCGGATGGGTCGAGTGCCAGCGCCACGCGGTGGCGACGATCGACTCGATGTCGGGGAACTTCACTTTCCAACCAAGCTCGGTCTTGGCTCTTGTGGAATCGGCGTAGAGCGCGGCCGGATCGCCGGCGCGTCGCGGGCTTTCGATGACGTTCACGGGCTTCCCGGTGATTTTCTCAACGGCGCGAATCACCTCGCGGTTGGAGGTGGGGCGGCCGGTGCCGAGATTGTAGAAGAACTGCGCCCCCGGTGTGGCGAGCTTGTCGAACACGGCGATGTGCGCCCGGCTGAGATCGTCGACATGGACATAGTCGCGGAGGCACGTGCCGTCGGGGGTCGGGTAGTCCGTGCCGAAAAGCTCAATGTGCGGGCGGCGCCCGCAGGCCACGTCGATCGCGACTGGAATGAGGTGTGTCTCCGGATGGTGGTCCTCGCCGATCGTCCCATCCTCCGCGGCGCCGGCGGCATTGAAGTAGCGGAAGGCGGCGAAGCTGAGGCCGCTCGCGTGGGCCAGGGCCTTGAGCGCATGCTCGATGTCGAGCTTGGTCTGGCCGTAGGGATTGATGGGCGCCTGCGGCGTGGACTCGTGAATCGGCAGGACGGCAGGCGTGCCGAACGTCGCGCACGTGGATGAAAAAACGAACTTCTTCACGCCCGCATCGAGCATCGCGTTGAGCAGGTGGAGCGTGGCAACGACGTTGTTGAAGTAGTATTTCATCGGCGCGGTCACCGACTCCCCGACGTAGCAGTAGGCGGCGAAGTGCATGACGACGTGGATTTTCTCCTCGCGCAGGACACGCCCGACAAACGCCTCATCCCCCAGGTTGCCCTCGTGAAGCTTCACGCCGGGCGTGAGTGCGCCGCGATGGCCGTAGACGAGGTTGTCGAGCACGACGGGCCGGTGGCCGGCGGCGACGAGTTGGCGGACACAATGACTGCCGATGTAACCGGCTCCTCCGACGACGAGAACGTTCATAAAGACGAGGCTTGTATTGCTTTGAGACGTGGGATGGCTAGCGATTTCCGTTCCATCCGAATGAAGCAGTCCCAGCACGCGCGCATCGTGATTACAGGGGTCGGTCTGACCGCCCCGAACGGCAACTCGTTGCCGGAGTTCCGACGCAACCTGCTGTCCGGTGTCGCAGGGGTCGAGCGCATCGAGGTGCGTTACATGGGCCAGCAGCTGGCCGGCGTGTGCCACTACGATCCGCTGCGGCATCAGAAGAAAAAGGAAGTCCGCGTCGGCACGCGCGCCGGCTCCATCTCGATTTATTGCGCGCGCGAAGCGCTGGCAGACAGCGGCGTGAATTTCGACGCCCTGCCCAAGGATCGCATCGGAATCTACATCGGCTGCACGGAGCACGGGAACGTCGAGACCGAGAACGAAATCTACAACATCTCGAAATTCAGCTACGACACCAAGTTCTGGTCGCACTACCATAATCCCCGGACGGTCGCCAACAACCCGGCCGGCGAGGCCTCGCTCAACCTCGGCATCACCGGCCCCGCCTACACAATTGGCGCGGCGTGCGCGGCGGGAAACCTCGGTCTCATCCATGCGACGCAGATGCTGCGGCTGGGCGAAGTGGACTTCGCGGTATGCGGCGGCGTGAGCGAGAGTATCCACACGTTTGGCATCTTCGCGGGCTTCAAGTCGCAGAACGCCCTCGCGACCCACGACGACCCGAGCAAAGCGTCGCGGCCCTTTGACCTTGCGCGCAACGGCATCGTCATCGCCGAGGGCGGGGCGCTCTACACGCTCGAACGGCTCGAGGACGCGCAGGCCCGCGGCGCGAAGATTTACGGCGAGATCGCCGGCTACCACGTCAACAGCGACGCGAGCGACTACGTGCTGCCGAATCCCACCCGCCAAGCCGAGTGCGTGCGGGCGGCGGTCCGGCGCGCCGGGCTCACAGCGAGCGGCATTCACATCGTCAACACCCACGCCACCGCGACACCGCTCGGCGACATCCAGGAGTGCGAGGCAATTCGCGCGGTATTTGGCGAAGGCTGCCCCGACACGCACATCAACAATACGAAGAGCTTCATCGGCCACGCGATGGGCGCCGCGGGAGCGCTGGAACTCGCGGGCAACCTCCCGTCGTTCGACGACCTCGTCGTTCATCCGACCATCAACGTCGACAACCTCGACCCGCAATGCGCGCTGCCGGGCCTGGTGCTTAATCAGCCGCGGGCCGTTGCGAAAGTGGACACGATCCTCAATAATTCATTCGGCATGCTCGGCATAAATTCCACGTTGATTGTTCGCCGCTTTGCCCCGTAACTCCGCTTTTCGAACATGACCAAAGACGAATGCAAACAGGTGGTGCTGGAGATCATCGCGGACATCGCGCCCGACGAGGACCTCAGCAACGTCAAACCCGACGTCCGCCTGCGTGACCAGCTCCAGCTCGATAGCATGGACTTCCTCGACATCGTGATGGAGCTCCGCAAACGCCACGGCATTGAGGTGCCGGAGAAGGATTACATGCAGCTCGCGTCGCTGGACAGCTGTGCGGAATACCTCACGCCCAAGTTCAACGCGCT
>JAEUHB010000483.1 GCA_016794665.1 Opitutaceae bacterium
CGGCGCCGCCGACTGCGCGACCCGGCCGCGGTTCGCACGCACTGGTCGAGACCGTCGCTCTGTTTCCCACCCTGGCCGAGCTCGCGGGCCTGCCCGCACCCCGGGTCCCGCAAGGCCTCGATGGCCGCAGCTTCGCCGCCGTGCTCCGCGATCCCGCGGCGACGACCAAGCCCGCCGTCTTCCACGCCTATCCGCGCCCGCACCCGCAGCACGGCGCGATCATCGGCCGCGCCGTGCGCACGGATCGCCACCGGCTCGTCGAATGGAAGAAGCCCGGCGCCGCCCCCGCCACGGCCGAGCTCGAGCTCTACGACTACGCCACGGACCCGCTGGAGCGGAGGAACGTCGCCGCCGAGCAGCCCGAGGTCGTCGCGCGTCTCCGCGCCATCCTGGCCACGCAGCCCGAGGCCAAGCCACAGATCGCCAATCCCGCCGCCGGCCAGCCGCCGGCGAAGAAAAAGAAGAAGGCCGCCGCCAAGTGAACTTTTCGCCATGAAAACCCGCCTCGCCCTCCTCCTCACGCTGTTCGCGGCGCCACTGTTTGCCGCCGCGCCCATCCGGGCCCTGCTCATCACCGGCGGCTGCTGCCACGACTACGACCTGCAAAGCAAAGCCTACATCGAGGGCTCGAAGAAGTTCGCGGCGATCGCCTGGACCGTCGTCAACGAGGGTGGCAAGGGCACGGCCGCGCAGATTCCCTTCTACGAAAACCCGGACTGGGCCAAACCCTTCGATGTCGTCGTGCACAACGAGTGCTTCGCCAACACGACCGACGAGACCTACATCCGCAAAATCACGGCCGCGCACAAGGCCGGCAAACCCGCCGTGGTGATCCATTGCGCGATGCACACCTACCGCGCGGCCACGATCGACGACTGGCGCGAGTTCCTCGGTGTCACCAGCCGCCGCCACGATCACCAGAGCGAGTATCCCGTCACGCTGCTGGAGCCGAAGCACCCTGTCTTCGCCGGATTCAAGGGGCCGTGGACGACGCAGAAGGACGAACTCTACATTATCGAGAAACTCTGGCCCACCGCGAAAGCGCTCGCGACCTCCAAGAGCGAAAAGGACGGCAGCGTGCAGCCCGTGATCTGGACCAACAATTACTATGGGACGCGCGTCTTCGGCACGACCTACGGCCACAGCAACGCCACCTGGGGCGACCCGGTCTTCATCGAGCTGATTACCCGCGGCCTGCTGTGGGCGGCGAGTCGGACGAAGTGAGCGGGCAAAGCTGAGGCTCCGGTAGCCCGCTTCGTGAGAAGCGGGACCGTCGCCCCGAGCGATGTCGGCCAATCCCGCTTCTTACGCAGCAGGCGATCCGGAATGGCCGTTGCGGAGCAACCGTCCCGCCGCTCGACCTTGCTCTCGCCGCGCGTGCGATTGTGCGTTGCCGGCCTGACCAAGGTCAGGCCCTGCAAGACGGGGAAAACAAAAACGGCGGGCTGCGTGCCCGCCGTGGTGCAATCAGTGGATTTCGCAGCGCGGCCTCACGGCAGCACGCGCACCTTGATATTCCGGTAGAGCACGGTGCTGTCCGGGTCGTGGCCCTGCAACGCGAAGGTGCCGCGCGAGAGGAAGCGGCCGGCCATGTTCTTCGGCGGCGCGGGCGGCGTGGGCTCGGTGAAGTCCACGATCTGCTTTCCGTTCACGAAGGTCTGGATGCGCTTTCCCTCGACCTTGATGACCATCGTATACCACTCGCCGTCCTTGGCCGGGGCCTCGAGGTTGTCCTTGATGCCGTAGAGGCCGGCGCCCTTCTTCACGTCGGTGTGGGTGTTGTTGACCTGGATCTCGTAGCCCTTGTCGGGCCAGCCGGACTCCTGATACGCGGTGTGGATGTAGACGCCGGAGTTGGCCTTCTGCAGCGTGCAGATGTCGAGGCTCAGCTCGAAGTTCTTGAAATCGTGGTTCGCGACGGGGCCGTCGTAGAACAGGTGCGAGCGCTTGCCGTAGACGATGAGCAGGCCGTTGTGCACGGAGAAGCAGTCCTTGTTCTCGCTCGCCTTCCAACCAGCGAGGGACTTGCCGTCGAAGAGGAGCTGCCAGCCGGCGGCTTTTTCCTCGGGCGTGAGGACATTGCGCGCGGGTGCCGGCGAGGCCTTTGGCGCCGCCGCGCCAAAGGCGGGCGCGGCCGCGAGGCCAAGTGCGAGAATCAGGATCGGGATGGAGTTTTTCATGGGAAGGGGAAGGGGCGAGAAGTTGCGCGGCGGCGGACGCGAAGGCGAGTGCGGATCTAGCAACCTTGGGCGCGGCTCGCCCGCCCCGATGCCGCACGGTGCAGGCCGCCGCGCCCAGCTCACGGCCCGAGCACGAACGTCACGTCGCCGGAGCGCACGCTCACGGCGTCGGGCAGGCTCGCCTCGTCGATCCGGAGCACGAGGACGTTGCGGCCGGCCTTGGCGTTCACCGTCACGGTGCCGGCGGGCGTGGGCACGAGCGTGCCGTTGAGCCAGGCGCCCTTGATCTCGCCGGCGAGGGCGAGCTTCACCGCGCCGGCCTTGGCGGCGTCGAACTGCGTCGCCGCAAAGAGCCCGCGCGTGTTGCCGCGGTTGGGAAACGCGATCTCACTCGCCTCGCGCGGGAGCGCGCCGTTGGCGAGGGAGGTGACCGGCACCCAGCCCGCGAGCGTGAGGTCGCCGCGCGTCACCGGCTCGATGCCGATGTGCATGTTTTGGCTCACGACGAGGTAAAGCTGCCACGCGCGGGCCACCCCGCCCTTCGCCGCGTCGAATTCACCCGGCTTGCCGAGCTGCATGAGGAACTTGAACAGATCGAGGCGCTCCTCCGGCAGCAGGCTGTCGATCAGGCCGGCGGGCATGAGCGAGCCCGCGCTGGTGCGGCGCGCGATGTCCTTGGTCGCGATGGAGACTTCCTTGTCGGTGGCGTCGCGCAGGACGATCTCGGTCGCCGTCTCGCGCGTGATCATGCCGCTGCGTTCCTCGCCGGCCCGCGTGGCCAGGGTGACGGAGTGGTAGCCTTCCTTGATCTTCGCGCTGGGGTAGAGAATCGCCTCGACGAGATAGTCGGGCGGCGCACTCGCGCCGATGCTGGTGAGATCGGGGCCGATCTTGCCGCCGGCGCCGCCGATGGCGTGGCACGCCACGCAGGCGAGCTCCGCGCGCCGGTATAGGTGCTCGCCGCGGCGGGCATCGCCCTTCGCGATCGCTTCCTGTGCGAGCGCCTGCAGGTCCGCGGCGGAAAGCTGCACATCGGCGGTGGAAAGACCCGCCGCCTTCAGGAGCACGGGCACGAGCGCCTGGTGCTGCGTGCCTTCGCGCGCGGGACGGAGGCCGGCGAGCGCGATGGCCCGCGGGATCGTGACCTTGGGCAGTTCCGCCACGAGCCGGCCGCTCACGCCGCGGATGGCCAGCAGCGCCCGCCAGTTTGCGGCGGCGTCCAGCTCGGGCATCGCTTGGAAAAGCGCGACGATCCCGGGCAGCGCGGTAGGCAGCTCGAGCGCCGCCAGCGTCAGCACGGCCTCGCGGCGCACGGGAAACGCGGTCTCGGGCGCCATGAGGTTCTTTAGCGCCGCGATCGTTTCTGCGCCGCCGATTTCGCGGAGCGCGGCAAAGGCCGCGCGTCGATCCGCGGCGGAGGTGGTCTCGGCCCCCGCGATCGCGACGAGCGGCGCGCGCGCCGCGGCGAGCTTCCAAGCGCCCGCGAGCGTGACAGCGCCCCGGCGATGCGCGCTGTTGGGCGATTTCAGCAGCGCCTCGAGCCCGCCGAGCGCGCCCGTCGGCTTGGCTGCGCGCAGCCGCGCCGCCTCGGCGAGCGCGGTGAGCGCACGGGTGGTGGCGGCTTCGGAGAGCTCGCCGCGCGTAACGTGATCAAACAGGAGCCGCAGCTCCGGCGGTCCGCCGGCCGAGCCAATCAGCTCGATCCACGGGCCGGAGCCGTCGCGCGGCAGGCCCTGCGTGGCGAGCAGCTGGCCGAGCACGTCGCTCGCCTGCGCGGGCTCGACCGCCTTGAGGCCGAACTCGAGCTGCTTCTCGCGGCCCGCGATTTTCCACTGGCCGGACTTCACCGCCGCGAGCCACGGGCCCGCCAGATCGTTGATCGTGAGCCAGAGGGCGTAGTCGAGGAATGGGTCCATCGGGCGCTCCAGCACGCCGAGCGCGAGCTCCGCGGCGCGCGCGGAGTTCTGCCGCCCGAGGGCGCGCAGCGCGGCGACGCGCACCCGCGGGTGCGCATCGGCCACGAGCTTTTCCAGCGTGGGCAGCGCGCCCGCGACGGGCAGCGCGGGAATCGCCGCGGCGCGCACGCGCGGATCCTGCGCGGTGAGCAGGCTGTTGGTGAGCGCGGCGGGCGCGCGGTCGAGCGACTCGTGCAGCCACAGCGCCCGGAGGCGCTTGCTTTCGTCCGTGCCCAGTGTGGCCGTCCACGCGGCGAGATCCGGCAGGACCTTGGCCGCGCCGCGCTCCGCGAGGACGCGCCGCGCCTGCTCGACGTCGTAGCCGTTGGCCGAGAGGACGCGCGCGAAAAGATCGCGGTTGCCGAGGCGCGTGAGATCAACCTTGGCCAGCGCCGGCCGGCCCTTGGGCGCGACGCGCCAGATGCGGCCGTGGGCCTTGTCGCGGCGGGTGTCACGGAAATCCACCTCGCCGTGCTGGATGATCGGGTTGCTCCAGTCGGCGATGTAGAGCGCGCCGTCCGGGCCCATGCGCAGGTCGATCGGGCGGAAGGAATTCGCCGTGGTGCGCAGCACATCGGGCATTTCCTTGGTCACGTAGCCGGCCGCCTGCTCACTGGCCTTGAAGCGCACGATGCGGTGTGCGCGGAAATCCGCCGTCACAAAGTCCCCCTGCCAGTCCGCGGGAAACAGCGTCGAGCGAACGACCTCGAGGCCGCAGAACTTCGGATAGCGGCCGGGGCTGATGCTGTCCAATTCGCGGCGCGCCGGCGCAAGCGTGCGGTAGGTCGCGCCGAGGACACCCCAGCTCACGCCCTGAAAACCCGCGCCGTCGGTCACAAAGGACTGCCCGAAGTCGTCGAACTGGTTGCCCCACGCGTTGACCCAGCCGCGGTAGAGGATCTCCATTTTCTGATTGCGGGGATCGAGACGGAAGATGCCGCCGGCCTTGAGGCGCACGACGCCGTGGGGCGTCTCGGCGTCCGTGCGGGTGTAGACGGACTGCGCCATCTGGAGGCGGCCCGTGGGATCCCAGCGAAGCGTGTGGAGGTTGTGGTGCGTGTCTTCCGTGCCGAAGCCGCGGAGGACGGCGCGACGCTCGTCGGCGCGGCCGTCGCCATCCAGATCGCGGAAATGCAGCAGCTCCGTGCTCTGCGCGACGTAGACGCCGCCGTCACCGGGCGCCACGCCCGTCGGGATCAGCAGGCCGTCGGCAAAGACCGTGGCCTTGTCCGCGCGGCCGGCGCCGGTGGTGTCCTCGAGCACGATGATCTTGTCCGTCGCCGCCTGACCCGGCTCGATCTGCGGGTAGAGCTCGGAGCTCGCGACCCAGAGCCGCCCGCGCGCGTCCCAGTTCATCTGGATCGGCTTGTTGAGGAGCGGATTCTCGGCCCAGAGCGTGACCTCGAGGCCGTCGGCGATCTCGAACTGCGGGTGCGGCTGCGGCGTGAACTCGAGCTTGGCGTTGCCCACGCGTCGTGGGATATCGGGGACGTCCGCCGGCTGGAGGGCGCGGAGCTGCGCGATGCGTTTCTCCTCGGCGGCGATGAACTCATCGAAGCGCAGGACCTCGACCGCGTTGTTGCCCTGCTCGCGTTTCCGGAAGCCAAAAATGTAGGCCATGTTGGCCGGCCGCGAGCGGTGGAAGAACCACTCGTTCTTGCGCAGGATCGCCTGGCGGAGGGACTCGGCCCGCGGGCTCGCGCGCCACGCGCCGCTGCCGCCGACGAGCCGATCCTCGATCATCTCGGCGAGGGTGCGGTAGCCGCGCTCGGTGAGGTGGATGCCGTTGGCGGTGAGCGTGACGTTGGGCCGCGAGCGCATCGTGTCGAAGAGCGGCACAAACGGCGCGGACCGCGCGGCGGCGAGTTCGCCGACGGCACGGGAATAGGCGGCGAGCTGGGTATTGTGCGCCGTGGCGTCGGGCCAAGGTGCGCCGCGGTTCTCGTGCGCGATGGGACTGAGGAAAACGACACGCGCCCCCGGGGCCTTTTGCGCGATCGTGTCGAGCAGGCGCGTGTAGTCGGCGCGGAATTTCTCGAGGCCGGCCGGGCCATCGAAGGAGCTCGCCATGCCGTAGCCCAGGAAAACGACCGTCGGCTTGGCCTCCTCGATCTGTTTCACGAGTTGGGTCCAGCCCTCGTCGGCGGGCTCGCGGCCCGCCTGCAGGAGGCTGAGGCCGAAGCGCGAGTCGCCCGCGGGCGTATCGCCGCTCCAGCCGAGGTTGCGGAAGGTCACCTCGCGTCCCGCATACCGTGCGGTGAGCATCAATTCGACCCAGCCGTGGTATTGCTCGCCCTCGATCAGGGCGTCGCCGAGAAACACCACGCGGTCGCCGTCGCGCAGTTCGAATGGGGGCCGCAGGTCCGCGGCTCGGGCGGAGGCGGACGCAAGCGTCAGCGTAAGAAAAAGCAGGGCTAGCGATCGGATCAGGGTAGGCATGGCAGGGGCGGAAACAGAAGATGTAGGACGAACGGGCCGCGGCTAACGTCGCCGGTAGCGAGGCGGGGTCAATCCGCGAAGCCTACGGTGGCCCGCCGCAATCCGCTAGAAGTCGCGCGGCGAACTTTGGTGCGGGAGCGCCAGAACTTCGCGCGCACCGCCCGCCGGGGCGGTCCGTCCTGCCGCATGGAAATTCTGTTTGCCGACGCGCGGCAGCCAGCCCGACACTGGCGCTCCCCTCCCCAACTTTTCGCCCCCTCATGCGCCCGAACCTCCTTCGTCTCGTCCTGCCCTGCTTTTTTCTCGCGTGCGCCGCGCCCGGCTTCGGCGCCACGCCCCCCGCGGGGTTCACCGCGCTTTTCAATGGCAAGGATCTTTCCGGCTGGCGCGGCGGCGACACGTTCGACCACCGCGCGTTGCTCGAGATGAGCGCGGAGGATCGCGCGAAAAAAATCGCCGAGTGGACCAAGAGCCTCACGGAGCTCAAGGACGGCAAGCCCCACTGGCGCGTCGAAGGCGGGGTGCTCGTGAACGATGGCACCGGCCGCTATGCCACGACCGAAAAGGACTACGGCGACTTTGAGCTGCGCCTCGACTACAAGATCGAGAAGGGCTGCGACTCCGGCGTCTACCTCCGCGGCGTGCCGCAGGTGCAGATCTGGGATGTCGATATCCCCGACACCAAGGACATCGGCTACGCCAAAGGCTCCGGCGGCCTCTGGAACAACACCAAGGGCACGCCCGGCCGCGACCCGCTGGTGAAGGCGGACAAGCCGGTCGGCCAGTGGAATTCCCTCCGCGTCCAGATGGTCGGCAGCCGCGTGAGCGTTTGGCTCAACGGCAAGCTCGTCGTCGATCACGTCGTGCTCGAAAATTACTACGACAAGGCCAACCGGAAGCTGAAGCCCGAGGAGCGCCGGCCCATCCCCGCGCGCGGCCCCATCCAGCTCCAGACGCACGGCGGCTACACTTACTGGCGAAACATCTTCCTCCGCGAGATCGGCGGCGAGGAAGCGAACCGGATCCTCGCCAGCAAGGGCGCGGCGGGCTTCGAGAAGATTTTCAACGGCAAGAATCTCGACGGGTGGAGCATCGAGGAAAAGGCCGCCACCAAGAACCAGCCGGCGATCAAGTCGCCGCTCGACGTGCTGGAAATCAAGGACGGCACGATCGTCTGGCGCGCGAACCGCGGCGGCACGCCGTATTGGAACACGGATCTCGGCGACTTTCAGGCGCGCGTGACCTTCAAGATTCCGCCCGGCGGCAACAACGGCCTCGCCATCCGCTACCCCGGCAAGGGCAACGCCGCCTACGACGGCATGACCGAGTTGCAGATCATCGACGAGAACTACTACGGCGCGCGCAATCAGCCCGACAAGAAGCTCGATCCCCGCCAGCAGCACGGCTCCGTCTACGGCATGGTGCCCGGCATCCCCGGCTACCAGCGCCCGATCGGCGAATGGAATTTCCAGGAGGTCACCGTGAAGGGCTCGACGATCAAGGTGGAACTCAACGGCACCGTCATCCTCGACGCCGATGTGAGCAAGGTCGACATGGCGACGGTCATGGGCAAGACGCCGCACCCGGGAAAAGATCGGAAGACCGGGTTTTTTGGCCTGGCCGGCCACAGCGACCCCGTCGCCTTCAAGGACATCCTGATCAAACGCCTCTGAGCTGAAGCCATGAACCGTCGCGAATTTCTAGCCTCCGCCGCCGCCACGGCGGCGCTCGTCCCGCTTGGGCTTCGCGCCGCGGAGGCGGAAAAGAAAAAACGCGCCTCGCGCGACGCCGTCGATCTGCCGCCCTTCAAGCCCTCGCGCACCACGCCGCGCGCGAACAAGAAGGGCTTCATGTTTTCCACTTTCCGCAACACGCCGGGCAAGGCCCAGGGGCTCCGCGAGAAATTCCAGATGCTGCGCGACGCCGGCTTCCACGGCCTCGAGATCCAGAGCGGCAACGATCAGAAGGAAGTGCTCGCCGCCCGCGACGCCGCCGGCCTCGAGATCCCCAGCGTGCTGCTTGCCACGCACTGGACGCATCCGTTCACCGACCCGAACCCCTCGAAACGCGCGACGAGCGTCGAGGC
>JAEUHB010000231.1 GCA_016794665.1 Opitutaceae bacterium
TTCCCGTCGTCACACGATACCGCCTGGAACCAGCGGCAGGAGTTGGCGGTGATTTGGTCCCAAACGCCGCGAACGATCATCGGCTTGTCGCCGTCCTTGTAGTCCGCGTCCCACGTGCCGACGCCGTTGACGAAGCTGCCCCACGCGGGCGGCGGCGTGAGGACGCCGCTCTTGGCGTTGACGAAATAGTCGGCCCAGAGCTTTCGCTCCACGTCGAGCAGGCGCAGGCCCATGCCGCTGAAATTCCGCGCAGGGATACGGAGCTCCTCGACGCTGCCGATCCCAGCGAGGATGGGGTGGACGGTCGCTTCGCCGTCGAACGTGTCCCACACCTTGTCGCGGAAGCGCCGGTTCTTGATCCTCCATTCGCCGGCGAGGAAATCGAAATCGCCAGGCTTGCCCGTGGGCTGCGGCGTGTTGATCGCGGCATGTGTGACACCCGAGGTAAGCTGCGTAGCGGCGGCCATGCCCGCGACCGCCTTGAGGAGGTCACGGCGACCGAGGGAAGAAGACTCTTGGCTCATGAGGAGGTGTGCATTGAGGGCGAGGAGTGGCTAGCCCGCGGGCTGGGTGATTCGAAATAGTTTCGTCTGCGTGCGGAGGAAGAGCGCGTCGCCGGCGACGGCGGGGGTCGCGAGGCTCATCTCGCCGAGGGCGTTCTTGCCGAGCTCGGCGTAGGTGTCGCCGGCAGCGAAGACAATCGTGGTGCCGTTTTCGTTGAGCGCGTAGATGCGGCCGGCGCTGGCGACGGGCGAAGCGGAGAACGTGTTGCCCGAGCCGCCCACGCGCTCGCGGAAAATTTCGCGGCCGGTCGCGGCCTCGAAGACCTGCATCATGCCGCCGTCGTTGAGCGAGTAGAGCCGGTCGCGGTAGAACAGCGGCGAGCCCGTGTAGGGCGTGCCGCGTGGCTGCGACCACGCGACGAAGGGCCCCGCGGTCTCGCCCTGCGGCGGCGTGATGTCGCCCGCGGCGCCGGGCTTGATCGCGAAAAGCGGGCGGTTGTTTTCACCCTGCGATCCGGAACCGACAAACAGCAGCCCGCCGCCAACCGCGGGCGAGGGCGTCGCCTGCGTCATGCCGCGCAGGCGCCAGAGTTCGCTGCCGTCGAGCCCGTAGCTCACGACGAGGCCCTTGCCGATCGTCACGATTTCGGTGCGCTCGGGCGTCTGCCAGATGAAGGGCGTCGCCCAGCCCGATTTGTTTTTCGCGGCAAGGTCGGTGCGCGGCGAGGTCCACCCGAGCTCGCCGGTCTTCGCGTCGAGCGCAGCGAGGAACGACTCGCCCTCGCTGTCGCGCAGCACGTAGACGCGGCCGCCGTGGACGACCGGCGACGAGGCCGTGCCGAAATCGAGGTAGATGGGCTCGGGCTTCCACGCGCGCTGCCAGAGCACGGTGCCGTCGAGCGCGAGGCAGAACAGGCCGACGTTCGCGCCGAACGAAGCATAGAGCCGCTCGCCGTCGGACGCGGGCGTCTCGGAGGCGTAGGTGTTCTTGCGGTGCCGGCCGCCGAAGGGCTTGCCGCGGTGCACCTCGCGTTCCCAGAGCTGTTTTCCGGTCGCGGCGTCAAACGCGAGCACGAGGTAGCTCACCTCCTCGACCTCGGCCGTCCGCTCGATGTCGCGCGCGATGACGCGCTTGTTGATCTCCTCGTCGGGCAGGCCCTGCTTTTTCAGCTCGGCGATGTAGTCGTTGCCAAAAATGCCGGTCTGCGCGGGCTTGATGGCGCCGCGCGCGCTCGTGACCACCACGCGCCCGCCCACCACGACCGGCGACGACCAGCCGTTGCCGGGCACGTCCGCCACCCACGCGACATTCTTCGTCGCGGACCACTCGACCGGGAGCTTCGCGCCGTCCGCCACCGCCGAGCCACCGGGCCCGCGGAACTGCGGCCAAGCCGCCTCGGCCGCGATGGCGGCAGACGGCGTCAACGTGAGGACCGAGGCAATCGAGAGAATCGTCGCACGCATGGTGTCGGTGGTTGCGCGCCGACTTCGCCGGAAATCAACCGGGGCGCAACGCCTTTGCGACGAACGGGGCCGTTCGCTTGCTGGCCGTCCTTCGGTTGCTATCTGTGAGATCGAAGTGAAGACCGCCAAGCAGCTCGTTGTCTGCATCCTTCTGGCTTGGATAGTCGGCTGGTTCGCGTTGCGGGCGATTGATCAATCTGATCGCGACCTTCGTTTTCCGCCCAAACCGATTCCGCAAAGCGTGCAGATGTTTTTGCACGGGCTTCCGTTATTGTGCGCGATCATCATTTCGGGAAATGCCCACGCTCCAAGCACAGCCGGTGCGTTGATCGGAGTTATCCTGCAATGGACAATCACGGGGGTGATATTTTTCTTCGTCTTTAGAGTGACCGCATCGTTGCTCCGCAAACAGAGGTCAAAGGCCGAAACGCCATAGCTGAGTCATTCCAACCATTCCATCAGAGCACATTCTCGACCGTAGCACACAGGATCGTTCAGTGCCGGCACCCACACCCCGAGCCGCACCCGCCTTCGTCCGCCTTGTGCGCGTGGCCGTGGCTTAGCTCCTCGGCGGTCGCTTCGCGGGCGGCGGTGATTTCCACGTCAAAGGTCAGGTCCACGCCGGCGAGCGGGTGGTTGGCGTCGAGCAGCACCTCCTCGCCCTCGATGGCCGCGACGGTCACGACGGGATCGGAGCGGTGCGGGCCGGTCTGGAATTGGTCGCCAATCTTCAGCTCGCCCTCGATTGGCAGCGCGGCGCGCGGCACGCGCTGCATCTGAGCGGGATCGCGCTCACCGTAGGCTTTCTTGGCCGGCACGGTCACGCGCGACTTTGCGCCCGCGGCGGCCGCGCGGAGCTGCTCGTCGAGCCCGTCGATGATCTGGCCGGCACCCTCGAGGTAGCTGATCGGCTCGCCGCCGGCAGAGGTGTCGAGCACGCGGCCGGCGGGATCACGGAGAGTGTAGTGGAAGGAAACAAACCGAGGCATGTGGGCGAAATGAAGTGAAGAGACGCGGGGACGGAGAGAGGGGGAGACAGGGAGAAAGTGCAAGCGCAGCCCCCTCTCATTCTCTCCCCGTCTCCGAGTCTCCGTGTCTCCGCGTCTTCATTCAGGTCTCCTGCCGCAAGACCTCCAGCGGCGGATGGTTCGCCACGCCACGGCTGGTGAGCAGGCCGGTGAGCACGGTCACGACGCTCACCGCGGCCACGCTCGCCGCGAGCAGCCCCACGGGCACCGCGGGTGCGATGCGGAAGACGAAATGCGCCAGCAGCGCGTTGCCCGCGAGCGCCAGCCCGCCGCCCACGAGCGCCGCGAGCACGCCGAGGATCGCGTATTCCACGACTTGGATTTGCAGAAGCTGCCGGCGCGTCGCGCCCAGCGTCCGCAGCAGCACCGTCTCGCGCAGCCGCTGGAACCGGCCCGTCATCACCGCGCCCACGAGCACGATGACGCCCGTCGCCACGGTAAAGAGCGACATCACGCCGATTACGAGCGCGACCTTCGAGAAGATGCCGTCGACCGTCTCCAGCACGAGCGCAAGGTCGATGGCGGTGACGTTGGGGAAGGCCGCGACCACCGCGCGCTGCACGCGCGCCGAGTGGGCGCTGTCCGCAGCGCGCATGGCGGCGACGTGGAACTTCGGCGCGGGCTCGAGCACGCCCTTGGGGAAGACGACGAAGAAGTTCGGCTCCAGCCGCCGCCACTCAACGGCGCGCACGCTGCCGACGCGCGTCCGCAACGGCACGCCCTGCACGTCCCACTCAATCTCGTCGCCGAGCGCGAGGCCCATCTCCTTGAACAACCCCTCCTCGATCGAAATCGGCGTCACGGCCTCGCCGGGCGGCACCTCGCCGGTGAACTTCCCGCTCACGAGCCGTTCCGTGGCCGCGAGCTCGCCGCGGTAGGTCGAGCGGTATTCGCGCCGCAGCGTCCAGCCCGGAAGGCGGCCGTCGCCCGCGCCGCCGCGTTTGCCTTTCTCCAAGTCTCCCCCTCTCCCCTTCTCCCCGTCTCCGCGTCCCCGCGTCTCCCCCTCTTTCGGGGTCGCGCCCTCCGGTCGCGCGCGCCGGATCAGCTCTTCGACCGGCCGGCCCTTCACCGCGGAAATCTTCATGGTCACGATCGGTGCCTGCACCTGCATCGGCGCGCCCTCGGCCGCGAGGGTCCGCGTGAGACCCTCGATCTGATCGTCCTGGATGTCGAAAAGCAGGAGGTTGGGCCGCCCACCCCCACCGGTGAACTCGATTTCCTTGAGCAACGTCGATCGTGTGAGCAGCAGCGTGAGGATGAGAAACGCACCGAGGCCGAGCGAGAGCAGCAGGAGCACGGTGCGGTTATTGGGCCGGTGGAGATTGGCGATGCCCTGCCGCACGACATAGGGCCAGCCGCGCGGCAGCCAGCGCCGTGCCGCCCATGCGGTGCCTTTCGCCAAGGCCGCGAGGGTCCCGAAACCCGCCGCAAGCACCGCGGCGAACCCGAGGCCGTCGCGCACCTTGCCCGTCTGCCAGACGGCGAAGCCCGCCACCGCCCCTGCGATGAACACGCCGATCGCGATGCGCCACGGATCGCGCCCGCTGCCATCTTCGGCGAAGGCCGAGCGCAGCGCGACGAGGGGCGACACCCGCCGCACAGCGAGCAGCGGCAGCAGCGTGAACAGCAGGCAGATCACGAGGCCCGCGCCCACGCCGCGGCCGACCGCCGGCCAGGCCACAAAAAACTCGATGGGAAACGGCAGCGCGTCCGCCAGCAGCCGCGGCACGGCGACCGCGAACAACAGCCCGAGGGCCGCCCCCGCCACCGCGCCCATAAAACCGATCGCGAGGCCTTGCACGAGATAGACGAGAAACGCCTGCCGCGCCGTCGCGCCGAGGCAGCGCAGCACCGCGACCGTCGGGATCTTCTGGCGGACGTGCGCGTAGATGCCGCTCGCCACGCCGATCGCGCCGAGGAACAGCGCGATAAAACCCACCAGCCCGAGGAAATTCTCCACGTTCTCCAGCGCGCGCCCGATGTTCCGCCGCCGCTCCGCCACGGTCTCGATGCCCACGCCCTCGCCGCGCAGCACCAGCCGGAGCTCGCGCTCCGCCGCCGCCGGCTCGCGCTCCGCGGGGAGCCGCAGCAGCGTGCGATGACGCACGAGCACATTGCGCTCCGCGAGGCCCGTCGCCGCGAGCGCCGACTGCGGGATGAGCGCGCGCGGCGCCATCGTCGCGACGAGCGCCGAGGATTCGCCCGGGAGTTTTTGCAGCGCACCGACCACGGTGAACAGGGTGTTGCCCAGCTTCACCGTGCCGCCGACCGCGGTGTCGAACTGCCGCAGCAGCGTCTCCTCGACGATCGCGACGTCGCCGCCCGCGCGCAGCCGCGCCGGGGCGTCGGCCGGAACGGTCACGAAGTCGCCGTAGAAGGGAAACCCGCCCTCCATCGCGCGCACGTTGACGAGCCGCGTGAGGTTCTTCGCCGCGGGAAACGCCATCATCGAGGTGAAGCTGATCTCCGTCGCACGCTCGGCGCCGAGCGCGACGACGGCGGCACGTCCCGCGTCGCTCAACGGCGCGCGCCCCGCGATGATGAGGTCGGCCCCGAGCAAGCCCTTGGCCTGATCGTCGATGGCGCGCTCGAGGTTGGCGCCGAGCGAACCGATGGCGACGAGCGCCGCGATTCCGAGCACGACGGAAAATGAAAACAGCACGAGCCGCCGCCGCGAAGCCCGCGAATCCCGCCAGGCCATTTTGAGGATGAAATTCATTCGGAGGAGGGGCCCACGAAACACACGAAATACACAAAAAATCAGACCACGATACGCTCCCAATCGAGCTTCGGGTAGTGGCCAAAGTTCACCAACAGCCTGAGGCGATGGCCGGTCGCGTGGAGGTAGTTGATAACTTGGGCGCGATGCTCCTCGGTGACTTGCGACACCGCTTTCAGTTCAACGAGCACTTTGTCGTAGCAGACGAAATCGGCGACGTAGTGCTGTTCCAACGGCCGGCCCTTGTAGCCCAATGAGATTCTCTTCTGCGCCTCAAACGTCAGGCCCTGAAGCCCAAACTCCAGCTTCAGGCATTCCTGATAAACCGCCTCGAGGAAACCGCAGCCCTTCTCCTTGTAGACTTCGAAGCAGGCACCGACGATCTTGTAGCATTCCTCCGCATGGATGAGGTCGTTCATGATCTTTTCGTTTCGTGTATTTGGTGTGTTTCGTGGGCAAAAAAATCAGTGGTTCAAAACCTCATCGCTCACCACCGCCCCGCTGCGGAGCCGGATCACGCGCTGGCATTTCGCGGCGAGATCGAGGTCGTGCGTCACGAGCACGAGCGTCGTGCCCTTCTCGCGGTTCAGCCCGAAGATCAGATCCACCATCGCGTGCGCGGTGTCGCCGTCGAGGTTGCCCGTCGGCTCGTCGCAGAACAAGATCTTCGGCCGGTTCATGAACGCCCGCGCCAGCGCCACGCGCTGCTGCTCGCCGCCGGAGAGCTGCACCGGGTAGTGGTCGCAGCGCTCGCCCAGGCCCACGCGCGCGAGCAGACCGCGCGCCTCGGCCTCCGCGGCCGCGCCGCCTTCGCCGCGCAGCTCGACGGGCACGAGCACGTTTTCCAGCGCGGTGAGCGTCGGCACGAGCTGGAAGTTTTGAAACACGAAGCCCACGTGCCGGTTTCGCACCAGCGCGCGGGCATCCTCGCTCAGCTCGCCGATCGACTCGCCCGCGAGCGCCACCGTCCCGCCGCTGGGCCGATCGAGGCCGGCGCACAGGCCGAGGAGCGTGGTCTTGCCGCTGCCGCTCGGCCCGACAATCGCGAGCGTCGCGCCCGCCGCGAGGTCGAAGTCCAGCTCGTGCAGCACCGTGAGCGGGCCGGCCGCGGTCGCATACGTCTTGGTGAGCCGCTGGACTTTCAGCATCGAGGGAACATTCATGAGAGGCCGCCCACGAAACACACGAACCACCCGAAATCGAGCACCCATGCCCATTTCATTTCCCGCGCGCCCCGCCGCTTCAGTCCGCCTCGGTTTTCTTTTCGTGGCTTTCGTGTGTTTCGTGGTTGCCCCGGTTTGGGCCGCCGCGCCCGCCCGCACCATCGTGTTCTTCGGCGACAGCCTGACCGCCGGCTACGGCCTCGATGATCCCTCGTCCCAAGGTTACCCTGCGCTCATCCAAAGGAAAATCGACGCCGCGGGCCTCTCGTGGCGCACCGTCAACGCCGGCCTGAGCGGCGAGACCTCCGCCGGCGGCCTCCGCCGCATCGACTGGGTGCTGCGGCAGCCGATCGATGTCTTCGTGCTTGCGCTCGGCGGCAACGACGGCCTGCGCGGCGTCGATCCCGCCGTCACGCGCGACAACCTCCAAAAAATCCTCGACCGCGTGCGCGCCAAATACCCGCGCGCGCGGCTCGTGATCGCCGGCATGCAAATGCCGCCCGCGATGGGCGCGGACTTCGCGCGGGCCTTCGAGAAAAATTACCCCGAGCTCGCCGCGACAACCGACGCTGCGCTCATCCCGTTCCTACTCGAGGGCGTCGGCGGCGACCCGCGCCTCAACCAACCCGACCGCATCCACCCCACCGCCGCCGGCCAGGAGATCGTCGCGGAAAACGTGTGGGCGGTGCTACGGAAGGTGCTGTAGCCGAAATTGCGGGCAACGTTCCCTTCACCGGCCGCCGACCACGGCAACAGCGCGGTTCACCGAACCGCCCTGCCACGGTTTAACGGCCTCAGAGCGGGGCCGTCTTCGCTCAGTTCGTGATGTCGAAAGTCGTGCTCGCGTCGCGAATCGGGATGTAGGCCTCATACCACTTTTTCTGCGCGTCGCTGCCCGAGTAGTCCGCGAGGGCCTTCTCGCTGGCGAACTCCATGACGATGGCGTGCGTCTTGTCACCCTGCGCCTTGAAGGTCTTGGTCCACACGCGCGTGATGCCGGGGTAGCTCTTCGGCAGCGCCTGGGCGCCGTCGAGCGCGGCCTTGATCTGCGCCTCGGTGGTGCCGGCCTTCCACTTCACGGTCACGACGTGGATGACCGTCTTGGGCGCGGTGTTCGCGGCGCCCTTGGTCTTCTTGGCCGCTTTGTCGCCATCGGCGGCGAATCCGGCGGTCGCAAGCACGGCCGCGGCGAGGAGGAGGGAAACGAGTTTTTTCATGGGTGAATTTTGGGTTGGTTCGCATCGGGGTTTGCGACGGGCCGCGCGCACCGTCAACCCTATCCGCCTTCCCCGCCTCCCCATGAAACATTCCCGCCTCCCCGCCCTACCGCTCCTCCTGGCGGCGCTCACGCTCGCCGCCCTCCCGCTCCGCGCCGAACGCCTCGTGCTCGTGGCCGGCGGCACCGACGACCGCACGGGCATCGCCGCCACGCAGGCCAAGCTGCGCGAGCCCTTCGGCACCGAGTTCGATGCGGCGGGCAACCTCTTCATCGTCGAGATGGTAACCGGCAACCGCCTGCTCAAGGTCGACGCCGGCGGCATCCTCACGCACGTCGCCGGCCAACCCGCGCCCGGCGACAGCGGCGACGGCGGCCCCGCCCTCGCCGCGCAGTTCAACGGCCCGCACAACCTCGCGGTTCTCCCGGGCGGCGACGTGCTCATCGGCGACACGTGGAACGGCCGGGTGCGCCGCGTGAATCTCACCAGTGGCGCCGCGACCGTCACCACACTCCCCGGCTTCAACGTCCCGCCGCCACGCGCGCGCTCCGCCGGGCCGTATTGCATCACCCTCGATTTCACCGGCACGCAGCTCCTCGTCGCGGACCTCACGCGCGTGCATGCCGTCGACCTAAAGTCCGGCGCCGCCCGTGTGCTCGCCGGCAACGGCACGAAGGGCCGCCCTGCCGATGGCGCCATCGCCACGGAAGCCCCGCTCTCCGATCCGCGCGCCGCGGCCCTCGATCGCCAGGGCAATCTCTACATCCTCGAGCGCAACGGCCACGCTCTCCGCGTCGTGGGCCGCGACGGAAAAATCCGCACGGTCGTCAACGCCTCCGGCGAGAAGGGCGCCACCGGCGACGGTGGCGACGCGCTCGCCGCGACGATGAACGGCCCGAAGCACCTCTGCATCGATCGCGACGACACCGTGCTCATCGCCGACGCCGAGAACCACCTCATCCGCCGCTACGTGCCCGCCACCGGGAAAATCCTGCGCGTCGCCGGCACGGGCAAGAAGGGCACCGCCGGCCTGGGCGGCCCGCCCGAAAAGGCCGAGCTCAACCGCCCGCACGGCGTGACCGTCCACCGCGACGGCACGCTCTACATCACCGACAGCTACAACGACCGCGTGCTCAAGATCGTGAAGTAGCAGCGAGCGCCAGCGAATCGACGATCGGCAGTCCGCCTCGGC